>DASRBG010000188.1:0-155618 GCA_035653735.1 Gemmataceae bacterium
AGTCAAAGTCGCCACGACGGCGGTGTCATAAGTTAACTCGGACATGCTCGCCTAGAGAATTGAAGCATGTGGACTGAACAATTAGACCCTGGCTGGTTTTGAAGCGCCCATAAGTGGCTGGTTTTGAAGCGCCCATTGACATGAGATTGTGGCCGTTTTGGTGAGCAGGGTTGAACTGCCACGACCTGTTCGTAAGGCCGTTATCAACGCCATTCAAGCCTAATGGTTGATTGTGATGCCCAATCGCTCTTGGTGGGCGAGGCCCGGCGACACTTTCAAGCTCCGAGATGAATGTGGACGATCGGACAGGGAGGGGGACGAACACGAACCATCACTATGTTCGCCGGAAGAGGCAGTTGGCTCGGCCATGTGATTGTTCTACCAGACCCGCTCACCCATTCGACGTTCCGCGCACCGTATCGTTGAGCGTAGTATTGATACCACTCTTGGCCTGTGGCAAAGGTTTGACGAGCGCCCTTGGTAGTTGGAGTTAAAACTGCCCCAGGTTGGGCACATGGTTGTCTCGAAGGTTGGGTAAGCTTGCCAGCAGCCGCTGCCGTGAGGTTGCCCGCCGCCACGCCACCCAGCTTTTGCGACGCCTTCGTCGCATCCCCGGTCTGCTCGAACTCACGAATCGCATCGAGTATGTCCGCACCTCCAAGCGTCACACCCGAACGGACCATCTGTCCGCCCGCCTGCTGCAGATACGCGCCGGGCTTTAGTGTGATCGCCAAGCCTTGATAAAGGGACGAACGCGGTGCATACGCACGCTCGATACCTACTTTGCTCAGCATCTTCTGGCCCATCAATGCTGAGGTGTCTACGACGGTGTACATCGCCTGGGCACCGAAAGTCTTCGCCCCCTCCTTCAGGTTCGTCAAGCCAGCCGCCATTCCTGCCGCTGTTTCCCTGGGATAGCGGAAGAGATTAAACAGGTCGTTCCACGTCAGGCCACTGGGATCCACCCGATCCATCGGTCCATCGCCCACGAATTCGTAATCGTTAGTGCCAGCATTGAGCCCGAGAGGGTCGGTTTGCAACCAACGCATCAGCGTTCGGTCATCGACGCGATTATCGGCGAAATCCAGGCCCACGGTCGCGTCGGCACGCAGGCCCTGAAACCCATACGGCACGTTGTAACTGCTCGTGCCTTTCACCGTGAAGTCTGCATTCAGTACCGTCTGGACACCGTAAGGACTGTAAGCGTACCGCTCCACCACATAACTGGATACGGCATTCACCAACGCGGTCACGTTGCCGTTGGCGTCCTGCTGCACGTAAAAGCGATCGTTCAACACGCCATTGTCTTGGCGTGCCTGGTCACGCAGCACCAACGTGTTGGCAGCCACCGGGCTCCACACGTTCCTCGCTTGCTCCAAGCCGTCGTACCACTCCGTCAACACCTGGCCATCCGCCGAATAGTACAGCTCCCGCGTGTTCGCCCCATGCGTCTCCATGATCAGGCATTTCAAGGTGCCAAAGAGGCAGTTTTCGAGCGTTTTCCTTCGATTCTGAGGTCAAGCCATAGCGGCGTTCCGCCAAGTTTCTTGTAAAACCACGGCAAAAACCGCCATTTTGGCACCTTGAAATTCCTGGTCTCCATGATGCGACGACCCAGACCATCGTAACTGTAACGCGCCACCGTCGTACCGTTGTTCTGCACCGCCACCAGGCGGTCCCAGGTATCGTAGACGTAGGTGTTGCCGCTGCCGTCCAGCGAGACGGAACATCTTAAAACGACTCACTTTTCATGGCGTCATCTTTTCGTACCGGACCGGCGATAACAACTACGGGTATTTCCGCCAATCGAAGATGGTACCGGCTTGATGAAGCGCCTGCCGAACAGCAGGCAGATGAGCCTCGCCCACTTCCCAAAGGGAAACACCGTCGCAAAGCGGGCTGAGAGTACCTCGCCGTGCATCCTGGCGAATCCATTGTTCGAGCAAGACGCCGCCGACCTCCTTGGTGAGTTGCGTTTGCGTCAGGAAGTTCCAGGGGTAGACGTCCCGTAACAAGCCCTCTCGATAGACCTGCTTGACCCTACCCATATCGCACCAACGAGAAATGTTGCGCTCCTCTTCGTAGGCTTCGCCAGTTGGAACTGGATCACCACCGTAGCAAACACCCAGGGCATACCACACCGGCCCCAGGCCCAACTCCCGCTTGAAACCGATGCCGTAGGCAGGTCGCACGTTCTCGATGATCTTCCGTGCAACTGGCAGCCAAGTCTCTCTGGCTATGAGCGAGGATGGCACGGCGACTACCGCATCCCCACCATGACGGTCTGCGTGAGCAAAGAAAGCAGAAGCAAAAAACTCCTCAATGAAGGCGTTCGGTTTGGATGCATACATGGAAAAACTCTCGACTTCGGAAAAGCCGGTCTTCTGAAGTTTTGAAGTCGCCCGGCGATAGTCGCCAACTTTGCCACTATGGCCCTTCCCACTGACGCTCATCTTGTCAGGCGGATAGCCTAACTCGCTGAACCACTGGCCTGCGGTGAGGAAAAAGTCCTCACCCACCTTTGGGGATGGATTGAGGCCATAGAAGGCCAAGACAAAGCGTTCTTCGGACACAGGTGTTCCTTGCGTGTTCAATTGCTCGACCCTTGCTGATTTCCAGGTGGCTCCGGTGGAATGACTCTGACCCGACCCCGGCGAGCAGACGGAAGCGTGTTCAATCCTTCTTCCAATCGCCGAAGGAGAACTCCAGCATCATCCGTAGCCGACCGCACTTCCCAGGCGTCCACAACGCCATTCCGTCGCACGCCGATCACATCCGGGATACGTCCACTCCCCCCGACACGCCCCGTCGCCGTGCGCCAACTGCGCTGAATGGTAGCATACTCGTACTCGCCTGTCGCCGCGAGGCGATTGACAAGGTTGTTCATCGCCTCGGCATGACCTGGAGTAGTGGAAGTTGACGCTTCGCCTTGCCCCCAGACTCTGAGTGTGCGGCCATTGGGGGCCGTGACAGTGCGGGAAGTCATGCCGCGCCGTGGTAGCACGCTCAAACCGCTCGTTTGCGTTCCTGGAGCAGGACAGGGTCGTTGTAACCTGCGTCCGAGCTGTCTGCCACCCAAATACAGCAGCCCCGTCTCAGCACCCCCTTCGAGGATTTTACGACGATCTCCAGTCGCAATGCCCTCGCCGAGCTTTCGAGGCGCCGCCGTGAGCATGTCCAGAGCGACCTTGCCCGCTACGACGCCACCCGCTGCGGGGTCATCCCAGAGCTTTTCCCAGCCGCGGACAACAACGGGGTTCACTCGGCCCCGGGCTAGATTGCCGGCACTCTCGGTGAAGCGGTCATACGCCCGCCCCGTGGCGGCGGGCAGCTCCCTGAGCCCACGGCCGAGTTGACCCAAACCATCCTGGAATCGTTCCAACAAATCCCACGGACCCAGACCAAGGGGATCGACTTGGTCGATCGGTCCATCGCCCACGAATTCATAGTCGTTCGTGCCCGCATTGAGCCCGAGAGGGTCGGTTTGCAACCAACGCATCAGCGTTGGGTCATAGACGCGATTATCGGCGAAGTTCAGACGCACGGTCGCGTCGGTACGCAGGCCCTGGAAGCCATACGGCACGTTGTAACTGCTCGTCCCACGCACCGTAAAGTCCGGATTCAGTACCGTCTGTACTCCGTAGGGAGTGTAAGCATAACGCTCCACCACATAACTGCTGATGGCATTCACCAACGCCGTCACGTTGCCGTTGGCGTCTTGCTGAACATAAAAGCGATCGTTCAACACGCCATTGTCTTGGCGTGCCTGGTCACGCAGCACCAACGTGTCAGGAGCCACCGGACTCCACACGTTCCGCGCCTGCTCCAGACCGTTGTACCACTCCGTCAACACCTGGCCATCCGCCGAATAGTACAGCTCCCGCGTGTTCGACCCATGCGTCTCCGCGATGCGACGGCCCAGACCATCGTAGCTGTAACTCGCCACCGTCGTACCGTTGTTCTGCATCGCCACGAGGCGGTCCCAGGCATCGTAGACGTAGGTGTTGCCGCTGCCGTCGGCCGTCAGGTTGCCGTTGTTGTCGTACAACACCGTCCCCGAACCCGAAATCGACGCGATCTGGTTCTGCTGGTTAAAGGTTTCCGTCTGCGTGCTGCCGTTGGTCGTCACGCTGTCGAAATTCCCCACGGCATCCGGAGTCCAACTCTGGCTTGCCGAGGGCGTGCCGACGATGCCCGTATCGCTCGAATTCAGCGTGCCGCGTTGGAAGTTGACCAGCTCGTCCAGGCTGTTGTACTGGTACAGCTCGCTCATGGCCGCATCAACCAGGTTCTGCCGGTACAACACATCCCCATCCGCGTTGTAGCCGTAGACGAAATCGTCCGTCGATTGCCCCGTGCTGGTGTTCACCCAGTTGTCATTGACCACCCGACCGAAGCGATCCAGCCCCACGTAGGGATCGCCCGCGTCGCCCGTCTGGCCATTCTGCGAGATGTACGTCTCGTTGGTGTTGATCTGCGGATGATCGCGTTCGACCACCGTGCCCAGACCGAGATACTTGTAGCTTTCTAGAGTGGCGCCGTTGGATAGCGGGCTATTGTCCGTCAGCGACGACAGCCGGCTGATGCGGTCGTCCAGGCCCGCGGCGTAGTTATAGCTCAGCGTATAGCGGGCGTTGGACCACGTCGAGGGATAAATGATGCTGACCAGCCGGCTGTTGTTTTCACCGTTGGCCATCTCATTGTAGACGTACTGAACGCTGGTCTGTACCGTGCCTGTTTGGCTGGTGTCCACGGCGCCGTGATGACCTTGGTACTCGGCGGTCAGTTGGTCCAGGCCGTTGTACTGCCGCAGCACTTGATTGACGATATTGCCGCCCGAAGCTGCGTCGTAGCTGGTGATGAGGGACAGGTTGCTCTGGCTGTCGTAGCCATACTCGATGCGGCGCACCGAACCATCGACACCGGCACCCAAGGTCGTCACGGCGTCGGAGGTCAAGCGTCCCAGCACGTCGTAGTTGTACTGATGGACGTTGCCGTTTCGATCGGTGTACTGCACTGTTTGGCCCAGGGCATTGACCAGGTACGATTCTTGCTGACTGGTACTGGGCTGGCCCGTGGATGGATCGGGATACTCGATGGTGGAGAGAATGTCGTTGCTGTTGACGCCGCTGCTCGAGGCCGTAGTCACGCCGTAGACATAATTCGTCTGCTGAAATGCGCCGCCCGGCTCATCGGCGCGGACGTAGAGGGTGTTGTCATTGCCGTCGTAGCCATATTCGGTGGTGATGTTGCTGTAGGCCGTCTCGACGCCGTCGGTGTAATCCTGGATGGTCTGGGTCGTTCGGCCGAGATTGTCATAGAGCGTGCGGTCGTCAACGCCCATCGGGTCGATGGTGTCTTGCACGTATCCCGCGGCATTATAGACATATTGCGTCACCAGCAGCGTTGACGACGACGACGGTACGCTGCTGGACCGCGTCCAGGCCGTGCCGCCGTTGGTGCCTGCGTCCACATCCGCAATTAAGCGGTCTGCATTGTCGTAATATTCAGCCGCGTAGTAGACACGCGCTCCGATACCGCTGATTGGAGTGCCCAGCGGGCCGGCGCCGGTAGCATTGTCAAAGCGCTGGCTGTCAATCGTCTCGATCGGGTTGCCGTCGCCGTCATAGATCGTCTGCTCCTGCTCCAGCACCGTATCGTTGGTTACGCTCGATGCCTCAGCCCAGGTCGTGCCGCTGCCGCCGTCGGTGGTGTAATCCATCACGTCGCGGCCAGCCCCGTCATACTGGCTCTTGTACCATAACCCGCCCGGATCGGACTCGGCAATCAAATCGCCGCGATGATCGTAGTAGAAATTGGTGGTCAGGGCGCTGCTGGATACGGCGCCCGTCTTCGGGTTCACGTCAAAGACTTGCGTCTGATAGACACTGCCCTGATTGTCGTAGCTATCAATCTCCAGTGCTCGTAGCAGGGACGGGGCGAGCGCTTGCAGCACACCGTTGACAATTTGCGGCGTCACGCCGTCGCCTTCATATTGTTGTGTCTGGATGGCTTCGTCGAGATTGTCGTAGGTGGTGACGAGAATAGGCCGATTGACGCCGTCATTCTCGCTGGATTCGACCCCCGATTTCTGGGCCACCAGGCGATCTCGCCAATCGTACCAGGAATCGGTCACGCGCGGCGCCGCGCCCAGGCCAGGATAGTCCGTCTCTTGCGTCAAGTTACCGTCGCCAACACCTCCATTGTCGTACACATAGCTCGATACCATCACCATGTTCGACGTGCCGGTGTTGTTGCTTGGCGACCATTCGCCGGAAGCGGGCGTATCGTTGGTGCCCACCCAATCGCTGACTTCCTCGCCCAGGCTGTTGTACACCGTGCGGTAGATGGTGCCGTTCGGCGTCTGCATTCGCGCCAGGCTGCCACCGCTGTCGTAGCCGTATTGCGTCTGGTAATAGTTGACGTTGACCGTGCCCACCACGCCGGTGCTGTAAGACAAACAGCCCAGGTTGAAGTAGGCATCCTCGGCAATGATCTGGCCCGCGTCGTTGGTGTAGTCGCGCGCCAGGGATTGCAGATTGCCGATGGCTTCCGAACCGTTGGGCGTGCCGTCGGCGTTGAGATTGGGCGTGGCCGACATGGTCAGCGTCTCGGTGTAGCCGTCGGCGGCATCTTCGCGGATCACTTCCGTCGGTCCCGTCGGCATGCCCGTGCTGCTGTTCCAGCCCTCGTAGATTCGCTCCTCATGCTGCGGATCGAGATAGACATAATAGGTGATGTTGCCGTTGGGCGAAATCTCCTCCGTTGTCCGGCCCAACGCATCTACCACGTCGGTCGTCACCAGGTTCAAGCCGCCGCCACTGGGCGTGCTCCAGCCCGTCGGGAGGTTCGTGAACTCGCTGCCCTCCGCCGTGTTGACATCGACGATCTGCGTCACCTGTGCCCCGGTGGCCAGGTCGTAGGCGTAGTACTGGAGATAGCCGTCCGGATCCTGGACCCACTGGGTATTGGCGAAGAGGTCGAAATCGGTCGTGGTCACGTCGGGCGTACCCGGACCATTCTGCGCCCCTGTAACGACCGGATCGCTTTCCGTTTGCGAAGCGATCTCGGAGGTATCGCCGTACCAGGTATAAGTGTAAGTAGTCGTCTCGGCTCCCGTGCCGTCGTCGTTGCGATAGACCGTATCCGTGGCGACCGGCGCAAGGGTCTGGCCGCCTGAAGCATGGGCGTAGTATTGCCAGGTCTCTTGCGGGATGAGCGTGCCTTGCTGTCCCTGCTGAATCTGCGCGTCTTCCAGGTAATTGACCACGCCGCCCGCTGTCGTCTCATCGGCCGTCGTCGTCGTGTAGTAGTCGTAGCGCGTCAGCAGACCGCTGTTGTTGTTGAGATACTGGTATGCGCCATTGACGTTATCGAGCAAGTCGGCGTAGGTGTCATTGTAGCCGCTGACGGCCGACGGCGCGGCATCGAGGATGAGCTGGCCCTGGCTGTTGTAGGCGTAGAACTCATCCGTGTTGAGGCCGCTGGCCGGGTCGTAATGATCGTCGAGCATGACCTCGGCGTAGGCGTTGGTGTACACGGTGTCCGTGCTGCCGTCGGGGTTGGTCACCACCGTCTTCATGGCCCAGCTGTTATAGCCGGGGGCATTGCTGCTGGCGGTGTAGCTGAAGGTGTAAGTGCCCAGGCCGCCGCTGGTCTGCGAATCGCCGGCGCCCGCCGCCACTTCCTGGGTGACGCGCTGCTGGCTGTCATATTGGAAGTAGTTATCGGCATAGGGGGCCACCTGGGCATCGCTCAGGCTGCCGAGATCGGTGCCCAGGGCGGCGGTCAGACCGGCGTAGGAGGCGGGATTAAAGACGTATTCCAAAGCGCCAGCGTAGCCGTTGGCCTGACCGGGCGTGTAGTAGCGGTAATAGCTGGTTTGCAGCACATCGCCGGAGCCATCAAGGGCGGTGGCGGTCATGAGATCGCCGACGTTGCCGCCGTACTCCTGGGTACCGTCATAGTAGGTGTAGGCGACCTGCTGCACCGTGGACCAGGCGCCGCCGTTGACCTGACGCTGGAGCGTCACATTGCTCAAGAATCCGGCGTTGATATCCGTGGACGGCAGATAGCTGAACAGCCAGGCCTCGGTGACCGTCTGGCCGTTGCTGGTAGCGGCGCGCTGCATCTCGGCGATGTGGCCGTCGCTGGTGTACGACGTGACATTCGTGGTCACGCCGTCGGCATCGGTGTAGCTCTGGAATTGTCCGCGTTGGGCGGTCTGCCAGGAGGAGGCGAAGCCATCGAAGACGATCTGATCGCCCACGCCGTCGATGAGCGTGTAGGTGTCGTTGCTGCTGTTGTAGGTCAGTTGGGAGGGATCGCCAAAAGCTGCCTGGTAGCTGCCGTTGACCAGGGTGAAGTAGTAGGCGGTGGTGCCGTTGGCGATGACGATGAGCGTATTGTTCGTGGAGCCATCGGCCTGGATCAGCTGCGGCGTGTAGGTATCGACCCAGCCATTGCCGTTGACGCCGTTAGAGTAGCCGGGGCCGTTGGTCCAGGAGCGGGTCTGGGCCCAGGGAAAACCAAAACCGGCTGAATACAAATCGGTCTCGGCGATGGTGACGACGCCATCTGCGTAGCGTACCGGCTGGCCCGTGGATGAGCTTGGAGTCGGCGCTTTAGGACTGGCTGACTGCTTCGGCACACTGCCGGGTTCGTCGGGACAGCCGCAGTTGCAGTTGCTGCCAGGGACGAACAAGGCCGGGTCGCCTACCGTGAGTGTGTCGCTGCCCTGGCTGGAGTCGAAGTTGGGGTCGCCGCTGTAGACGGCCGTGTAGGTGAACGGAGTGCTGCCGCCGCTCGCGACCGCCGGTACAGTCTCATGGAACGTCACCCAATTCTGACCTGGTTGAAGCGACTCCTGGTCGATGTCTGAGCCGTCGAGCTGAAGGTCGACGGTGCCGGTGGGTGTGCCTTGCACCTGCGCTTGCGGCTGCACGAGCGCCGTGAAGGCGACGGCTTGGCCGGGAGCAGGCGAAGAGTTGGACGCGCTCAGGGTGGTAGTGGTGGCCGTAGACCCAGGTTCGATGCTCAAGCCGAGGGCCGCATAGTCGGCGCCGTTGTCTATGTCATAAGTTGCGGTAGCGGCGGTCGCGGAGTCAACGTTTAGTTCGTCTTCAACCAGACCTACGGGATAATCCCAAAAATCCGGTGTTGGATTGCATCTTTCATTAAAGCCAGAACCTGCCGAAAACTGACCCTCCCAAAGATCGCCAGAGCTGAAGATGCCGACAATGAGATCGCCCGAGTGGCTGACTGGTATTGTTCCAGTTGTCAACGTCGTACCACCATCTATGTTTTGACTCGTGCCATCGACGTAGTCGGACGATTTAACGCCGCTATATTCAAGGATGCCAAGCTCGCAATCCAAGTAGCTCGAATAACTTAGATTGATCGTATCCGGCCCAGAAGACGAGGCGATCGCCCCAAACGCATAGATTTCTCTCTCCCCATACTGACTATAATCCGACTTTGCCAGGAGATTATAGGTGTTACCCAAGGTGTCCGTAACGGTAAAGGGAATGGCTTGTGATTGCGATGTCCCAAGAGTAACCAACAGAAGATCTCCCGCTTGAACATCGCTGTCAAACGACAAACTTAGAGACCCCTCGTTTACGGCGGACCAGGTCTGTGAGTTCGCTTGTACAAATTGAATACCTTGCGAGCTGTCATCCGGGAGGATTTCGGGATTAAGGGACCCACTCCCTCCACTGTTGGGAGAGTTCGGGGTAGGCGGCGGCGTGGGAGTCGGCGTCGGCGAGGACGGCTGGGTGGGCGGAGTGGACGGAGAGGAGGAAACCGTGGCGTTGCTGCTATTCGCCTCGGACGGGGCAGCCGAGGTGCCGGCCTCGGCGTTGCCGGAGGTCGATCCGGAAGCGGCTGTTCCACCCGAGACGCCGATACTGCCGGCGGCTGCCCCGGCTGGGAGCGAGGCCAATCCTGCCGCCCCGGACATCATTTCTTGCAATTGCGGCTGTGACGGCAGACCCAGGTTGGAGCTGCCGCCGCCGGTCGGACCACCGCCGCCTTGGCCGGCATTGGGCGTGCTCGAACCACGCGGGCCCGCCCCACCGCCGCCGCCAGTCGCACCCGCGTTCCACAAGGGCGGCAATCCCGAGGGCGAGACAGGCGGCAGATTGTTTCCAGCAAGTGGCATCGGTCCACCCGCGGCGAGATCCCAGAACGGATTGGACGCGCCGCCATCTCCGACCGAATCCGTAGCACCGGCCAAGGACACACGGTAGCCGCTGGCGTCGGATGAGGAGGGACCGTCCGTCGACACCCAGCTCCATTGGTCAGCCGGCGTCAGCGGCGTTTCATCGCTTCGCAGCGCTTTGGACGCTTCCGTGTCCGGCGACGAGCTCGGCGAAGACACCAGCGCGTTGTCGGCCTCTGCGGGTCCACTCATGGCTAACAGCAGCGGCGTGACGGTTTCGCCGGGTAGGATGCGACCACTCAGCGCTTCCAGTTGCGGGCAAAATGGCAAACGCCGAGGTAGTCCCCCCGGGCCTCGCCGGCGCGTCCACTGCTGTCGTGCCCACTTAGCCGCGCGGCCGAGATACCATCGCGTCCAGCGTACCTGGCACACCAATCGAGTCAACCACAGTCCGCGTAGCCACCGTTGCATGGGCATGCTTCCTTGTCTGTGGTCTGGATGGAGTCGCGATCGTCAAGCCGTCCTGAGCTAGAGAGATAGGTTCAGGTAGAGACTGATGGTAGAAACGGCAAAATCAGATGACAAGGGAAGAAATCGTGAAGAATCCATGTAGTGTGAATATGAGAACTCTATGAGAAGAACAGCGGCTTTCGGTTCAGTGTTTGCGGTTCGCTTTCTTTTTCGCGTCTGGACCCTATGTATATCCTTTGATCGCTTCGCTATTCTCGTGAAGGCCGGGGTATTTGGATGCTTGACGTACATGCCCTCCGCGAGCAATTTCCTTCGTTAAATCGCGCCCGGGGCGAAGCTGCCCGCGTGCCGGTCTTCCTCGACGGACCGGGCGGAACGCAGGTGCCGCAGCGAGTCATCGATGCGATGGTGCATTACCTCACCACCTGCAACGCCAATCAGGGCGGCGTCTTCACGACCAGCCGCGAGTCCGACGCCATCTTGGAGAAAGCCCATCAAGCCGCGGCGGACCTACTCAACGCTCCCTCGGCCGATGAAATCGTCTTTGGGGCCAACATGACGTCGCTGACGTTTCACCTTAGCCGTGCCTTCGGGCGGACGTTGCGGCCAGGCGATGAAGTGCTCGTTACGCGCCTCGATCATGATGCCAATGTCCGTCCGTGGGTGCTGGCGGCACGCGATGCAGGAGCCACGGCGCGATTCGTGGACATTCATCCGGCAGATTGCACTCTTGATCTCGACGATCTGCGCCGCCAACTCACGCCGCGCGTCCGGCTCGTCGCCGTGACGTGTGCGTCCAACGTGGTCGGCAGCGTGACGAATGTTCGCTTGATCACGCGCTTGGCCCACGAAGTTGGGGCGCTGGTTTTTCTGGATGCCGTGCATTATGCGCCGCACCGGCTTATCGACGTGCAAGATTGGGATTGCGATTTCCTGGCGTGTTCCGCTTACAAATTCTTCGGGCCGCATGTCGGGATTCTGTGGGGCAAGCGGGAGCATCTCTGTAGTCTCCCCGCGTACAAGCTGCGGCCGGCGACGGACGACTTGCCTGGCCGCTGGATGACCGGCACGCAAAACCACGAGGGATTGGCTGGGGTCGCGGCGGCCATCGATTATCTCGCATCGGTCGAATCGATCTCGGAAGCTCAAGTCTCGCGTCGCCGGAGATTGGAACGCGCCTTCCAGAACATCGAGGAATACGAGCGAATGCTCGCCGAGCGATTGCTTGACGGTCTCGCGTCGCGGCCACGGTTCCGCGTTTGGGGAATCACGGAGCGCGAACAACGCGGCCAGCGCGTGCCTACCATCACGATCACCGCGGCCGATCGCACGCCGCAGCAAGTGGCCGAGCATCTGGCAAGCCGTGAAATCTACGTGTGGAATGGCAACATGTATGCCGTGGAGCTGACCGAACGATTGATGCTGGAGGAACACGGAGGATTGGTGCGTCTGGGAATTGCTCATTACAACACTCAGGACGAGATCGATCGAGTCTTGCAAGCACTCGATGAACTTTAGGCTCTTGTGTGAGACCAAGTTAACGCTCTGCTCGCCCATGCACTGTCGAATCACGGTGGGTCAAATCCCCCCTGCGAAAAGGGATTGCAACGGCAAATGCGCCAGGCACCCTTGCATGCTCCGCGGATTGGGCCGTACTTCTGGACTGCCTGGATGAAATACTCGCTACAACTCGGTTCGAAGCGACACACCGACGGCAACATAGGGCGCAGGCATACCTGATAGAAGCGCACGCAGGCGATCAGCAGCGACGAACCCACGAAGCGAACACCCTCCAGTAGACGGCCCATCATGATTTGCCGGCCTCGCGCTCCAGCTTCCGCGCCGCCTGGCGCACCAGGCGCGGCAGTGATTGTTTCAATTCCGCCAGCGACGGTGGCTCGGCACGACGCGGGATGAGGATCAGATCGAGTCCCACGGGCATCACATGGCGGGTCAGGCGAAACGCCTCGCGGTATAAGCGGCGCAGCCGATTGCGCTGCACCGCTCCTCCCACTTTGCGCGATACGGACAAACCTAATCGCAAATGGGGCAGATCATTCTCGCAGGCATAGACGATCAACGAGGAATCGCTGACCGAGCGGCGGCGCTCATAGACGCGGCGGAAGTCGGCGGCACGGCGCAGGTGCTCGTGCTTGCGGAAGCGAAACGAAGGCATCGCCTGACCGATCTCATATTCCGTTGAACCACGCCCTCACTTGCGCTGCGGGCTGGCAGAATAGTTCAACTCCACCCCGTATGTTCGCGGGGGTTCTGTGGATTCTGATGCGCGAACTCCTCGATGAGTTCACGGCTACGTTTGTCGTGCGTTTTCGGGACCACGATCTTGATCTCGATGAGCTGATCGCCGCCGGCGATGCCCTTGCCGCGCAGCCGCAGCCGCGCTCCGCTCGATGTTCCCGCCGGCACCGTGACCGTTAAACGCGTTCCGTCCAGCGTGGGTACATCCACTTTCGCTCCGAGAATTGCCTCCGCTACGGACACAGGCACTTCCAGGATTACGTTGTTGCCCTCACGACGAAAGTAGGGATGCGGCTCAATTTTGATGCGGACGATCAGATCGCCGCCGCCCGGTCCCTGCCCAGCCAGACGGAGTTTCTTGCCCTCCTCGACGCCGGCCGGTACGCGCAAGTCGATCGCACGCCCATCGACCGAGAGAGACACCGTACCGCCCAGGGCCGCCTTGACGAAGGGGATGACAACCTCGGCCTCGACGCTTTCCGGCGGTCGAGCGGCGCGTCCTCGCCCGCGCGCCCGGCGGCCGAACATATCGCCAAAGCCGCCGCCGCCGAAGGCGCCCAGGATGCTTTCCAGGTCCTCGGGATTGATGCCTTGAAACTCGAATCCGCCCGGCCCGCCGCCCTCGGGGCGGAACGGACCCTGACCCCCGAAGCCGGGGCCGGCAAAACCGAAACGGTCATATTGCGCTCGCTTGGTCTTATCGTTCAGCACATCGTAGGCCTCTTGCACTTCCTTGAAACGTGCCTCGGCCTGCTTATCGCCCGGATTGCGATCGGGGTGATGCTGGCGAGCGAGTTTGCGATACGCCTTTTTGATGTCGGCCTCAGAGGCGTTGCGTGGAACTCCTAGTACCTCGTAATAATCGCGCGGCATAATTGCTTTGCTTTCCGTCCGAGCCGCGCACGCAGCGCAGCGGAGTAAGTGGCCCCAAGCGTGCTGCTCACTCTGCTGCACTGCGTGCGCGGCTCTGCTTGGGATCGAGTAATTCTGTTTCTATTGTAGCAAGCCAGATAAGCTGCTTACCCCAATCCCTCCTCGCTCAATAGATCCAGCGTGCCCGCCACTGCCGCAACGGTCTGCTCGATGTCCGCCTCCGTGTGTGCGGCCGTGGTCATGCCTCCCATCCCCATAAGATCGACGCCATGCAGGAGCATGCCTTGTCGGAATGCCTGGCTCAATTTTGCGTTCCTCGGTCCGTCGAGCTTCTCCAGCACTCCACCATAGGGGATGAACTCATCGCTGGTTGGCCGTGGTCCCTCGTAGCCGGGAAGGAACTTGAATGCGGAGAACTCGCCGTATGCCGCCCAGGGAGCGCCGCGCTCAGCGAAGAGGGCGTTGAGGCGCTGCCGCAACTTCTGGGCGACGGTGTTGGCGTGGGAGCAGGCTTGACCTGCCGCGACGATCTGCAAGGTAGCGATTCCGGCAGACGCGGACAGCGGATTGGCGTTGAATGTACCGGGATGGCGCATCTTCGCCTTGCCCGGACGAAACGCCAAATAGTCCAGGATGTCGGCGCGGCCGGCGACGCAACCGCCCGGTAGACCGCCGGCCAATATCTTCGCCAATGTCGTCAGGTCCGGCTTGACGCCATAATGTCCCTGCGCTCCACCGGGCGAAACGCGGAAGCCCGTGATGACCTCATCGAAAATCAGCAAGCGATTGTGCCGGGTTGTGAGGTCGCGCAGTCCCTTGAGGAATGGCCCGCGGACCGGCACCTGGCCCCAATGGCCGCCGGTCGGTTCCAGGATGACGCAGCCGATTTGCGGATCGTCGCGCAGTGCCTTCTCGACGGCATCAAGATCATTGGGGGGAACGATGACGGTGAATTGCGTAAGTTCGGCGGGAATACCCGGCACAGGTTCCTCATGGGGATAATCCGCGCCGGGAAAAAGGAAATCGTTCCAGCCGTGGAAATGACCCGCGAATTTCAAAACGCGCGGCCGGCCGGTGAAAATGCGTGCCAAGCGCAGGGCCATCATGGTGGCCTCGGTGCCCGAGCCGGTGAAGCGCACGCGCTCGGCCGACGGTATCAATCGCTGGACCCACTGCCCCCATTCGATCTCGCGTTCGTGACAAGCGCCCGGATGCGTGGCTTTCTCCATTTGCCGCTGCACCGCCTCGACAACGGCGGGATGGCTATGCCCCAGCAGGATGGCTCCGTGGCCGGACCAGTAATCGATCAGCTCCCGGCCCTCCACGGTCCACTTGTGAGCGCCGGAAGCGCGATCGACATAGACGCCGAACGGCTCCAGGTGGCGCGCGTCGTGCGTGACCCCGTTGGGAAACACGCCGCGAGCCTGTTCGTGCAGTTTCCGCGAGCGCGGAAAGGCAGCCGAATAGCGTTCAACAAGCGACGGACGGGGCAGCGTTGCTTGGGACATCAAAGGTTCTCCTTCATTTTGTCAGCCCGCAGCGCCAGCAAGAACATTCCTTGCTGGCGCTGCGGGCTGACAAATCATTTTCAACTCTCTACCAGTTCATATGTTCCACCGCCGGCCTTCTTGAGCTTTCCTTGCTTGACCAATTCCTCCCAGACGGCGGGCGAGAACTGGTTCGGCGGCATGATGGCGACAATGCGGGCACGGCCGTGGCTCAACGGCCCGCCGCCGAGCTTCGATTCCTCATCCAGTTGCGTGAGCTTCAAGCGTTTCTTGAACGCCTTGAGCGCCTGCTTCAATTCTTGTGGTGTCGGCCCTCCGCCGGCAGAGGGATTCTCCGTTGAGGACATAGCTTCCTCCATTTTATTGGCGAGGTCATCCTATTCATTTTCCAGGTCGCGGGGATGGACTGCTTATCACCCTTTCATCAACGTGTGCTGCAACCGTTGCAGGGCCTGCCGCAGCGCGTGCCACGCTGCTTCCGCCTGATTCAGATCGCCCTGGCGCGCGCAGGTCTCCAGGCGCAGAGCAGCGTCGAACGCCGCTTTACCGCCAAGGATGCTAACTGCTCCCTTGATCGAATGGGCCGCGCGCTTGACCTTGGCCGCATCGCCGGCGCAAAGACCATCGATCACTTCCTCAATCATGCGGGGATAATCTTGCAAAAACACGTCCGTCAACTCGCGCAGCAATTTCGCATCGCCGCCGACGTGCGAGAGGGCCTCGCCGCGATCCTGGACGACCGGCGGAGGCGTGGTCTCTTTCTCGGATAGGGCGGCGTTGGGAACCAACCTGGCGATTGCCTCATACAGCTCCCGCGGCTGAACGGGCTTGGCAACGTAGCCGTCCATCCCTGCGGCCAGGCAGCGCTCCCGATCTCCCTTCATCGCGTGGGCGGTCAGCGCCAGGATGGGAATGTGACCGCCGTTTCGTTGCTCGTGGGCGCGAATGGCTGCGGTGGCCTCGAAACCGCTCATTTCCGGCATCTCCAGGTCCATCAACACCAAATCGAACGGCTGGCGCTCCAGCAGGGAGACCGCTTCCTTGCCGTTGCACGCAACGACCGTGGAATGGCCGCGTTTCTGCAAAATGCGCACGGCTAAACGCTGATTGACGACATTGTCCTCGGCCAACAGAATGCGGAGCGGCCGCTCCTCCTCCCTCTCGGGCGGAGCCTTCTCCGGCTCGACTTCCATGGTTCGCTGAAGAGGACTGATTCCAGCTATCTGGTCTTCGTGTCCCAGCACGAATCGTGCGGTGAAGTGGAAGCGACTGCCTGGTGAGCGGGGTTGCGTCAGCGCCCCGAGGATTTTCTCTCGGGGCGCTGACGCAACCCCGCTAACCGGGCTTTCCACGTCCAGATGGCCGCCCATGAGGGCCACCAGCTGCGATGAAATTGCCAGGCCCAGACCGGTGCCGCCGTAGCGCCGATTACTGCCGCCCTCGACCTGCTCGAATGGCTCGAAGATAATCCGCTGCTTATCTGCCGGAATACCGATGCCGGTATCGGTGACGGCGAAGTGCAACTCCACAAAAGAAACCAAGGAACTCGATGGACCCAATACCTTTTGTCCTTCCTGTCCTTCCTGTCCTGTCTGTCCTTTTACCTCCACCACGATCTCACCGCGCTCCGTGAATTTGATCGCGTTGCCGACCAGGTTGACGATGACTTGACGAAGCCGGCCGAGGTCGCCAATCAGACAATCCGGCACATCGGGACAGACGCGGCAGGTTAGTTCCAATCCCTTCTGTTGGGCGCGCACGGCCAAGGGACGGACCAGGTCGTCCAGGCTCTCGCGCAGAGCGAACGGCGCCGACTCCAACTCCAGCTTGCCGGCCTCGATTTTCGAGAAGTCGAGAATATCGTTGATGATGGTGAGCAGGGCGTCCGCCGAGTCCTTGACCATTTGCAGATAATCGCGCTGCTCGGGGGTCAGCTCGGTCTCCAGGGCCAATTCCGTCATTCCGAGAATGCCGTTCATAGGCGTGCGGATCTCATGGCTCATACGGGCGAGGAACTCGCTTTTGGCGCGGTTGGCGATCTCCGCTGTTTCCTTTGCCTTCCGCCATTGTTCCTCCATCCTTTTGCGGCCGCTAATGTCGTGACTCATACCGACCATGCCGAAGATCTCGCCTGAGCTGTCGCGCAACGGCACCTTGGTTGTCACCAACCATTTGCGCTGTCCGGCATGATCGATCAGCAGCTCCTCATGGTTCATCAGCGGTTGAGCCGAACGGCAAACCTCCTGCTCATCGTGGTGGAACTGCTCGGCCACCTCTCTTTCGAGGAAATCGAAGTCGGTCTTGCCGAGAACTTCCTCCTGGCGCGAGGCCCCCAGCGAACGGAGCGTGGCAGCGTTGGCCATAAGAAATCGACTGGCGGTGTCCTTGACGAAGATGTGATCGGGCAGGTTATCCATGAGCGCCCGCAACAAGTTGCGTTCGCGGGCCAGCGTTTCCTCCATCGCCTTGCGTTCGGTGATGTCGCGGGCCGTCGCGTAAATCAGCTGTTGTTCGGCAAACGGAGTCGCCGTCCACAGCATCCAGCGATAGGAGCCGTCCTTGCAGCGGTAGCGATTCTCGAAGGAAATGACATCGCCGCCGGCGGCGAGAAGCTCCGCGGCCTGCTTCGTTGCCTCGCGGTCCTCCGGGTGAACGAAGTCAAGGAATGGCCTCGTCAGCAACTCCTCCAGGGAATAGCCGAGGATGCGCTCGAAGGCCGGGTTGAGACGTTTGAAATAGCCATCGAAGTCGGCGATGCACAGCATATCCAGCGACAGGGTGAAGAAGCGATCGCGCTCCTCCTCCGCCTGTTTCATTCCGATTTCTGCCTCTTTGCGCTCTGTAATGTCGCTGAGTACGCCGTCCAATCGGCAAGTTTTGCTGTTGGGCTGTCGGGTGACACGGACGCTCTCGCGCAGCCAGCGAACCCGCTCGTCCGGTGCGATGATGCGATATTCCTCCTGGCTGTTCTGTCCGTCTCGCAGTCGTTCCATGGCGCGTTCCCAGCATGGTAGATCGTCGGGGTGGATGATGCTTCGCCACTGGTACGGGCTGCCGAGAAAGAATTGCGGAGGCCGGCCGGTGAGGTTCTCGATGACCGGCGAGAAATAGCGATACACCCAACCACTCCCTTCTCCCTTGGAATGGCGGGAAACGTTGCTACACTCGCCGCTCCACAGACAATCCGACACCGAGGCCATAACGCGCCGTAACTCGGCTTCCATGTCGGCCAGACGCCGCAAGGTCTCGTGTTGTTCCCGCATATCGCGGGCGGTGATGAGGGCGAGCGTCTTGGGATGAACGTGCAGCCGAGCGATGCTCAGATTCACGGGGATCCACACACCGTCCCGATTGGTGCGGAGGAAGAATCCTTCTTGGGAGTGGAAGACCGTGGTACGTGCGGCTGCGTCGCGGAAGCGCCGTTGGCCGCCCTTTCCGCCAAAACGAAAGAAATACGTCGCCGGACGCGCCAGCATCTTTTCGCGGGCGAAGCCGGTCAGCTCGACAGCCATGCGGCTGACCTGAAGGAGTTGATCACTGTCGGGATCAAAGAGGAATAGCGCGTCGCCGGCTTCCTCCACGAGAGCATGGGCCAAGTCTTGGCTGGGGGACGAACTCATGACATGTCGATTACCATGCTTGCATTCGGCATAACCAGGATCGCCCTTGGAGCTTACACGTTCCGAAAGCGCGACGCAATCCAAAAGCAAAGGGGCCGTTTCCCCGACCGATAGCGCCGGTTGGTGGAATACGGCCCCCAATTGTGCGACTTATCCTTCATGAAATTGAGCGACTTTCTGCGCGGTTAACGGCGGGACGATTATCGATGAGCTTCCTTCGCCAGGTAATCGGGCAACTCACATCCACCGTGAGAGCGGAGGATCTGGCGTGCTTCGTCGGTACGTCCAATCTGGCGGACGATCACGAGGGTGCGTCCGTCATTGATGGCGTTGGAATAACGGGTGGCGTCCTCCTCGGAAATATCCATCGCCACGAACGGGCCGAGAAACGTTCCGCCTGCTGCGCCGAGCGCCGCTCCGCCGATTCCGCCCACAACCGTGCCGACCCCTGGTATCAACGATCCGGCCACGGCCCCTGCCACGGCGCCCGTGGCGGCGCCGGCCACGGCGCCCGCGGCGGCGCCTTCCTCCGCATCTTTCTGGAATTGCACACGCGGCGTGCCCCGAACGACACCGAGGCGACGATTGGCCATATCGATGCGATCCGGCGCGAAGCCCGCGCGCCACAATTCCGATACCGCTTGCTCCGCTTGCGCCTCCTGCTCGAAGACGCCGATTGCCAGGTCTTTTCGTGGTTCGATCATAAAGCCACCTCCTGGGTTTTTCTCTACGGGTTGATCTCGAGCCCGCCCTGCAGGCGAGAAGTAAAATCGTGCTTAGGATAAGAGTGCAAAGCGGATGCCAGTCGAGTTTAGTGCTACCCTTCTATTTGGGGATTGAATCGATTACCGAATTTGTCTTACCCGCTTGCCGCGGCGAATTGAGGTGTTCGATGTCGCGCTCATTTGTCTTGTTTGTGTTTTTCGTTGCATTCGTTTCTGGTTGCGGACCGAGCGCAAACGAACTGCACGAGAGAACTCTTTCGCTTCTCAACACGGAAGCGGATCGTTGGGATGGGGGCGAGAAGTTTGCCACCACTGCCAACGATGCGTACGGCCGGCCGTTGACCTGTAGTGTCAAAAAGACGACGCTCAATTACGTCCTAGAAATTCGCTCGAACGGCCCCGATGGACTGCCCAAGAATAGCGACGATATCGTCGTCACCCGCTCCAAGGGACACAACGAGAGTTCGATTACAAAAGAAGCCGCGAAGGCTGTCGAGGAAGTTAGTAGCGGAGCCAGCAGCGGCATCCTCAAAGGGATCAAGAAGCAACTTGGCTTCGGCGGCAAGGAAGACAAGAAAGAGTAGCAGCTCTGCTCCCTCCATCGACCAACTCGCGATAGACCTGACGGTGCAGCAGCGCGAGGAGTCGCGGAGGACTACTCCAGTAACACAACGGTCTTCTTATGAAAGAGACTGCCGGTATCGCCGATGATGAACCAGCCAGGGAAGCCCTCTCCGTGCGTCGCAATCAAGACAGGGTCATGCGCGTCGGCGGGAATCTCGAATGCTCGCGTCGTGGATACGGCTTCCTGTGGCTGGAGTAAGATGTCGAATGGAACCGCGTCGGGATCGGGGACCGGATCGTATCGACGGCCGCGGTCGTCCACCAAGTAAACCTGCGTACCACGGCCGCGTTGAGCGACACGGCGAGCACAGCTGGATATTCGGATCGTTACCATATACCTAATCGCGTTCTCGGCGGGCGTTCGCCGCACGTTCGTAACTGTCAGGCACCAATCATCCCAACATTGATCGTCTCCCACCTGGAGTTCACGTCGAGGCGATATAAGCGAAACAAGGATCACGATTCCAAGATAGAGTCCGGCAACGATGCCAAGCCAGCGCGAAATGGCGATGGCTCGAGCGCGGCGTCCTCGAAGAGCGGCAACGCCCGCGAGCACGAGCATGACAATTACGGCGAAGAATACAACAATGAACAGCAAGTCGAATATCGTCATCGGGCAGCCTCCAATGACACAGATTACTTTGTATAATAAAGTATAAATCGCTTCTCGTCAACGCGAACCAGAAACTTTCGCGCGGAGGGAGAAGTATGATTTTCGAGCAGACCATCACGATCGCGGCGTCGCCGGGTGAGTTGTTCGCCCTATAAATAAACGCTGGGGATGATTGAGCTTTCGTATTTTCAAACGTATTGATGTTTCGAGGGACCGAACATGACAGCTCCGCAATATCCGGCCGGACCTTTTGTACCCGATGAGCGTTACAGCGAGGAGCGCCGGCAGGAGTCCATTACTGTCCTTGAGCAGGCACCCGCCGCTCTGCGAGCGGCTGTTGCCGGCCTGAGCGAGGAGCAACTCGACACACGCTACCGGAACTGGAGCATTCGGCAGATCGTGCATCACATGGCCGACAGCCATGTCAACGCTTATGTCCGCTTCAAGTTGGCGCTGACCGAAGATCGGCCGACGATCAAGCCGTATGACGAGGGTCGATGGGTCGCCCTGGAGGACTCTCGTTCCGGCAGCCTCGCCGCGCCATTGGCTCTGCTGGAAGGGTTGCACGCGAGCTGGGTACAGCTGCTCCGCTCCATGACAGCCGAACAGTACGCTCGCTCCTATTTCCATCCGGAAATGGGCGAGGAAGTGCCTCTTTTTCGAGCGCTAGGCTCTTATGCCTGGCACAGCCGTCATCATACCGGGCAGATCCTCTGGCTGCGCGAACAACGTGGTTGGAAGTCGGCGGCATCCAGATAACACCCTGACAGCCCGCAGCGCAAGTGCAAACCGACAGCGCATCGTTTCGTTTTCGGCGTTTCAGGCCGAAAGCGCGTCGCCGCGTTTGGTGTCGGCCCATACCCCTTCTCGCGATCCTCCCGTGACCCTTCCGCCACTTCACCGAGCATCCGGCGTGGAACTACGCGCCGGCGACGCCAAACCATTCGTCAGACGGCGAACTGATTCGGGGAGTTGCCGCAAATCTGAACAACCTCACCATCCACCCGCAGGGCGGCCCCTGCCCTCGATCAGCGGCCGGGCTTTTGAGGTGCGTCACCAGTTCAATTCCTTGACATCATGACGTAGCGACGTTATGATGTCATTATGATATCGTCAGATCTAGCTCCGCCAATCGGGTGGCTGAACTTGCACTTGACATCGCAGACGCGAGCGGAGTGGGAGGAACGATGGCCACAACTCCCCGTGTGATCGACCCCGGCAGCGCCACCCCTCTTTACGCCCAAGTCGAGGCGGTTCTTGCATCGGACATCGCTGGCGGCAGGTTGCCCGCCGGCAGTCAACTGCCGACCGAAAATGACCTGATCGAGCGCTTCGGCGTCAGCCGGCCGACGGTGCGCCGGGCTGTCCAGAACCTGGTCGGCCGGGGGCTGGTCGAGATTCAGAGGGGCAAGGGGACCTACGTCACCCGGCCGAAAATCACGCAGGAACTCACCGCGCTGACAGGCTTCGTCGAGGACATGCATGCGCTGGGACGCCACCCCACGGCGCGCGTGATCGACAAGCAACTCGTCGCGGCCGACAAGACCGTCGCTCACCAACTCGCCCTGCCGGCGGGTTCCCTCGTCGTGCGCATCCGGCGTGTGCGTCTGGCCGACTGCGAGCCCGTCTCCTTCGACGAGACCTACCTGCCCCGGGAGGTGGGCGAGAAGGTCATCACCAACGACCTGGAGGTGGAGCCGATCTTCTCGCTGTTGGAGCAGAAGTACGACCTGCCCTTGGTCGAGGCCGAGTACCGGCTGGAAGCGGTGGCCGCCGAACCCGTCGTGGCGGAGGCCCTTGCCGTCGAGACCGGGAGCGCGCTGTTCCTGATCGAGCGAACCTCATACGCCGTCGGGGCCTGGCCGGTCGATTACGAAAAGCTTTATTACCGGGGCGACATGGTCCGGTTCGTGACCCGCCTGGCCCGGAGGGGGAATGGGGGGAAGTGACATGGGCCCCGGGTTCGTCTTGTGGCTCTTCGCGGTGTCCCTCGGCGCCAGTGCCTTGGGCGGTATGCTCGGCATGGCCGGCGGAATCTTCATCGTCCCCATCCTGACGGCTTTCGGTCACATTGACATCCGCACCGCCATCGGCGCGAGCCTCGTCTCCGTGATCGCCTGCTCGTGCGGCAGCGCCTCGCCCTTCCTCAAGGGCGGCCTGGTAAACATCCGGCTCGCGTTCGTCCTTGAGACGACCACCACGCTGGGGGCACTGACCGGCGTGCTCCTGGCCGGCGTCATCCCGACGGCCTACCTGTTTATGCTGTTCGCCTTGATCCTGGCGCTGTCAGCCAGGCAGATGCTGACGCGGCGGGGCGAGACAGCCGGTGCCGCCACGACGGCCGACACCTGGGGGTGGGCCGGCGCGCTCCGGCTGGACGGGAGCTACCCCGACCGCGGCCAGCGGGTGGCATACCGGGTGCAGCGCCTGCCGCTGGGGATGCTGCTAATGTACGGCGCGGGCCTGATCTCGGCCCTTTTGGGGATCGGCAGCGGCGTGCTGAAAATCCCCGCGATGGATACCGCCCTGCGCCTTCCCATCAAAGTTTCCTCTGGCACCTCCAACTTCATGATCGGGGTGACGGCCACCGCCAGCGCTGGGGCCTACTTCCTACGCGGCGATATCGACCCGGCCGTGGCCGGCCCCGTGGCCCTGGGGTCTGTCGTCGGTTCACTCCTCGGCGCACGCATTCTCATGGCCGTATCCAACGAGAGGGCACGCCTGCTTTTCGCTGTGGTGCTCGTGGCGCTGGCGCTCCGGATGGCCCTGAGCGGCTACAGCGTCAGTCTGGGAGGGCCTTCGGAATGAGCAAAGCAACCGTCAAGGCTCGCCAGCCGGAGTTGCTGCTGGCGGGGTTGCTGCGCTACGGAACCTGGCTGGCGTCCGGAGTGACGGGCCTGGGCCTGGCAATGTCACTCGTCGGAGTCGAGGGGGACCAGGTGGTCGCCGCGGGCGTGGCGCTGTTCATCGCGCTGCCGGTCCTGCGCGTCCTGGTGATGCTCGGCGCGTTCCTCCTCAATCGGGACTACCGGCTCGTGATCGTCACGACGGTGGTGCTGATGACCATCCTCGCAGGTCTGGTGATCGGACTATCCTTATCGAACTCGCCCGCACACTGACGGGAGGTCGAAATGTTCAAACCGCCAAATGAAACGTTGTGGCGACAATGGGCGCAGCTACCGCTGCGCCTAATCATCGGATACGGCTTCGTGGCCCACGGGTGGGCCAAGCTCAGTCGGGGGCCGGCGGGGTTCGCCAAATTGCTGGAACAGATCGGTGCGCCGCTGCCGGAGGCGACGGCCTGGGCGTCCACGCTCATCGAGATCCTCGGCGGCCTGGCGATCCTCGCAGGCGCGTTCGTCGCGGTCGTGAGCGTTCCGCTGATCGTCATGATGCTCGTGGCGATGTTCACGGTCCATCTGCGTTACGGCTTCAGCGCCATCAACACCATCGGGTTGACGGCCGACGGGCCGAAGTTCGGCCCGCCCGGGTACGAGGTCAACCTCCTTTATATCGCCGGCCTGCTCGCGCTGGTCCTGGGAGGAGCAGGCATGTTTTCGATCGACAGGCTGCTCGCACGAAGGAAGCGAGGGCCGGCGGCTGCACCCCCCTGAGCCGCCTGCCGAACGGGATCATCAGCGGGCAACCACCACGTCGCCCCGCGCATCCCGCCCGTGCTGGAGAGGGCCATCCTCTCCGTCTGCCGCCGGCTGCAGGCCCACGCCACGCCGGCCACCGACGCTGGAAACGCGGCTCCATCATGGGGACTCCTTCCATCGGGTAGTATCATCTGGAAGGCATTGATACAAAAACCGTTGTGATCGATTGAGCGATGCCAGATAGTAGAAGTAATCGTGCGCAGTCCCAAAGCACAATGTCAGACACCGCGAAGCCCCACGCCCGGGCCAAGCCATTCCGGGGGCCGGCCATGTACCACGCCATCGTCAAGCGGCTCGCCAGGCGGATCTTCGAGCGGGTCAATCAAAAGGATTACGAGGCGTTGCTGAAGGACTGTGCCCCGAACGTCCATCATCGCTTCAGTGGGCAGCACGCCCTCGGCGGCGATCGCCACGACCGCGAGGCGTTCCGCCGCTGGCTGGGCCGCCTGGGCCGGCTCGTGCCTGATCTCAAGCTGACTGTGCACGACGTCTGGGTCAAGGGCTGGCCCCACGACACCGCCATCATCGTCCGCTGGTCGGGAACCGCCACCCTGCCGGACGGCTCCCTCTACCACAATCATGGCGTCCATGTCATCCGCATGCGGTGGGGCAAGATCGTGGAGATCGACGCCAACGAGGACTCGGAAGCGGTGGCGAATATGCTGAGGAAGCGGGCCGAAGCGGGAGCAGAAGAAGCGACTGCACCCCCGATCGTCAGCTAAGGCTCCTCGATCGAGCGCCGCCGGGGCCTATGCCTGCGGAAGCTGCCCGCGAATTTCATCGTTCCGACGGGGCGACTGCCACTGTCCGAGGGCCGCGTGACCCTCATCCAGCGGGTCAGTGGGGCCGGGGCGGTCACGGTGCTGAGTCAGACGTTCCGGGTGGGGAAGAGGCATCGGGGCTTGTACCTGCGTCTGGTGGTGGGCACCGGACGCGAGCATCTGACGGCCTACCTGAACGGCCGCGTGCTGAAGCGCTGGCCTTACAAGCTGCTGAACGACTAACCGACATCGAACCCGGCGGCCGCTGTCGGTTCCCGCCGACAGTCAGGACAGTAATGCGGTGACGGCGGAAGCACCTTCGAGACGAAATGATGCGTCGTCGGTTCGCACGCAAGCAAGGGTCGTTCTTTCCCTCGCTTGCGCTGCGGGCTGGCAGGGTTTTAACTTGGGAGCTTTCTACATGGTATCAAAATCCTTCGGATTCCTCTCGCTGTTTTTGGCAATCCTTGTCACTCAAACCAGTGTCACCAACACACTGGCGGATCCTCCGCGCGAATCGGTTACGACCGGTTGGTCCGCCGACTCCGTCCTGGAAGATGTCAAGATGCGGACGATGGAAGGTCTCGGCGCCATGCAAGGCGTCAGCTTCCATGAAGGCAAGGTGTACCTTTACGGCGATTGCTACGACGTCAAACCGCGTGTGGGCGTCATTCGGGAGTATTCCTCCGATTTCCAGGCCACGGGAAGAGTGATTTGGTTGCGCAACAAGGACAAACCGTTGCTCAGACATCCTACCGGCCTGACGTGGCATCCTCACTGGGGTACCTTCCTTGGCGATACGGTTAACCGCAAGGGAATCATCTATCGTTTGGATTGGCAACGCGCTCTGGAGGACGGGGATCTCAGCCGGGCTGTGCTGGCGGTCGTGGAGGATGATGCTGCTGTGAATGGTTGCCGCCCCGAATTCGTTTCGTTGGATGGCAAGGACTTCTTGGCTTCAGCTGATTACGGCAACGTCCGACCGGAGGTACGACTTTATGATCCGGAAAAACTGTTGGCCGCTCGGCGAACGAGTGCGCCGGGAGTGATCGCGCATCGATTTCTCGCTCCGTCATTCAGCCAAAATCTCCATTGGGACAAAGACGCCAAACAACTTACCTGTGTTATGAATGTGATCGAAGGCCGTGGCTGGCGGTTAGAGACGCTCGATCTCAAGGGCGCCGTTGCGGACGGACGAGCTTAGGGTCCAGGTGTTCGCATTCGGACACAAACCTTTGCAAATCGCGATGAACTGGAAGGCTACCGGCCCCTTGGACATGGCCTTGGGCTTTTTGTGACATCCAGCCGCAAAAATAATCTTGTGATAGGTAGAGCGAAGACGGCAAGCGCATCCGATAAGTAGCGGAATCGCTTTTCTTTAACGACCCAGTTCACCGAAGATGCTGATGAGGGTCCCATGAACTATTTCCGTTGTTCGTTGGTAATGTTCGTCGCGCTTGCTGGCCGCGCTCACGCGGCCGACAACCCGCCCACCCAGACGTTCAATTCCAACGGCGTGAAGATTGCGTATTTCGTGCAAGGCAAAGGCGAGCCGGTCGTTCTTATTCACGGCTGGCTTTCCTCTGCCGGCATCAATTGGGCGCTTCCGGGAACCAGCGCCTTGTTGGCCAAGGACCACCAAGTGATCGCCTTGGACATACGCGGCCACGGACTATCGGACAAACCAACGAAGGAAGAAGCCTATGGCCCGGAGTTGGTCGAAGACATCGTCCGGCTCCTGGATCATCTCAAGATCAAGAAGGCGCACATCGTCGGCTATTCCATGGGTGGAATCATTGCCGGGAACTTTCTCGTCAAGCATCCGGATCGTGTCCTGTCCGGAACGCTCGGCGGCATGGGTTGGTTGAAAACCGGCAGCGGCGCCCAATTCATCTTTTCACGGATTGGCAAGAAAGATCCCAATGCCAAGGCGCAGGCCGTCTGTGGCCGAAGCCTGGCCAAGCTGGCGCTGACGGAAGCGGAAATCAAATCGATCCGCGTTCCCGTTGCTGTCTTGGTGGGAGACAAGGACGATCCTATCAAGAGGCTCTATGTCGCGCCTCTGCGCCAGATCCGCAAGGATTGGCCTGTGATCGAGATCAAGGACGCGAACCACATCAACTGCATCGTCAAACGCCAGTTCCAGGAAGAAATCGCGGCCTGGCTCAAGAAGAACTCCAAGTAGTAGTCATTAACCACTATATCCGCTCGCCGATCAGCACGGGCATCCGGTTGCTGCGCGTCATCACTTGAAAGTAATGACTTGCCGGCTCGCACAGCATGTAGGCCGACTCAATGCCGTACTCGTCGCGCACCAGCAGGCCGTGGATGCCCTGACGGGTCCGAAACCAGATGCCCTTTTCCAGTCCCATGTCGGCGGCGATCACCACCGGCTCGGCGTTCGCTTGCCCCCACTGGCCGCCCTCGACTGAGGCCAGCCACGTCCAACCCGTCGGCGGCAGTACCGCGCTCTCCGATCGTCTGGCTCCCCAGCGTACCAGACGTAATCTGCCTTCGTGGATGATCGGCAGCAGTCTTTCTTCATCGCGGAAGTAGAAACGCACTTCCGACTCGCCGCCGCGCGTGAAGAGTCGTGCTTTCATGCGGGGCAGCTCGAGCAATTCCAGCGGCATCTCGCTGGCCGCCAGGGCGATTCCAACACACATGGTCGTGCTCTCCTTCCCCTTAAAAACAAATCTTCCCGCGAATATCGCATATGTCATAGCCTTGCGCCGCATCGCGGTAGATCTCCTTGAGCGGCAGCGTGGCCCCGCTGCGCAGGGCGAAACGCCCGCACTGCGCGTTGACCTCACGCTTGAGTTTGGCCACCGCTTCGGCCCGCTCATCCGGCGGATCGAACAGGCCGCGTTGAACAAAGGATGGCCGCGCCAGCCGGCTGGCCAGTAAGTGCATGCGGTTGATGGCCGAGCCGTTCCAGGCCCGCTCGACGCCGGCACGACAGGCATCCATGAGCAGGTCAAAACGATCCGTCGGCGCTAACAGCGGCGCCGACGCCGCAGCGGCGCCGCCAGCGGTGTAACCCAGCCAGACATGCAGCCGCCCTGCCTTGACGGCGTGAAACTCCAGCTCCTCGATCAGACGTTCCAGGTTGCGAGCCACCCAGGCCAGCAGTCGGTCCGGGTCGGCGGTCGATTCACCGAGGCTGCCGCCGCGCGAGAGCATCTTGTGCGGCGGTCGATCGGTCAGCAGCTTATGCACCGGCGTGCCGTTGACTTCCCACCACAAATCCTCGCCTGTGCCGGTCAACAGCATACGGATGAAGCGGCGCTCAGCGCGGGCGAACTGCAAGCAGTTCGTGATGCCGTGCCCGGCCAGCCGCGCCGCCCGGCGGCTGGCAATGCCGGAGATTTCCGTGACGGAAAGTTTTTCAAGAAGCGCTTCCTCCTCGCCGCGGTTCACGGCGGCGCGGGCGCCGAAAGGCTTGGCCGTGTCAGAGAGCAATTTCGCCAGGGTTTTCGAGCGGCCGATACCGACGGTGACAGGCACGCCCACCAATCGGCTCACGTGGTCGCGGAAGGCGACTGCCATCTGCTGGAGAGAACATTCCGAATCGGCGGGGACTGCGAAGAAAAATTCATCCACGCTGTAAAACTCAACCGTGGGGCTGAGTGCGCGGAGAACATCGTACATGTGGCGGCTGAGCACTTCGTACCAGCGGAAATCGCGCTTGATGAAGATGGCCTCGGGGCACTTCTTCTTGGCCTCCCATATCGGCTCGCCGGTCTTCACGCCGGCGGACTTCATCTCATACGATTTTGCTATGACACAGGCGCCCTGATTGCCGAGCACGGCCACCTGCTTGCCCAGCAGAAAGGGATCACGGACCCGCTCGGCGCTGACGTAAAACGAGTCGGCGTCTAAATGCCCGATGAACGCATCGGCACGCATGGAAGCACTACCGGGTTGACGGCTGCCGCCGGGAGTAGGCAGCCGTTCCCTATTGTGCATATACATACGTACAGTATCAAGAGCATTTCTGTCGAATTAGCCGCGCAGGCCGATCCGCAAGCGGTTACGCGCCAACTTCGGCGTCGGACGATCGTGTTCATCCTCGATGTCGCCGACGATCTCTTCCAACACGTCTTCCAGCGTGATGAGACCGATAATTTTTTCCTCGGCGTCGCGGACCAGGGCCATCGGCCGCCGCACCCTGCGGAACAGCCGCAGCGCGTTGGCCATGCTCTCTTCCGGCTTGAGAAACAAGGGCGGATACATGGCGTCTTGCAAGATCACCACGCCCTGGAGGCTGAACAGATAGAACAGGTCCTTGGTGTTGACGATGCCGACAATGTTATCGAGCTGGCCCTCGTAGACCGGAATTCGGGTGTGCGCGCCGCTTCGGACGGCTTCAAGCACCTTGTCCGGCGGCGTGTTCAATTCGAGGACGGCCATCTTTTCGCGCGGCACCAGGCAATCGCGGACGCGCTTATTTGACAAGTGGAAAACGTTTTGCACGAACTCGGCCTGATCGGGATCGAGAACGCCGGCTTCCTCGCTGTCCTCGATCAGCAGTTTCAATTCATCTACGGAGTGGACCATCTCTTCGCTGGAAGCGGCCTCGTAACCGAGACGGCGGAGAATGAAATTGGCCGTGCCGCTCATGGTCACGAGAAGCGGCCGGCACAAGCGCGCGAACACATTCAGCGGACCGGACAGCCACAACGCTGAGCGATCAGCGGTCTGAAGCGCCAGCGCCTTGGGGATCAATTCGCCGAAGACGACGTGCATGTAGGTGATAAGCAGAAAAGCGAGGACTGCGGCGATGGAATTGGTGGCCACGCCGCGCCAGCCATTGGGCAAGAAGTTGCCCAGCGGCTTGAGGAGATCGGCCAGAGCTGGTTCGCCGACAAAGCCCAAACCAAGGCTGGCCAGGGTGACACCCAGCTGCGTCGCCGCAATCGAGCGGTCCAGCCGATTCATCGCCGATTCGACCGAGAGTGCCGGCTTGACGCCGCGCTGGATCAACTCCTCAATGCGGGTCTTGCGCACCGACACCAGGGAGAATTCGGCGGCGACGAACAGGCCGTTCAAAACCACCAAGGCCGGGATGAGGAGCAAAGCGGCCACGTCCCAAAGCCAGTGAGTGCTTTCCCCGAAAATGACGAACACGATAGCGAATCCCTCCGGAGTATCGGCAACCCTTTCATGTTAGCACATTCTCAAAATCCTCATCAATAAATACTTGCTTCTCGCTTGACTTCCCCAATCTCTGAATCTATACTCAGTTTTCTCATTCCGGTGCCTTCCCTCCGCGGGGGTCTCAGCACCGCGAGAACCCGCCCAAACCGACGGCTCGATCCCCGTTGCCGCACGGAACACACACGAAAACCCTCCTACTTCACCGTCCCCCTCCGGCGAAGCCGTGGATCGTCCGCGCCGCGCCGGAGTCTTCGTGCGCTCCGTATTGGGAACGAAGGGTTGGGTTCGAGCCGTGTAGGAACGGAATCGCCTTCGGCGGCACTGTCGCCGCCGGAAGGACATCGCTCAGCTAGGTCAGCGTTGACTTGTTACAAAGGAACACTCCCTCATGTGGCTCGCATCCCTGCGTCGATTGGTTCATGGCAAATCTCGTTCTCAACAAGAAGCTAAGAAGACCCGCCAACCACGGCGGCGAACCGTACCGAGACTGGAGCATCTCGAAGATCGCATTGTTCCCTCGAACAATTACACCGTCGCTGCCGGCGACACGGTGGGACTAATCAATGCGATCAACTCCGCGAACAGCGACAGTGCATCCAACATCACCGGCGATACCATCACGCTGACGTACAGCGCAACCAACCCGTACAAATTCTCTTCGACCAATAACACGACGAACGGCGCGAACGTGCTGCCGGTTATCACGGCGGTGGGCCTGACCATTGAGGGTAATGGTTCCACCCTCAACGCCGGCCTGAATTCCAATCTGAACGCTGGCTCATTTGGCCGTTTGTTTGACGTGGCTTCGGGGGCGTCTGTAACGCTGGTAAACATGACGCTGACGGGTGGCCTGGCCAGCGGATCGACGGCCCAGGGCGGCGCCGTCTACGATGCGGGCGCCAACCTCACAATGAAGACCGTTACGGTCGTGGACAATGTGGCGAAAGGAAACGGCCAGACGACCGGCGGCGCGGGCAACAATGCCCAAGGCGGCGGCCTGTACATCTCCGGAGGCACGGTCAATCTCACGAACTGCATCATCACGGCGAACGATGTCTATGCCGCCAGCGGAGTGGCCGGGGGCGCGGGCGGCAACGCCCAGGGCGGCGGTATCTACGCCACGGCGGCCACGCTTACCTTGTCGGGCACGGGGGTTAATAACAGCACCGTGAAAGCCGGCAACGGCGGCAAGGGAACGTCCAAGCATGTCACTGGCGGGGTGGGGGGCGCCAGCGGCCTCGGTCAAGGTGGCGGCGTGTTTATCCAGGGCGGATCGCTCATTCTCACCAATGCGGCGTCCGTGAAGAACAACACGATCGAAAGCAGCAGCGGCGGTCAAGGAGGAGCAGGTAAGAATGGCCCTGGCGGCGCGGGCGGCGCGGGGGGCGAGGAAGACGGAGGCGGCGTGTTTGCCTCGGGTACTATTACGGTCTCGGTGGAGAATGGGGCGAAGATAAACGACAACACTCTGAACGGCGCCGGCGGTGGCGTGGGCGGCTCGGGGGCGTCAAGCAAAGCGGGCGGCGCAGGCGGCAACGGCGGCAACGCCTTGGGCGGCGGCCTGTACGTGCAAGGCGGCAGCGTATCGATTTCGGGAGCTGATACCGAAATCGATGCCAACACGGCTATCGGCGGACCAGGCGGACAAGCCGGCAAAGGCGGCGCGAACGGAGGGAACGGCGGCGAGGCCGACGGCGGCGGAGTGTACGTACTCAACGCTCCCATAAGTATCACAGGGGGAACGACTCTGGTTCTCCTTCCAACCAGAAGCACCATCGGCACCACTCCCATGCCCGGCATCAATGCGAATACGGCGACGGGCGGCAACGGGGGCGGCGGCAGCTTGAACAAGAAAGGAATCAGCGGCACCGGCGGGGCGGGCGGCGCGGCCGAAGGCGGTGGCGTGTTCATTTCCGGCACCGGCCAAAACGTGGTTCTGGGAGATGCTGCCAACATTGCCGACATTCTTGGCAACACCGCCGATGCCGGAAAGGGCGGCACGGGGGGACGCAACATCAACAACTTCTCAGGCGGCAACGGCGGCGCGGGCGGAAATGCCCTCGGCGGCGGCGCGGCCATCTTCGGCGATACGCTCTCCGCGACCAATACCACGTTTTTCGATAATACCCTCTATGCCGGCTCGGGCGGAGCCGGAGGCACTTCGCTAAACAGCAACACGGGTAGCAGCGGAAACGGCGGCAATGCCCAGGGAGGCGGGCTCTACGTCTCCGGCAGCAGCGGCGTCAGCGTGGTCAACTCCCTCTTCTTCGGGAACACCGGCTATGGAGGCCAAGGCGGACTCAACCTCCCAACCGGACTTGGAGGCAACGCGGAAGGCGGAGGTCTGTACGCCGATAACAGCACGGTGAACGTCCTCAATTCCACCTTCGATGTCAACCTTCTCGCGGGCGGCGTTGCTGGCTCAGGCGCCACGCCGCACGGAGGCGCGACGGAAGGGGGCGGATTATTTGGATCGGGCGGCAGCCTCACCCTCGTCAATGCCACCGTCGCGTGGAATGAGTTGTCCATTGCTCCGTATCAGGGTTCACCCCCCGCAAGCGGAGGTGGAGTTTATACCACCCTGGACAGCACACTCAACCTTACGAACACCGTCATTGCCCTCGACGAAATCATCACCAACCCCGGCCCTCCTGCTACTACGAATATCGTAACATACGATGATTTCGACGGCACGGCCGCCGTGAACGATCACAATCTCATCGGCAACAACGCCACGGACCCCAATTATGAGCCTGGTGCCTCGCAGCAATTGTTCGTGGGGGACTGGACGAATAATACTTCCCCGGGTGAGCTTTATTCGGGGCAATACCCCGCCGATTACGGCGGCCTGACCTACACTCTGCCCTTGGCCTGGAACACCAGTCCCGCCATTAGCAATGGCAACCCCAACGCAACCGGCATCGTGGGAGTCTCCACCGATCAGCGCGGTTTGCCGCGCCTCGTCAACGGCACCATCGATATTGGGGCCACAGAGACGCAGGTAATGCTCGGTGGAAGTGCTCCGGCCACCACGACGGCCGGTGCTACCTTCACCTATACGCTGACCGTCATCAACAACGAATCGACCGCGGCCAACGTCACGCTAACTGATGTGCTGGACAACAATACCACCTATAAATCCAGCGACGGGGGAAAGACTTGGAGCATTACGGCGCCGACTTCGCCGAACGGCGGCACCCTTACGGCGACCGCTACCGTGGCCGCCAACTCGACGGCCACTCTGACCATCACCGTCACCGTTTCCTCGACGGTCGCGGCCGGCACAACCCTCGCCAACACCGCCAGCATCGTACCGACCGGGAACAGCGCCGCCGGCACGCGCAGCGTGACGATCGATACAACTGTGCCCACGGCGGGTAAAAATGATACGACGACCTCGCTCCAGTCCTCGTCCTCGGCTAATCGCTCTGTCTACGGTGAGCCGGTGACCTTCACGGCCACGGTAAGCGTGGACAGCCCTGGGACCGGCACGCCGACCGGGACAGTGACTTTCGAGGACGGCACCACGATTCTCCAAACCGTCAATCTGACCAGCGGCGTGGCTACTTTCACCACGTCCACGTTGACGGTCGGCAATCACAGCATTACCGCAGTCTACAGCGGCGATATCAACGATAATGGCAGCACGAGCGCTGTCCTGACCCAAGAGGTCGATCCGGATCAGACGACCACGACTTTGGCCTCCTCGGTCAATCCCTCCGTGTTCGGCCAAAGCGTCACCTTCACGGCCACCGTTGCTGCGAACAGCCCTGGCGCGGGCACGCCGACTGGGACCGTGACTTTCGAGGACGGCAACACGGCTCTCCAAACCGTTGACCTCAGTGGCGGCGTGGCCACCTTCAACATCTCCACACTGTCGGTCGGCAATCACAGCATCACCGCTGTCTACAGCGGCGATACCAACGATAATGGCAGCATGAGCGCTGTCCTGACCCAAGAGGTCGATTCGGATCAGACGACCACGACCTTGTCCTCCTCGGTCAATCCCTCGGTGTACGGGCAGAGTGTCACGTTCACCGCCACAGTAAACGTGGTCAGCCCCGGCGCCGGTATGCCGACCGGGACAGTGACTTTCGAGGACGGCACGACGATCCTGGGGACGGGCAATCTGAGCAGCGGCGTGGCTACATTCGCCACTTCCTCGCTGACGGTCGGCAATCACAGTATCACGGCGGTCTATGGCGGAGACACCAACGATGCCGGCAGCACCAGCTCTATCTTGACCCAGACGGTCAACCAAGACGTTACCAGCACCGGCATCAACGTCGATCACAACCCCTCGGTGTACGGACAGAGCGTCACGTTCACCGCCACGGTAAGCACGAACAGCCCCGGCGCCGGCACACCCAGCGGGACAGTGAGCTTCAAGGATGGCTCGACCACTCTGGGGACCGGCACCCTGAGCGGCGGCGTGGCCACCTTCAGCACGTTCGCGCTGTCAGTTGGCAATCACAGCATCACCGCGGTCTATGGCGGCGATACCAACGATTTGGGCAGCACGAGCAACACGCTCAGTCAAGTGGTCAATCAGGACAGTACCACAACAATGGTGTCGTCCTCAGTCAATCCCTCGGTGTACGGGCAGAGTGTCACGTTCACCGCCACGGTAAGCGCGAACAGCCCCGGCTCCGGTACTCCGACCGGGACAGTGACTTTCGAGGACGGCACCACGATCTTGGGGACGGGCCAGTTGAGCGGCGGCATGGCCACATTCAGCATCTCCACATTGTCGGTCGGCAATCACAGTATCACGGCGGTCTACGGCGGAGACACTAACGATGCCGGCAGTACCAGCTCTACCTTGACCCAGACGGTCAACAAGGACAGCACCGCAACGGCGTTGTCCTCCTCGGTCAATCCCTCGGTGTACGGGCAGGGTGTCACGTTCACCGCCACGGTAAGCGCGAACAGCCCCGGCGCCGGCACGCCGACGGGGACAGTGACTTTCGAGGACGGCACCACGATCTTGGGGACGGGCAAGTTGAGCGGCGGCGCGGCCACCTTCAGCACGTCCGCCCTATCGGTCGGCAATCACAATATCACCGCGGTCTACGGAGGAGACGCCAATGATGCCGGCAGCACCAGCTCTACCTTGACCCAGACGGTCAACCAAGACGTTACCAGCACCAGCATCAGCGTCGATCACAACCCCTCGGTGTACGGGCAAAGCGTGACCTTCACTGCCACCGTCAGCGCGAACAGCCCCGGCGCCGGCACGCCGACGGGGACAGTGACTTTCGAGGACAGCACTACGATCCTGGGTACAGGCAACCTGAGCGGCGGCGTGGCCACCTTCACTACGTCGTCGTTGACAGTCGGCACCCATTCCATCACGGCGATCTACGGCGGCGATGCCAACGACTTGGGCAGCACAAGCAACACGCTCAATCAAGTGGTCAATCAGGACAGCACCACAACGACCTTGGCCTCCTCGGTCAATCCCTCGGTGTTCGGCCAGAGTGTCACGTTCACCGCCACGGTAAGCGTGGTCAGCCCCGGGGCCGGTACTCCGACAGGGACAGTGACGTTCGAGGACGGCACCACGATCTTGGGGACAGGCAAGTTGAGCGGCGGCGTGGCCACCTTCACCGCGTCCGCCCTGTCGGTTGGCAATCACAATATCACCGCGGTCTACGGAGGAGACGCCAACGATGCCGGCAGCACCAGCTCTAACTTGACCCAGACGGTCAACCAGGACGGCACTACTACGTCCCTAACTTCCTCACTCAATCCCTCGGTGTCGGGACAGAGTGTCACTTTCACTGCCACAGTGAGTGTGGTTAGCCCCGGCGCGGGCACGCCGAGCGGGACCGTGACCTTCGAGGATGGCTCGACCACTCTGGGGACCGGCACACTGAGCGGCGGCGTGGCCACATTCACCACGTCCTCGTTGACGGTCGGCAGCCATACCATCACGGCAGTCTACAGCGGCGATGCCAACGACTTGGCCAGCAGCGGCACCGTCACCCAGCAAGTCAATAGTCCCACCTACTCATTGAAGTTCTTGCCTCCGTTGAGCAACGGCTTAGCCTTCGCCCTGAACCGGACCATCCCCATCAAGTTCACACTCACCGACGCGAATGGCAACCCCATCACCAGCCTCAGCGCCGTCACCTCGCTGCAAATCCAACAGGTGGATGCCAATGGCAACCCGATCGGCTCTCCTTTCACGCCGGCCTCCACCAACAACCAGGGCTTGCAATCCACCGGCGGCCAGTATCTCTATAACTGGCAGACCAAGGGGCTCAGCGCCGGCTACTATGAGATCGAAGTGACGCTGGCCGACGGCAGTACGCACAACATCACGATTCAGCTGACCGCCCATGGCAGCACGGCGGGACTCGTGACCGGTTCCGGCGGCACAGCCACCGCGGGGGCCTTGCTGGGTGGCGAAGTGGACGTGTACGTCGATAACAGCAATGGCGATCTGACCAGCGACGAACTGGCCCGCATCCAGGATGCCGTCAATTCCATCGATGCCGTCATCACACCCTACGGTGTGACGATCGTTGAAGTGACCGACCCGACGCAGGCCAATGTCACCTTGAACATGAATACGACCTGTTCGCTGGGTGGAGTCGCTCAAGGAGTTCTCGGCTGTACCACCGATGCGGACCAGGTGACGATGATCCAGGGCTGGAACTGGTACGCCGGCAGCGATCCGACCCAGGTTGGTGCGGGACAGTACGACTTTGAGACCGCGGTGATGCACGAGTTGGGCCATGTTCTCGGACTGGGCCATAGCACCGATAGCACCTCCATTATGTATCCCGCGCTGGCGACGGGCACCGCTAATCGTGTGCTGAGCACAGCAGATCTGAACGTCCCGGATGACGACAGCGGTCCCTGCGCCTTGCATGCGGCCCCGGCGGCCGTGAACGCAACCAGCAACAGCCAAGGCATGACCACACCCAGCAGCACGAGCATCCCCAGCAACGGCAGCTCAATGTCTGCTGCGGATCAGCTGTTCGCCAACTTCACCATCGTGCTGAATGAGATGAAGAGCGGCAACCAGCCGTCATCGTCCTCTGTGTCGGCCCTGTGGCAGAGCATTGACGCTTTGGTGTTGCAACGTCTGGACGCCTTGCTAAGCATGGAAGCGGGTGCGATGGGAATATCGAAAGATACTCTGATGCTCAATCTTTTCTTCGCTAACAAGTCCAACGGGGTCTAGCTGTCGCCCCCTACCCCCGCGATCCAGCCTCCCGGCGCCGGCTAGGATGAATGTCATTCCTTGCAGGTGCCGGGGGCTGGCGATTTTTCTCGAGGTTGGTTCTGGAATTCAGCGACCTTAAAGGTTATCCTATCTTCTAGACGACAATGTTCCGCGTTTCGGCCCGACGCGCAGAGCGCGAATGCACTCGGCTGCGCGTCGTGGCGAAACGAAGTAATAAAGCCCCTCTAAACGCGAGGAAGAATCCAGGCATGCAAGATCCCCTGCAAGTCGCCATCCAGCATCATCAGCTGGGCCGACTGCAAGAAGCCGCGAGGACCTACCAATCCATCCTCGCTCGAAATCCCAACCATCCCGATGCCTTGCACTTGCTCGGCGTCGTCGCGCATCAACTGGGCCAGAACCAGCAGGCGGCCGAGCTAATCAGCCGCGCTATTGTTCTGCGCCCAGCCTCTCCCGCTTACTATGCTAACCTCGCCGAGGTCTGGCGCGCTCTGGGCCAAATCGACAAGGCCATGGAGTGTTGCCGAACCGCGATGCGGCTTCAGCCGAATTACCCTGAAGCCGCCAATAACCTCGGCCTCGCTTACCTGCAACAAGACAAACTCACCGAAGCCATCGAGCAATTCCAGTCGGCGCTCCAACTCCGGCCAAACTTCGCGATGGCCCACAACAACCTCGCCAACGCTTTGCGTACCCAAGGCGAGTTGACGGCGGCCATCGACCATTTCCGCAAGGCCGTTGAATGCGATCCTCAACTGGCTGAGGCGCAAAGCAATCTCGGCCAGCTGCTCTGCGAACGCCAGCAGCTTCCCGAAGCGCTTGAACATTGCGAGCGTGCCGTGCAGCTGCGTCCCAATTTTGCCGAGGCCCACAGCAATCTCGGCAACGTCCTGCGCGAGATGGGCCGGCTCGACGACGCGCGACGGCATTACGTCGAGGCATTGCGGCTCAATCCCGCCATCGGCATGATCTACAACAACATGGCCCAGTTGTTGCAGGAAGAGGGACACTACGACGAAGCTCTCGGGTGGTATCAGCAGGCGCTGGCGCGCGACTCCAAGACGCCGCGTATTTATTGCAATCTTGCCAGTGCCCTGAGCGAAAAAGAGCGCTATGACGAGGCCATTGCCCATTATGAGATTGCCTTGCGCCTCGATCCCAAGTGTGCCGAGGCGTACAACGGACTCGGCTTTGTTCGACACGAGCAAGGCCGCGATAAAGAGGCCAAGCAGCACTATGAGACCGCCATACGCTGTAAGCCGGAGTTCGCGCCCGCGCACTGCAATCTCGGGACTCTCCTTGAAGAGTTAAACGATCTGGAAGGTGCGGAAAAGTCGTTCCGCGCCGCGTTGAGTCACGAGCCGAACCATGCCGGCGCCCTGTCGCAGCTGGCGACGATGCTGCGCAGTAAGTTCCCGGACGAAGATCTCGAAACCATGCGAGCCATGCTCCAGGAGCCGGACATGCTCGACGGCAAGCGTGCCGTCCTGAGCTTCGGCATGGCGCAGGCGCTCGATGCGCGCAAGAAATATGCCGAAGCCGGCGAGCACCTCCGCGAGGCCAACGCGTTGGCCTCAAAGGCGTGGAAAAAACGCGGCGAAGTCTACGATCCCGACAAACACAATGAATTTGTCAACGACATGTTGGCGACCTGTACCCCCGAGTTCTTTGACCGACTTCGAGGCTTGGGGTCGGATAGCGAGCGTCCCATATTTATCGTCGGTTTGCCGCGCTCGGGAACGACGCTAATCGAGCAAATCCTGGCCAGTCATTCGCAAGTCTTCGGCGCTGGCGAGCTGCGGTACGCGCGCGAGGACTTCGAATCGCTACCGTCGGTGATGAATGCCCAGCCCGAAACCCCGGCAAGGCAGGAAAACGAAAAGCTGGAGATGACTTGCCTGTCGCGCCTCGACCGCGAAGCCATCCAAACCATCGCCCAGCGCCATCTCGACCGGCTGCGCGAGCTGAGCGGCACGGCCCTCCGCGTTGCTGACAAGATGCCGGACAATTACATGTATTTGGGCATGCTTTCCGTGCTATTCCCCAAGGCCAAGTTCGTTCACTGCCGGCGCGATTTGCGCGACATCGCCGTGTCGTGCTGGATCACCAACTTCCGGCAGATTCGCTGGGCCAACGATCTCGACCACATCTATTCGCGCTTCCGCGAATATCACCGCCTGACGCAGCATTGGCGTGCCACCTTGCCAGTGCCGGTGCTGGAAGTCGCCTATGAGGATACCGTTGCGGATCTCGAAGGTGTAGCCCGGCGTCTTGTGTCGTGGTGCGGTTTGGAATGGGAGCCGGGCTGTCTGGAATTTCATCAGACCGAACGCCCCGTGCGAACCGCCAGTCTCACGCAAGTGCGCCAGCCCATTTACACTCGCTCGGTGGCGCGCTGGAAGCATTATGAACCCACTCTCGGGGACTTGTTTGCGAAACTCGCCGCGTTGACCGACGTCAGTGCTTAGGGACATTCTTCGCACTTCCAACACCAGCCCGCAGCGCAAGCAAGGGTTGCTCATACCCTTGCTTGCGCTGCGGGCTGGTGTCAATAGGGAGCGCGTTGGAGCAGGGGTAGAATGTAGGCGCGTACGAAAGTCGGTTCGAGCGTGCCATAATGGCTGCCGCGATTGCCGCTCCAAACCACGCTTCGGTTCCACGGATGCACGCGCAGCTTGGCATACAGCAGCTCATCGCCTGGACAGGTCAGAATCGGCGTGAAACCGATTCTACCGGCCGCGGCGGCATGCCGGCGATCAGCGGTGCCGGCGATGCCCGTGCCGAAGAATAACGCGCCCACATCGCGCCGGCTGATGAACACATCAATGCTTTGCCGAACGGTGCGTAAGGCAGGCCGCAAATCATAATCGTACGAGATCGCCGGAGCAAGCAGCACAACCCGCTCAATCAAGCCGGGCGGCGATACCTCCGCGGCGGCCAGGGCGACGGCCGTGCCGCTGCTATGACCGACGAGGTACACGCCTCGCTCGGGACAGCTCTGCTTGACGGCGATAACCAGGGTGGCGAGTCGCCGCCCTTCTTCGAGATGATTGCAGTGATCGACGTGATCGGCCAACATCCGTCCGTAGCCGTGCGACCAGACGAACGTCTCAACCCGCAAAGGCGCCCCGCTCGCGCTGACCGCTTCGGACAAAACTCGCGACGTGGTGCGATAATCGCCGGAGCCATCGAGGACAAAGACGATATCGGCATTGGGGGCGACGTACCCGCAAGTGGGAACCATCTGCCGGCTGCTCGCACAGCCGGCGAGAAGGAGGATGCCCAGCAAGCCGAGTCGCGTTCGCAAGGGCATTGGCACGAAAGCATCCTCGCTCGAAGAGCCGCGGAGTAAGCTCCCACGTCTATTCTAAATCAGGAGGGGCGGCGTCAGGCAGCCGAGCGCAGGAAGATGGACAGGTGGAACCTCGCACCCTGGCCCCACCTTCGTTACAAGCGGCAAGATTTACGAACCCACTCATAATTCTGGAATTGGCCGATGGCTTCTTCTTGACAGGGACCGCAACGTTTGTTCAGATGGGGCGGTTGAGGAAAAGATAGTGGCTGGCGGCATCCCTCATTGAGCGTTGCTCGGTTTTTAGCCGATGGTTGGTAAGCGAGTCAAGGGATGCTCGGATGAGGAGAGCTTTTCACCGCGGAGATGATCGGATGACGCGCGATGGATTCGCTCAACTTCTGCTTTTCCCGGCTGACGAAGTGACTCGCCCGCGCGAAGCGACCGCCTCCACGTTTGTCGATAACATGGCGCTGCCCGTCCATCGTTGGTTTCGCTACAGCGCCGGTTTCTCTGCTCAGTGGGTTGAATCGGTACTCGCCGACGCCCAACGATTGGGGGAAGTCGCCGTTCTCGATCCTTTCGCAGGTGCTGGGACGACTTTGATTGCGGCTGAACGATCGGGTCTTCCATCCTATGGAGTGGAAGCTCATTCGTTCGTGACGCGAATTTCCCGCGCTAAACTTCTCTACCGCGACGATCCCAATGCCTTCCTGGAACGAGCGAGAGAGGTCAAGCGGGTGGCCAAAGGGCTGACCGCGAGAGTGGACGATTATCCGCCCCTCATTCGACGATGCTTCACGGAAGAATCACTGACGTGTCTAGATCAATTGCGCCGCGCCTGGGAAAAAACGGACGATCAGTCCGCGGCATCACGATTGGTCTGGTTGACGCTGGTTGCCATTCTCCGTCCCGTCTCCCATGCCGGAACCGCCCCGTGGCAGTATGTGTTGCCGCGCAAGACGAAACGAGCCGCTGTACATCCTCTTGCCGCTTTCGAATCGATGACGGCAATGATTGCCGCTGACATGCGGATGGCAGGCCAGCTAGAAGGGCCGGCAGCTATCTTAATCTCCTCCGACGCGCGTACTTGTGCCGGCGTCCCGGATCAGTGGGCGAACCTCGTTATCACCTCGCCGCCCTACGCGAACAATTACGATTATGCGGATGCTACTCGTCTTGAAATGTGCTTTTTCCGCGAGATCGATAGCTGGGGCGACCTCCAAAAAGCCGTTCGCCAACACTTAATTCGCTCCTGCTCGCAGCATGTTCCCGAACGCGCCGCGGACCTGGAGCAAATCCTAGCTTCTCCGGAATTGACCCCGATCCGCTCAGATATTACCAATGTCTGCGAGCAGTTGGCATCCGTTCGGCAACAGAAGGGGGGCAGGAAAACCTATCATTTGATGATTGCAGCCTATTTCCTTGATCTCGCTCAGGTATGGCGTTCATTGCGCCGTGTATGTCGGCAACCATCTCGCCTTTGTTTTGTCTTGGGCGATTCCGCGCCCTATGGGATCTACGTCCCTGTCATGGAATGGCTTGGGCGTCTGGCTATGGCGGCCGGCTTCTCCGCCTTTGAGTTCGAGAAAACACGCGATCGAAATGTAAAGTGGAAAAACCGCAAACACCGCGTCCCGCTCTGTGAGGGCCGTCTATGGGTTCGGGGATGAGCTTATGGCGGAATCCGGAGCCCATAAATGGGGACAAATCATCGGGGATCTGCTGCAGCTATCTCTGCGAGAGGTATTGCAGAAAGTAGCTGACCGGCATCAACTTTATCTCGATTATCAAAGAGACCGGCCCGCTCGCAAAGGCTCCAGGGTATCTTGGCAGGATCGCTTCGGCAATAGCCACGATCTGGACTACGTTTTCGAACGCGGCGGCACGGATACGACGATTGGTCAACCCGCCGCGTTCATTGAGGTCGCGTGGAGACGCTATACGAAGCATTCCAAAAACAAAGCGCAAGAGATCCAAGGAGCCGTTCTCGCTCTGGCCGAAACCTATGGCCATTTTCGCCCTTTCCTCGGCATCGTTCTCGCCGGCCAGTTCACGAAAACTGCCCTGGTTCAGTTGCGTTCTCATGCTTTTAACGTATTTCACATCCCTTATCACGATATTCTGAAGGCGTTCGCATCCGCGGGGATCGATGCCGCCTACGACGAGGACACACCCGAACGGCGTTTTCGAGAAAAGATCAAGCAATATCAAGCCTTGTCGTCCGAGCAGATCGGCCGACTCAAACAGGCTCTATTCACCGCTCCTCGACCGGACCAATCCCCGTTGCAAGAATTCATCGCCACTTTGGATGCCTCCCTGTCGCGGCGCATTGTGGGTATCACCGTTCTTGTACTGCACGGTGAACCTAAACAGATTGCATCCGTTGGCGAGGCGATCGAGTATCTTCGATCCTACGAGGATGCTCAATTCAGTAATGCACCGGCGATCAAGTACGAAATCGATGTTCGCTACAACAACGGCGATGTGATTCATGGCATTTTTCAAGCCAAGGTTGCGGCCATCGGTTTCCTGCAACGATCCGCAGTATGAAATAGGTCGATTGTGCTGGTTGCGACGCTTCGCCTGCCGCTTTTCGATCCCGATTCAATCCAGATTCTCTTGCATCGGAACCTGAACTGTTGTACCCTCTCTGGGTTGTAGGTTCGTTTCATGCAGGGATGTGCCTCATGCCTGTCCCATTTCCACCTGCCGGCGCTAAGGTCCTCACCATCGGGGAGCTAACGCGCGCCCTCAAGGGGTTGCTCGAAGAGACGCACGCCAATGTTTGGGTTGAAGGCGAGGTGTCGAACCTGTCGCGGCCGAGTTCCTATGGGCATCAATACCTGACCCTCAAGGACGACGAAGCGCCTCTTAAGGCGGTGCTCTATCGGGCCATCGCCCTGCGCATGCGGTTTGATCTGCGCGACGGCATGCACGTCATCGCGCGCGGACGGCTCACCTTGTACATGCCGCGCGGCGAATATCAGCTGCTCATCGAGGAGATCCAGCCCAAGGGCATTGGGCCGCTGGAGTTGGCGTTCCGGCAATTGAAAGAAAAACTGTCTCTAAAGGGTTATTTTGACCCCAAGCGGAAACGCAAGCTGCCGCGTATCCCGCGGCGCATCGTGCTCGTGACCAGTCCCAGCGGCTCGGCGGTGCGGGATATGTTGGAAATCCTGTCGCGGCGCTGGCCGGCGGCGGAAGTGTGGATTTGTCCCGTTCACGTTCAAGGCGAAGGCGCGGCCGCCGAGGTGGCCGAGGCGATAGGGATGCTCAACCGCCTGGACGCGAATGAGCCGGGGATAGTCGATGTGCTCATCGTCGGCCGCGGCGGCGGCAGTCTCGAAGATTTGTGGACCTTCAACGAGGAGTGCGTCGCCCAGGCTATTTTTCAGTCGCGCATCCCCATCGTCACCGGCATCGGCCACGAGGATGATCTGACCATCGCCGACATGGTGGCCGACGTGCGGGCGCTGACGCCCAGCGAGGCGGCCGAGAAGGTTGTGCCCGATCGCACGGCGGTCCTCGATTGGCTGCAGGGACTCGAACTGCGTTTCCGCACCGATCTGCGCCGCCGGATGGACATGGCCCAAGCACGCCTGGCGGAGCTTGCGGACAGGCCGTGCTTCCGCCGTCCGCTCGAACGCATTCGCCAGGAGGAAGAACGCCTCGATGAGTGGAACGAGCGTTTGCAGCGTGCCGTAGAGCGCCGCATCGAACAACTTTACGAGCAAGTTAAGGGGCAAGCGGCGCGGCTGGAATCGCTCAGTCCGCTGAATGTGCTGGCGCGCGGCTACAGTTTAACGCGCAAGGAAAACGAGTCGGCTTTACTGCACGATGCCGGGCGCTTGCATTCCGGCGAACGCATCGTGACGCGGCTCCAACGCGGCGAGATCATCAGTCGCGTCGAAGAGACGAGAGAAAGCGAGTGAACCGATGAGCGAATCACGAGACGACGGCCGAACGTTTGAGGAATCGCTGCTCGAATTGGAGCGGATGGTGCGCGAATTGGAAGATGGCCGGCTCGGACTTGAGGACGCCCTCGCTCGCTACGAACAGGGCGTCGGACTCATTAAGTCGTGCTATCAGCAATTGCGGCAGGCCGAGCAGCGCATCCTGATGCTGACCGGCATCGATGACGAGCAGCAGCCGATTCTGCAACCGTTCAAGCACGAGGCGACGGCGGTGACGAAGAAACGGCCGTAAGCTCGGCATCAATACAGCAGATATTCCTTCCGCACTTTCTGGAAATGCTCCAGATCTTGCTGCCATCGTTTCATGATCTGCTCCGGCGTCTCGCCGCGTTCGAGTGCCTCCAAGGTCGGCGGATGGGCCAGCAGCTTGCCGTAGCCCTTGATTTGCCACTCTTCCGGATACAGTTTGCGCAAATGATAAGCGATGGTGATGCCGACCGGCACGGCCTGAAATTGCCGCCAATCATCGAGAAGAATTTGCACACCGCCACATTCGTTGCCGGCGTAGGTGCTGCTTTTGGGTGTGAAGCGAACCGGCACGAAGCGAACGCCGGGCAGATGCGAGGAAGCCAGCGCGGAAGCCAGGCGTCGGGCGTCGATCCAGGGAGCGCCGAAGATCTCAAACGGGCGATCGGTGCCGCGGCCGACACTGATGTTCGACGTCTCTAGAAGGCCGACCCCTGGATACAACAGAGCCGCCGCCAGGCTTCGCATGTTCGGCGATGGATTGATCCACAATAGACCGGTGCGGTCGAACAGGTCGGCGCGTTGCCAGCCTTCGATGGGTATGACTTCGAGTTCGGCGCCTATTTTGCGCTCGCGGTTGAACAGGCGGGCCAATTCGCCCAGTGTCATACCGTGCCGCAAGGGCAGCGGATGATAGCCGACGAATGATTCCAGCTTTTTGTCGAGCAACGGTCCTTCGATGGTCAGTCCATCGATGGGATTGGGTCGATCAAGGACGACGACTTTCAATTTGTTCTCCGCCGCCGTCTCCAGGATATAGCCGAGCGTCGTCTCATACGTGTAAAAGCGACAACCAATGTCCTGAATATCGTAAACGAAGGTGTCGATGCCCTCTAGTTGCTCCTTCGCGGGGCGATTTCGCGTTCCGTGGAGGCTGTAGATGGGCAGGCCGGTCTTTGCATCCTTGTCATCGGCAATAAAACCTTCCCGCACGCCGCGGATACCATGTTCGGGGCTGAATAACGCCACCAACTTGACGCCCTCGGCCTGGTGCAAAAGATCGATCGTGCTGTGGCCGTCGCGGTCCACGCCGGTATGGTTCGTCACCAAAGCAATGCGCCGGCCTTTCAGCTGGCGGAAGCCGTCGCGTTTCAGAACATCGATACCGTTGAGAACGCCGGCGCGTTCATCACCCGATCTCCCAGCGGGTTTGACCACGCTGGCGGCCACGATCGATAAGACCTGGCTGCGCAGACGGCCAATTTCGGGTTGCCCTTTGCCATCGGGATGGACGCGGTTGCTCAGCAGGATAAGGGTGGTCTGATTGTCCGGATCGATCCAGATAAACGTTCCGGTGAAGCCGGTATGTCCGAAACTGTGAGCGGAGAAACTATCGCGGCGGTCCGAGGAGAAGCGCGTCGATGCGTCCCAGCCGAGGGTGCGCCGTCCCTTGGGCACTGTGTGCGGCGTCGTCATGAGCCGTACCGTTTCGGGCTTGAGGATGCGCCGGTCGGCAAAACTGCCGCCGCCCAGGATCATCTGGGCAAAGACGGCAAGATCATCAGCAGTTGAAAACAACCCGGCATGTCCGGCCACGCCGCCGAGAAGGTAAGCGCGTGGGTCGTGGACTTCGCCGCGCATCCAGTGGTCGCCGCGTTTCTCCGTGACCGCCGCCCGCTCGGCTAGTTCCTTGCTTGGTCGAAACGTCGTATCGCGCATTCCCAAGGGTGTGTAAATGTGTTTGCGGGTGAATGCATCCAGCGCTTCCCCGCTGAGGCGTTCCACCAGTTCGCCGAGGACGATGAAATTCACGTCCGAATACCGGAATTGTTTGCCCGGTTCAGGATTGGGCCGCAGCTGGCAGATTCGCTCCCAGGCTTTCTTGCGGCCGTCCTGATAGTCCTCGACGGGATTGTCGGCGATGAGGCCGCTGGTATGCAGCAGCAAATGCTCGATCGTGATCGCTTCCTTGCCGTTCTGCCCGAACTCCGGCAGATGTTTCGACACGCGATCCGACAGTTTTAACTTGCCCTGCTCCAAAAGAATCATGACGGATGTGGCGGTGGCAATCGGCTTGGTGAGCGAGGCCATGTCGAAAAGCGTATCCACCATCATGCGAACCTCGGCCGGCTGCTTGCTCCGCCATCCATATGCCTTGCGATAAGCGACCTTCCCCTGCCGCGCCACGAGAACGACGGCGCCGGGAGGCAGCCCCTTGTCGATCGCTGCCTGGATAACAGCGTCGATTTGATCGAGCTTGGCGGCGTCGAGTCCGACCTCGGCAGGGGTCGCTGATGGGAGGCGGGTCGATGGCTCCGCTCCGATGGCAGCATGCGCGGATAGGACCAGTAGGACGACGATTTGATAAAGGAGGTTGCGAGGCGTCATGGACCATATTCCCTATTCAAGATGAGGCGAGGAGCATTGCTTGATATTGCGGCGGAACGTCCTCCCAGGCAGCCTTGTAGGCGGCTTCCAGGGGAACGAGGATGTAGTTTTTCGTGGTCAGAAACAACGGCATTTCCGGAATCGGTTGGCCGATGGTGAAGTGATTGACAAGAGCATCAACGATCTCGGCGCCGCTGATGTAAGCGGCGGCGGTCAAGGGACGATCTGCTCCCAATACGTATTCCTCGGTCCCAATCTCGTTGAGCAAAGCACCGTGGATACCATTCGGATCGCGTGGTCGTGGGGGATGAACATCCACTAATAAAAGGTGAACTCCGCCATTTAGGGCCGCTATTGCCTTGTCCACGAAGGCTCGGATGGCATGCCGGTTCGATTTATTCCCGCGAGAAATAACCTCAATCATGGCCACGATGCGATCATCGCTCGTATGCCGGATCACCACGGATCGTTGCAAACGGGCGTAGGGATCTCGTGGGATGCGCGTTCGGGCTTGGACGATCGGAGGTGTTTCGGTCAGCGTTGCGGTGCCAGAAAGAGGACCTTCGGGATCCTGTTTCGCAGCTGTGGTCTGGAGCGTCAGAACGTCCGGCGTGCCTACGTCTCCACCGATTTGCTCAGCCAAGACGTAGTATCCCTTGGGGAGCAGTCCGCGCCTGAGGGTGCGTTGGATTTCCAGCACCCAAGAATATTGGAAATGGTGGAAAATCCCATCGCTGACTCGCGTCCAGTCGTGTACCGGCATGACTTTACTCCGCCCGAAAAGCACTTCCAACTAATCCGACGTCCGCGCCCGCTTCTGCCAGTATACATACGGAGGCGAGCGAACCGTTTATCGCTCCACCGGGACAACCGGCACAGTTTACCGCGCCGTCCGCGTCGCGGGGAGGAAAATCCTTGTCTGCGCCGCCTGCTCCGGCTATCTTTCTAACGGGCAGACGCTCCCTCTCCCGCCCGGCAAGGATAGCAATCCCGCTAGGCCGCAAGCGGCTCAATCGGACGTCACAGACGCCCCAGGAAGGATCACGACCGTGACAGTGCAACTGGCCCTGCCGGAAAGCAAACCCGCCGTGTGGACTCGCCGTCATCTGCTTGGTCTTGAAGATCTCAGCCGCGGCGAGATCGAAACCATTCTCGACACCGCCGAGCAATTCGTCGAAGTCAGCCAACGGCGACGCAAGAAACGCAACGATCTCAAAGGCAAGATCATCGTCAATCTTTTCTTCGAAGCCTCAACGCGCACTCGTTCCAGTTTCGCTTTCGCTGCCAAGCGGCTGAGTGCGGACACGCACGACTTCACAGTGGGCGGCTCCAGCGTGGCCAAGGGCGAGACGTTCATCGACACGGCCAAGAACATCGAGGCGATGGGCATTGACGTGGTGGTGGTACGGCATTCCGTACCGGGCGCGCCGCACCTGCTGTCCCAGCACCTGCACGCCAGCATCGTCAACGCCGGCGACGGCGCTCACGAGCATCCCACGCAAGGGTTGCTCGACATCTTCACTATTCGCCGCGTCAAGGGGCGCGTGGAAGGGCTGACGGTCGGTCTGGTCGGCGACATTGCCCATAGCCGCGTCGCCCGAAGCAACATCCACGGCTTGCTGAAAATGGGTGCCCGCGTCATCGTCTGCGGCCCGCCGACGTTGGTACCGCGATCGATCGAACGCCTCGGTGTTGAGGTTGCCCATCGGCTCGATGATATTTTGCCCTTGTGCGATGTGGTCAACGTACTGCGCATCCAGTTCGAGCGGCAACGCGGCGGATTGTTCCCTTCGGTCCAGGAGTATTTCCGCCTCTTCGGCATGCAAAGCGAACGGCTGCGCCGCGCCAAGCCGGATATTCTGCTCCTTGCTCCCGGCCCCATCAATCGCGGCGTCGAGCTGACGCCGGAAGTCGCCGATGGACCGCACAGTGCCATCTTGCAGCAAGTGACCAACGGCTTGGCCGTGCGCATGGCAGTGTTGTTTCTCCTGTGCGGACAACCGAAAGGCGAATAAATATCCTGAAGAAAAAGCTCACCACAGAGTCACAGAGAACACAGAGAAAAACACAGAAAAGAAAGACAAAACAAGAAGTCAGAACAGACGCGGATAGATTGGTGTATTTTTTCTTGTTTTTTCTGTGTCTTTCTCTGTGTTCTCTGTGACTCTGTGGTTAGATCCTCTGGAAAGGAAACGTGATGACTGAGATTAAGGCGACGAATATTACCTGGCATGAAGGCCACGTTAGCCGCGAGGAGCGGGCGCAGCTGCTCAAGCAAAAAGGCGCGACATTGTGGTTCACCGGCCTGTCGGGTTCGGGCAAAAGCACCATCGCTTACACGCTGGAACACGCCCTGGTGCAACGCGGCCGGCTCGCCTACGTGCTCGACGGCGATAACATCCGCCACGGACTCAATAAGAACCTCGGTTTCTCGGCCGCCGACCGCGAGGAGAACATTCGCCGTATCGGCGAGGTTGCCAAGCTGTTCGCCGACTGCGGCGTCTTGACCATGACCAGCTTCATCAGTCCCTACCGCGCCGACCGCGATAAGGTCCGCGCTTTGCACGTCGAGGGCAAGTTGCCGTTCATCGAAGTGTTTGTCAACACGCCCATCGAGACCTGCGAACAGCGTGATCCCAAGGGGCTATACAAAAAAGCCCGCGCCGGCCAGCTCAAGGGCTTCACCGGCATCGACGATCCCTACGAGTCGCCGCTAAACCCGGAATTGACCCTCGATGCCACCAACACTTCCCCGCAGCAAGCCACGGTTCTGTTGATCGAATATCTCGAAAAGCAGGGGATTTTGTAGTTTTCCGTTTAGCCGCGACGCGCAGCGGAGCGCGTTGCTGTCACGCTCCGCTGCGCGTCGCGGCTAAACGGCGGAGGGTCGCCCGATGTTTCCTCGATCCGCGTTGTGGGTCCTCGCTCTCCTGCCCTGTCCGCTCCTCGCAGGTGAACCGCCCCGTCTGGACCGCTACGGCGATCCGTTGCCGCCGCGAGCCATCGCCCGCATGGGAACAGCACGGCTGCGGGTGGACGAGAGAGTTCTGGCGTTCGCGTTCTGGCCGGACAATCAGACGCTCGCGGCTTGCTGTCGGGATGGTTCGGTGCGATTCTGGGATCGGTCCACCGGGCGTGAGACCCATCGCGTGCAGATCCCGCTTGACTACGTCCGCGCTGCCGTCTTTGTCCCTGGGATGAAAGCGGTGGCCCTTCTGGGCGAGAGAAACAAACTGCTTCTCTGGGACACGGCCGCCGCAAAGACGAGCTGGAGCTGTTCGCTTCCCGAGCATGTCTTTGGAGAAATGGCTTGCCTCGCTGTTTCGCCGGACGGGAAATTGCTCGCCGTCCCCGATTCAGAGAAGGAAGTCGGATTGTATGAGACGACAACCGGACGAAAAATACGCTCCCTGAAAGAAACCGATGCGAAGACGCTTGTTTTTTCCCCCGACAGTTCCCTCTTAGCGATCGCATCGAGCAAGCCTCCGGTTCAGCTTTGGGATATCCGCAGCGGAAAGAAGCTCCGCGACCTACCCAGTCCGGATCATTTCCTCAACTCTCCTCCCATCGCCTTCTCGCACAATGGGAAATGGGTTGCCGTGGGAGGAGTCTTCCGCAATGTTTATCTGTCTGAGGTCGGCACTGGGAAAGAAGTATCTCGGCTGAAATTCAAGGAGGACTTCTCGTGTTTTATCACTCAAGGAGGTCTGCTGTTCACCAACGATGACAAAACGCTTATCACGGGGCATTATCCGGGTGAGGTCCACTTCTGGGATCCGGCGACGGGGAAAGAGCGATTCGCCCGGAAAACCAGCACAACGCAAGGCGCGTGGCCAGTGTTGTCCCGCGATGGCAAGCATCTGGCGGTGGGAGACCAACAGGGCTGGGGGGAGTACCAATTCATCCATCTTCTCGATCCTGCTACGGGCAAGGATGTGGGACCGCCCGCGGACGGTCACGATTTCCCGCTGAAAGGCGTCGCTTTTTCCCTCGATGGCAAGATGCTACTTTGTGGAGACCGACAGACGCTTCGCGAATGGAAAATCCAAACAGGAAAGCCGGGCTGGAAGTTGGATAGCCAGATCATCCCCGATTATCCGGTCTTCTCTGCCGATCGGAAGCTGGTGGCGCAGAGTTCGCTCTCTCATGTGGATATATGGGAGATGGGCCGCCAAAAGCCAATCCGGTCGCTGGAGTACAAAGGCAAGGACGCGATACGGGCCGTGGCCTTCTCGCCGGACGGCAAATATCTCGTCTCCGCTCATAACCACTGCTCACCACAATTCGGCGAAGGCAAGAGCAATGGGCAGGACGGCCTGCACATCTGGGACTTGGCCACCGGGAAGGAAATCCGAAGCTCCATTACGGCCGCGGCGGATCTGTACTCACAGCTGGTTATTACGCCGGATGGACGCACGGCCATCGCAGGATCCGTGCGCGGCAGAGTGACTCGTTTCGAGAACGGTTCATCTACCGCGACCGGTTCCGATGGAGCCGGACAACTCTACCTGTGGGAGCTGCCGAGCGGCCGCGAGATTCGGACGCTGGAAGGGCACAAAGGGGCTATTCGCACCCTGGCTCTTTCCAGCGATGGCAGGTTGCTGGCTTCTGGAAGTGCCGATGGCACCGCCCGGTTATGGGAATTGGTCTCGGGGAAAACGTTGTTCACTCTGCCGATGACCGAGAAATACCATCCCGACGTAGCTCTCTCGCCCGACGGCCGGCTTCTTGCCGTCGACAACCGGTCCGTCATTCGCTTGTATTCCACTACGACCGGCAAGCCCGTCCTCGAGCTTCGCGGACATAACTCGGAGGTCCAGTGCCTGGCGTTCTCGCCGGACGGCCGGCGCCTGGCTTCGGGCTTGCGCGACGGCACGGCCCTGGTTTGGGATGTGACGGACGCCTGCCGAGCGGTTCGACCGGAAGCTCGGCAGTTGAACGCGAAGGAACTGGAGACGCTCTGGACCGATTTGGCGGACACCGATGCAATGAGGGCGAATCGGGCCATCTGGACCCTTACCACCGGCGGCGATCGCGCGGTGGAGATGCTGAAAGGTCGGCTGCGGCCCGCCGAGCGCGTCGAGCCGACGCGGTTTCAGAAGCTCCTGGCCGAGCTTGACGCCGACCAATTCGCCGTCCGCGAGGCCGCCATGAAAGAGTTGGCGACACTTGCGGAAAGGGCCGAACCGGCCCTGAGTGCGGCACTGAAAAACCGCCCCTCGCTAGAGGCCCGTAAGCGGATCGAGGAGTTGCTCACGCAGGCGCGAAGAAGAGAGTGGAAACCTGAACAATTGCGGGCGATGCGGGCGGTGAAAGTATTGGAACAAGTTAGCACCGCCGAAGCCCGCAAGGTTCTCCGATCCCTCGCCAACGGTTCAGCCGATGCCTGGCTGACGCAAGAGTCCAAGGCATCTCTGTCTCGCCTGAATCCCGGTAAATCTGAGCCGCGACCGTAAGAGAGCGGCGAGCGGGGTTGCGTAAGCGCCCGGAGAGGTTCTCTCGGGGCGCTTACGTAACCCCGCTCGCTGTTCCTGTAAGTCCGGGGCTCATCGAATCGTCAAACCGCCTCTCATCCCACTCTTCCCCGCCTAGCTCGCCTAACCGTTGCATCCCGCAGCCGGAAGGCAAAAAAAGCCCTTTTTTCGCGGTGCGGAGCGCGGAACCGCGTTGACACCCTCTTGCAGCAAACGTAAACTTGCCCCGTCAACATGAGCGAATGGCGTGAGTTAGCCCCAAAATGTTCGCCCGCAAAGTCTTACAACTCGCACGAACGGTGAAATCGCTAGAACCGGAACAATCGGGTTTCTCATGGCACATACCGACCTTCCCGCCTTTTTGTCTCGTCCGGCTGAGGGCTTTTACACCTCCGAAGTGCCCGCCTCTTCGGAACGACGCGAAGGCGCTTGGCCTTTGCGAACCTTCCTGCCGACCGGCTACGAACCCAACTATCCCTACCCGCTTTTGGTCTTCTTGCATGGCCACGGCGGCTCCGAGGAACAAATCCTCCGTCTGGCGCCGCAACTGAGCCGGCGCAATTATATTTGCATCGGTCTCCGCGGTCCGCGATCTCTGGGACTTCGCGATAACGGCTTCCCGGCCTACAGTTGGGAAGATGAAGAGAGCGACGCGCGGATCGAGGAATACGTTTTCCGCGCCGTCGAGCAAACGCGACGACATTATCACGTTCATTCCGAGCGAATCTATCTAGCCGGCTATCACGAGGGAGCAACGCTGGCTTATCGGCTGGGCATGATGTACCCCGAGCGCTTCGCCGGCATCATCTCTCTCAACGGCGCCATGCCGCGGGGAGGCCGGCCTTTGTTGCGCTTGCCGGAGGTTCGCCATCTCCGCGTGCTGATCGGCCACGGCGTTGCGAATACAGTAGTTCCCCTGGAAATGGCCCGGCAAGATTTCCGACTGCTGTATACCGCCGGCTTATCGATTCGGATGCACACCTACGCCGTCAATCACGGCATCCACCTCGACATGCTCCGCGACATCAATCGCTGGGTCATGCAGGCGATCAACACGGAAGAAGTATGAGCGCATCCCCAAAGGGGCGAACGGCAAAAGGTCGAAATGTACCCGCAGACCTTGCTCGATGAAAAATGTCACTTTGGGGAAAGAGCGAACCCGATTAATAATTGCCGTCGGGAGAGCCAGGCGGCTCCTTGGCGATTTGAATGCGCGCCCGACGACGGTTCTTGGCTTCGATGTCGCGAAGCTGTCGTTCTACGAGGTCCAGTTTCTGGAGGACTTTCTCCAATTGTGTCTCGATTTCTGCATTGGGAGAGCTTTTCTCCTGCTGACGTTTGGCTAATTTCAGAGCTACCGCGATTTGAGGATCATCGGGAGCTAGTTCTTGCGCCAATTCGGCGACTTGCTCAGCCTGCTTGAACTTGCCTTCCTCGAAATAGTTCCAATAACGCTTGAGCAACACTTCGACCTGCGCCTCTGGACTGGCTTTCTTCGCCGCATGGACCGAGGGAGTCTCGGCGGTTATGCCAAGCACTACCACCAGACCAATGCCGCCAAGTTTGACCAAGTTCCTCATAACCAAGCTGCTCCTTCACTGTTAGACCAAAATCGGTGACTAGCAAGCACCTTAAGCACGAACCCGAGCACGGTCAATGTGATAGACTTCACCTCGCGAAAATGTAACGAAACTCAAAGTGAGCCTTAATCCTTTCAAAAAACGTGAGGGGGCAACCGTTTTCACCGAGTTGTACGCAAACTCAATGCCAAGCACGGATCGAATGGCCGTACTTGGCGTAAGATTAGAAACGACAGGGACAAAGAGTAAGGCTGTTCCGTTACTGTTTCGGCGGCGTCCCGCATTAACTGTTCAACTCTAGGCCAGTTTGCACAAAATGTAATCACCCATGATTCGGGACGTCGCTGTCTTCGCTTAAAATCCATGAGATTCTCATTAAAGGATGAAGCGCGTCAAATCCTCCTTTTGTAATATATCTTGCAATTTTTGTCGGACGTAAGTGCCGTCGATACGGATTTTTTTGTCCTTCCGATCGGGTCCGTCGAAACTGATGTCCTCAACCACTCTCTCAAGAATCGTGTGCAAGCGCCGAGCACCGATGTTTTGGGTTGTGCTGTTGACTTCGTAGGCAATGTCGGCCAGGGCTTCGATGCCCTCCTTGCTGAATTCCAGTGTCACGCCCTCCGTGGCAAGCAGGGCGGAGTACTGCTTGGTCAGCGAGTGTTTCGGCTCGATCAAAATTCGCAGGAAATCCTCGCGCTTCAGGTCGGTCAATTCGACGCGGATGGGAAATCGGCCCTGCAACTCCGGCATCAAGTCGGACGGTTTGGAGACATGGAAAGCGCCGGCGGCGATGAAGAGAATGTGATCGCTGCGCACCGGGCCATAGCGCGTGTTCACTGTGGTGCCCTCGACCACTGGCAAGAGATCGCGTTGCACCCCCTGCCGAGACACGTCCGGCCCGTGTGTCGAATGCGGGCCGCAGATTTTATCCAGCTCATCCAGGAACACGATGCCTTGATTTTCGACCAGTTCGACGGCCTTTTCGGTCACGACCTGGCGATCGATGAGCGCTTCTGTCTCTTGTTCGAGCAAAATGCGCCGTGCCTCGCGCAGCGGAATTTGCCGTTGCTGGGGCTGACGCGGCATGATGCGCTCGAACATGCTCTGCAAATCGGCGTCCATCTCCTGCATGCCGAGGTTGGAGAAAATCTGCACCGGCACGGTCTTTTGTTCGACGCTCAACTCGACCATGCGATCTTCCAACTCGCCGGATTCCAGCCGCGCTTTCATCTTGTCGCGGCTGCGCTGATGGCGTTCGTTCTCCTCGGCATCTTCCGGATCCCAGCTAGAAGAGCGGGGTAGCAGCAGATCGAGCAGACGTTCGGTGACGCGCTCTTGGGCCTGTGTTTCGACGCGTTGGCGTTGCTCTTGTCGTACCATGCCGATGGCGATTTCGGTGAGGTCGCGAATCATGCTTTCGACATCGCGGCCGTGATAGCCGACCTCGGTGTACTTGGTGGCCTCGATCTTGAGGAACGGCGCGCCGACGAGCTGAGCGAGGCGTCGGGCGATCTCGGTTTTGCCTACGCCGGTCGGCCCGATCATGATAATGTTCTTGGGCGTGACGTCCTTGCGCAACTCCGGCGGCAGCTGCTGGCGCCGCCAGCGATTGCGAATAGCGATGGCCACGGCGCGCTTGGCGGCGTCCTGACCGACGATATAGCGATCCAGCTCCTCCACGATCTGCCGAGGCGTCAAATCAGCCACGTTTATCCTCCCGAGAAGGAACCACGAAACACACGAAAAACACGAAAAAAAGAGCAAAGAAGATGACAAGGAGCCGAGCGCAGTGCCGTTTGACTTCTTGTTTGTCTGAGTTTCTTCTTTCCTTTTCTTTTTTTCGTGTTTTTCGTGTGTTTCGTGGTTCCTCTCACAATTCTTCCACGTCGATGTTGCGGTTGGTGTAGATGCACAGGTCAGCGGCGATTTCCAGGGCCGAGCGCACGACCTCCACCGCGTTGAGGTCGGCATGCTTGAGCAGAGCGCGCGCGGCGGCCACAGCGTAGGGCGCGCCAGAGCCGACGCCGGCCACGCCATCGGTTGGTTGGACCACGTCGCCTGTGCCGCTGACCACAAGCAGATGTTCGCGATCGGCCGCGATGAGCATCGCTTCTAACCGCCGCAGTATGCGATCCGTGCGCCAATCCTTGGCCAACTCGGTGGCGGCACGGGGCACGTTGCCTTGATGATCCTTCAGTTTGGCCTCGAAGCGTTCCAGGAGGGCGAAGGCGTCGGCAGCGCTGCCGGCGAATCCTGCCAGGACGCGGCCATTGTGCAAGCGGCGGATTTTGTGCGCATCGCTTTTGACGACGTACTGTCCCAGCGTCACTTGACCGTCGCCGCCCAGCGCCACGCCGCCCCGATGCCGCACGGCCAAAATTGTGGTTGAGTGTAGACGAATCACCTTATGTCTCCCGCGAACGATACGTTTGGACCCTGTATAAATGGACAGCAATCGGTCCCCTTCTCGGGGCTGTTCGGGGCGGCTGGTGCCCCTGATAATATAATAAGAAGAGCCGGAAGATGTTCACGGCGTCTGCACGAACCTTTTGCTGAAGGGACACATTCGTATGGCTTCCATCTCCCGCTGGCTGCTGGTTCCGGCCCTGCTCATCGGCTGGCTGGGATTGAGCGTCGAGGCATTTGCTGCCATTGCGCCCGTTATCAAGGATGACGGCAAGTTCTTTTCCGCGGAGGCTGTTGAGAAGGCGAACGCCCAAATCAAGAAAATCGCCCAGGACTACAACAAGGATTTGCTTATCGAAACCTTCCCGGAAATTCCTGCGGATCTCAAGAAGGATTACCAGCCGGACAAGAAAAAGGAGTTCTTCGAGAAGTGGTCGCGTGATCGGGCCTTCGACAACGCCGTCAACGGCGTATATGTGCTGATTTGCAAGGAACCGCCCCACCTGCAAATAGAGGTGGGCAACGAGACACAGAAGAAAGCGTTCACGGCGCGCAACCGAAACGAGATGGTCAAGATTTTGCTCGAAAAGTTTCGTGAGAAAAAATACGACGAGGGTTTGCGGGAAGCGGTTGATTATTACGGCAAAACGCTTCGGCAAAACCTGGGTCGATCGGGTGGAGCGCGTGCCCAATCGAGCGAAGAGTGGCCGGGACACGGCCGTAATCGCGCGCAAACCCCGGTGCCCGCCGGCGAAGGCGGGAGAGGAGGAAATCCCATCATGGGATACATTTGCATTGGCGTAGTGGTGTTGCTGGCGATCTGGGTGTTGTTCGGAATCATCCGCGCCTTCTCGGGAGCAGGCCGAGGCGGATATGGTGGTTATGGAGGCGGCTACGGTGGAGGCGGAGGAGGCTTCCTCAGCTCGTTGCTTGGCGGCATGTTCGGGGCGGCCGCAGGCATGTGGATGTATGACCGCTTTTTCCACGGAGGTACGTCCGGCTGGGGCGGCGCCGCGCAGGCCGGTACGCCGTCTAGCGGCGAGGATTACGGGACGGGGGAAGATACCGATTACTCCGGCTCTGGTGGAGACTTCGGAGGCGATGACGGCGGAGGCGGAGATTTCGGTGGCGATGACGGCGGAGGCGGCGACTTTGGCGGAGGCGGCGATTTTGGTGGGGGTGGGGATTTCGGTGGCGGCGGTGACTTCGGTGAGGGTGGCGATTTCGGGGGTGGGGATTTTGGCGGCGGTGGCGGCGATTTCTAAATCGACCTCGTTGAGCCGCTAGCGGCGAAAGGACGGGCTGTCATGACTCCGTGCCTCCCGCGTACCTTGTCCGTGATCTGTCTGGCTTGCTTGGTGAATGCTACACGGGCGGAAGAGCGAAATGCGCCGATCCGCGATGACGCCAAGCTATTTCACGCTGCCGCCATCGAACAGGCTAAGCAGCGGATCGCCGACATCCACCGGACATTCGATCGCAATGTATTCGTGCGAACCGTGGAATCTGTTTCGTCCCAGCCGCGGCGCTGGTTCCCGTTCTTGAGGACGCCGCAGGTCAACCAGATGCTCGAGTTGCAAGCCCGCAAGTTTGCCAGTGAGCACGGCGTTGCTGGGATTTATGTTGTCATTTGCACGCATCCGCGCAATGTACACATCATCGTTCGGCCAGAGGACGATCCAGAATTCAGCCGTCGCGATGCCGAGACCTTGCGGCGAACCCTGGCGAGGGACCTGCACGATCGCGGCGCGGACGCTGCCTTGCTCGGCTTCTTGGATCAGCTCCATGATGTGTTGCAAGACCACGCGACGCGCGGCCCATCCACGCTCGTCAACGATGTACTCGTCGCTGGATTGCTCGGCGGCGGATTGGGCCTCTGGCTTTTGCTTCGATTGATCCGCTTCAAAATGCGAAGGAGCCGCCCGGCAACGGCTTGGGACGCGGGGAGCATCAGCGAGTCAGGGACTCAGTCACGGGAAACAGCGGCCCTTCTCGGCGCCATGTTCGGCTGTCATGCCGGATTGTGGATTTACGATAAACTGTATCCGTGTCCGCCCGGCGCCACTCCGCTCTGCCAACCGCTAGCAGGAGATGAAAAAAAGAACGCGAAGATCGATGGGGAACAGCACCCATTGCCGGAGCCTGCGGAAGACGCGCCCGTATCGCATTAGCGCTAATGGAATCGCCTTGACAGGGAGTTGTTCTTGAATAAAACCGATTGTCCGTTTTGTTGGAAGATGGAGACGATCGATGAGTTCGGCGCCACCGACATCGTCTGGCGTTTCCCGAACAGCGTCGCCCTCCTGGGCATGTGGCAATACTATCAGGGTTACTGTCTTCTTGTGTCGCGCCGCCATGCTACGGAACTGAATGACTTGCCGGCGGAAGAACGGCGGGTGTATCTCGATGAGATGTGCTTGCTGGCCCAGGCGATTCAGACCTGTTATCGTCCGCACAAGCTCAATTACGAATTGTTGGGTAATCAAGTGCCGCACCTGCACTGGCACCTGTTTCCGCGCTATCTCGATGATCCCGATCGGCAGGCGGCGGTCTGGTTGGCCATCGAGCGAGCGCTGCACGAAGACGGCACATGGCGGCGTCGCATAGAGACGGGCCGCGAGGAACGGTCGGCGACGGCGGCCAATCTACGACGAACGTTGCAAGAATTGGGCGCACCTCAAGCATGAATCCTTTGCGAATCGGCACGCGCGGCAGCCCATTGGCGTTGTGGCAAGCCCGCCACGTCGCGGAGCGCTTGCGCCCCTTTGCCCAGCCGCGGAGCGTTGAACTGATCGAGATCGAGACTTCCGGCGATCGCATCCGCGATATGGCCCTGACGCAAATTGGCGGCGATGGTGTTTTCACCAAGGAGATCCAGCGTGCTTTGCTCGCCGGCTCCGTCGATGTCGCCGTGCATAGCTTGAAGGATTTGCCGACTACGTTTTTCGCTGGTCTGATGCTGGCCGCCGTGCCGGAGCGCGGGCCGTCTGGCGATGCCTTTGTGTCGCGCAAGCATCGGAGTTTCGACGAGTTGCCCGCTGGCGCGATCGTCGGCACGAGCAGCTTGCGGCGTCGCTCGCAAGCATTGCACCGCCGGCCCGATCTGAACCTTGTCAACCTTCGCGGCAACGTCGAAACACGGCTGCGCAAACTCGATGAACAAGAACTCGACGCCATCATCCTCGCCGAGGCGGGACTGCAACGACTCGGCCTTGGCTCCTCGATAACGGAATTACTCGATCCGCAATGGATGCTTCCCGCCGTCGGCCAAGGTGCGCTGGGCCTGGAGTGCCGCACCGACGATGCCGACACGCAGGCCCTACTTGATCGCCTCAACGATCAGCCGACACGCCAAGCGGTATTGGCTGAGCGCGCCTTGCTGCGCGGACTTGGCGGCGGCTGCCTGGTCCCGGTCGGTGCCTTGTCTCGTATCGAGGGAGATCGATTGCATTTGCGCGGAGCGGTGCTGACGCCCGACGGCAAGCTGCGTGTGGCCGCCGAACACAGCGGAGCGGCTGCCGAGGCGGAAGTCGTCGGACAGCAGCTTGCGGGGATGTTGCTGGCCTCGGGAGCGCGAGAATTGTTGACCTCGCCGGGCGGCAAGTCGATTTAACTCGATTATCTGGGCTTTCGCGCGAGAAATCCGACATGCCCGGCGGCGAACGGCGTCGATCCGTAAGCATCGAGTGTTTTCACTTGAAAGCCGATGTCCCGCAGCCATGATAGAACCTGTGCTCGGGGCAATAGCCGCAGACGATGCACCTCGTGGTCACGCCGGTACGATTCCCCGACCTTGCGGAAGCTAGTGATGTGGCGGGTCAGCAGTTGCTGCTGCTCGTCTTCTTCGATGGCCACAAGCACAGCCCAATCCTCTCCTTCCCTGTGGGCCTTGGAAGCGCTCCCAGAAGCTCTGCCCGGCTCCGAAACGTCAAACAGCAACAGGCCACCCGGCACAAGAGCGGCGAAGGCGCGGGCCAGCACCTGCCGTACGCCTGCCAAGCTGTGTCGGTCGTCAAACAAGTAATTGACGCACTCCCCGACGGCGGCAACCGCGATGCAAGGAGGCAGTTCCGCCGTCAGCAGCGACTCGACACGAAATTGGCCACTCGGCACGCTCTTCCGCGCCAGTTCGATGAGCGCCGCGGAGAGGTCGATTCCCATGACATCGTAGCCGCCAGCCGCCAGATGCTCCGACAGGATGCCGCTGCCGCAGCCGAGGTCGATCACCAGCCCATGGTCCATTGCACTTCGGTGCAGTTCATCAATCAAGAACGAGGCTGCACTTCGGGCCAAGTCGCCGAAACCCGCGTCATGGATATACGCCAGGTCCTCGCGGTAGCCCCTTGCCGCTCCTGATGGATTCGTCTTGGCATAGCAGACGACCTGCGTTTCCTTGTACGTGAAGCTCTTTTCGAAGGTCATACCCAGCTTCTCCATCACCCGAATCGAGCGACGATTGGCGTGATGCGTCACGGAGATCAGGCGATTAAAGCGAAATGTCTCGAAACCATACTGCATGACCGCCTTCGCCGCCTCGGTCGCCAGGCCACGGCCCCAATACTCGGGGAGCAAGCGCCAGCCAATTTCCACGTCCGGCGGGAACCCGTCCCCGAATCCACAAAAGCCGATCAACTCGGCATCTTCGCGGTGGATGACCGGCCAGAGAATCCAGCCTCTGGTTTTGGCGACCTCGATTCCTTTGTTGATGAATTGCTGAATCCGTTCATCCGACCACGGCTCCGTGGTCAAGTACTCCAACACTCGCGGGTCCGTGCCCAGAGGACGAAATCGTTTCCAGTCGTCCGGGACCCATTGCCGAATGAACAAGCGCTCGGTTTCAACGAGAACCATGCTGCCTCCTGCGGTTTACGAGACACTCTGTTTCCGCCCAAGCGTTTCGTACCTCGCTGTATCGAGAGGTGGGGAGTGTGTTTTTGTTCCCCTCCCAAAGCGGGATAGAAACCATTTCGCTCGCCCGGCCGCTGCCCCAACGAGGGTCTGCCGTCGAGTGAACACATCGTTGCTCATCTGACCTCATTTCCTGCTTGCGTTCGGCGCGGGGAGCATATCGACCTAAGGTGCTTTCGCTGCGAGCCGCGTCCGGCTGCCGTTTTTGGCTTTCTCCAACAAATCCTGCAAGCGCCGCACCTGATCCGGCTGGGTGAGCCAGAGGTTTTTCGTTTGGCCGGGATCGTCCTTCAGGTTGTAGAGTTGCCCCTCTGGGCCGCCGGGGGCTGGCAGCACCTGAGCAGGTCTGCTAAAGCCGCGCGAGCCAAGCGTCGGAGTCAGCACCCACGGACCCTGGCGGATTCCGAAACTCCCGTCGAACGAGTGGTAGATGACGAAATCGCGGATTGGCCGGGACGGTTTCTCGCCCAGCAGGATCGGTACGAAGTTGAAACTGTCCTCGGCGGCGCCGTCGGGTAGCTTGACGCCGACAATCGCAGCCACGGTCGCCATCAAATCGGTGAGGCAGAGCGTTTCATCGCTAGTGGTGCCAGGTTTGATCTTGCCGGGCCAGCTGGCGATGAACGGCACGCGGTGGCCGGCCTCCCAGATGTCGCCCTTCTGGCCGCGCCAATCGCCGTTGGCTTTGTGATTGAAGAGGCGGACTTCAAAGGGGAACCAGTAGGCGCCGTTGTCGCTGGCGAAGAGGAGCAGGGTGTTGTCGGTATGGCCGCCCTCGTCGAGCGCCTTCATGATCTGGCCCAGCGTCGCGTCCATCTGCTGGACGAAATCGCCGTAAGGTCCGGCCTTGCTCTTACCGCGAAATTCCTGGGTCGGCACCCACGGCTCGTGCGGGCCAGTCATGGCGAAGTAAAGGAAGAACGGCTTTTCCTTCGTCTGCTTGCGAATGAACTCAATCCCCTTGGCAGCGAAGCGCGGCTGGATCTCCACATGCTTGAAACCCGGCGCGCACGGCCCTGGCTCCCATGCACCCTCTCCGCCCAGGCGCTGAGAAAGGCTGCCCGCCATGAAGTCGGTCGGCGGCGCCAGGGCGCGGTTATTCTCCACGATCACGTAAGGCTCCATGTCGAGGGCCGCCGGATAGCCCTGGAAATAATCGAAGCCAATCTGATTTGGCCCCGGTTTGAGCACCTTGGAGTAGTCGGCCCTTTTGTCGCCGCCCAGACCGAGGTGCCATTTGCCGATGGCCGCCGTGTTGTAGTCTAACGGCTTGAGCATCGACGCCAAGGTCAGGCGGCCCGGTTCGATAAGCAGCGGGTCGTAACCAAAGCAAACGCTTCTCTTGAGCGAGGTGCGCCAGCAATAGCGGCCGGTCAACAGCCCGTATCGTGTCGGACTGCACACGGCCGAGGGCGAGTGCATGTCGGTGAAGCGCATGCCCTTCGCGGCCAATTTATCGATATTCGGCGTGGCAATCTTCGACTGTGGGTTGTAGCAACTGGGGTCGCCGATACCCATGTCGTCCGCCAGAACAATCACGAGGTTCGGCGTGCTTTTTTTCGACTCCTGCGCCGGCAGAGTGGGTAAGAAGCAAAGCACGGTGAACAGCGGCGTCAACCACCACTGCTTTCGGGCCGCTGCTGTGAGTGAGGTGCGATTCATGATCGGTCCTTTCCCTTCGCCCTCTGTTCTTCGCATACTCCTTTGCGGAGACCTTCATCATACTGTACGGATACAGGGCCGGAATGTAGACTCGGAACTGATCACCCAACCGCCGCTGATGGAGCGATAGGTGTCTGATAATCCGGGTTTTCTTCTTGGGGTAAAACAGGGCCATCGATTACACTCAAGGGGATGAGGACACGCTGGAGGAGGAAACCATGCTCAGCCTGCACGCCAACGGAACGCGATTGTGCGATGGCCTGACGCGGCGCGAGTGGCTTCGGGTCGGCGGCCTAGGAGCGCTGGGGCTGTCGCTGCCGGCGCTACTGACAGCGCGGAGCGAGGCGGCGCCTGCCGGTTCTTCCTTCGGCAAGGCGAAATCGTGCATTCTCCTCTTCCACTTGGGCGGGCCGCCGCAACATGAAACCTGGGACCCCAAGGACGACGCCCCGGTGGAAGTACGCGGCGAACTGAAATCCATCGCCAGCAACGTCCCCGGCATCCGGGTCGGCGAGCTGATGCCGCGCACAGCTAGGCTTCTCGATCGCATCTGCGTCTTGCGGGCTATGTCCACCGGCGACAATGCCCATTCGTCGAGCGGCTACTGGATGCTGACGGGCGTGCCGCACCAGCCGATGAACAGCGAGAACGCCAAGCCGGGCGCTCCCAACGATTGGCCGTGTACCGCCGCCATCGTCCATCAACTGCGCCACGGCAAGAATGGTTTGCCGTCGGCCATCACGCTGCCGGAGCCGATCTGGAACACCGGCATGATCTTCTGGCCGGGACAGGACGGCGGTTTTCTCGGCCGCACCGCCGACCCCTGGCTGATCCGCTGCGATCCGTCCTCGCCGGATTTTCAGATTCCTGGACTCAGCCTCTCTGCGGAACTGCCGGCGCCGCGGCTCGACGCCCGTTTGTCGCTCCTGGAGCAAGTCAATCGCGGCCTGGATCGCGTGGACCGAAGCGAGGCGATTGCCCGGTTCGATCATCGCAGCCAGCAGGCGTTCGATCTGCTTCGCGCCGGCAAGGCTCGGCGTGCGTTCGATCTGGACCGCGAGCCGGCGGCGCTGCGCGACCGCTATGGCCGCAATCGCTGGGGCCAAAGTGTGCTGCTCGCGCGCCGCCTCGTCGAATCCGGCGTGTCGCTGGTGCAGGTCAACTGGACGCGCATGCCCGGCGACACCGACGACAGCCCTGCCTGGGACACGCACAACAAGAACGCCAAACGCCTCAAGAATAACCTCATGCCGCCGATGGATCTCGCCTATTCCGCGCTCCTCGAAGATCTGCAAACGCGCGGTCTGCTGGATGAAACGCTGGTGGTGTGGATGGGCGAGTTTGGCCGCTCGCCAAAGATCAACGCCGGCGGCGGCCGCGATCACTGGGGCAGCGTCTTCTCCGTGGCCCTGGCTGGGGGCGGCGTCCGCGGCGGACAGGTCATCGGCTCGTCGGACAAAATCGGCGGACATCCGCGCGACGGCCGCGTACAACCGCAGGATCTGACCGCGACCATTTTTCATTGTCTGGGCTATTCTCCTCACACCGAGATGCGCGACACACTCGGTCGTCCCCTCGTCATCAGCCGCGGCGAAGTGATTCGCCAGGCGGTGTAGCCGAAAGCGCAATTCGCTACTCTGTCATCCCAACGAATCTAGTAAGGCCTGGCCTGGCTTTGAGCGGCCCAAGGCCAAGTTCATTAGCCGAACCGAAGTGAAACCCCACGCTGTGCGTGATCCATTCTTCTTTGAATGCCAGGCTCCCTTATTTGACAAAAGCGGATTTCAAGGGAATAAAATACTCAATGCTAGCTCTTGTGTGCGCCGCCTGCCGGCTTCCCTTATACCCAGTGAGTTTCCTCTTTGGAGATCCTTGCTATGCCAGGCATCCTCGATTATTTCACTTCTATCCACAAAATCATCCATTTACTGGATGGCGACCGACAATCTGCTCCTGTCCGGCGCACCGTTCGTCCACGATTAGAACAGCTTGAGAACCGTGAAGTGCTTTCCGGGACTTCCCTTGCGACCATCGGAGGGCCAATTGCCGAATTTGTCCAAACAGTACAACTTTTTCAAATGATTGCCCAAATCGATGCCAATCCTACGGCCAACCCTCTGCTTACCGAGGACACAGTCGCATCGGTTGTGAACCAGTTACCGGGCATCAGTCAAAACCTGAACTCCTTCTCGCAATTCCTGTCCACGACCTTCGGGCCACAAGTGGGACAGCAATACACCACAATGTTGATTAAAGGAGTGGATTTCTTATTCAGCGGCCTTGAAGGGGCTGATCTCGCCGCCGCCGATGCTCTTGCCGCTGGCGGCACGGGAATACCTGGAAATCCGAATTTCAACGCTTACTTTGCAGGCATCAATTACTTCTTAGGTCACCCGTTGGACGATCCTTATACTGTCCCTCCTGGCACTTTTGGAGTCTAGGCGCGGAAGGCTGGAGTCATCGCCGATATAGCGGCGTGAAAAAGGGAAGACCTTGATTCAATAATTCTGTTCGGGTAAGTGCGCGGATTCCGGTAATGCCTCTCGTTTCCAGTCAGAAACATGGGAACGAGAAGCAACAACAGCGATTATCTTGAGGAATTGCCGGTTCCGCGCATTTTTATATTTGTTCTCTCATTTCTTTCTTGGCGACCCTGACGGTTTATTGAGTTCCTCCTTATTTATGGTCGCACGTATACCAATTTCCCGCCGATGTAGGTCCGGAGCACGCGCGTGTCCTTGATATCGTCTTCCGGGCAGCTTAACAAATCGCGGTCGAGGACGATGAAATCGGCCAATTTCCCCGTTTCGAGCGAGCCGACGCGGTCGTCCAGAAAGAGGATATAGGCGTTGTTGCCGGTGTAGAACCGGATGGCCTGTTCGCGGCTGAGTGCTTCCTCTGGATGCAATTGGCCATCGTACCACTTGGCCCTGCGCGCGATCGTCGTCCACATGGCCAGGAACGGATTGTACGGATTAACCGAGCGGAGCGAGCCGATTTTCTGCATGTGATCGGAGCCTCCGCCGGCGATGACTCCGGCCGCGAACAGGCTTTTTAGCGGCTGGAAATAGCGGAGGCGATCGTAACCGAATTGCGCCGTCAGCGTTCGTGTGTCGAGATACAACCATGCCGGCTGAATGTCGGCGGCGACGCCCAGATCGGTCATTTTGGGGATGACCTCGGCGCTCATGAAATTGCAGTGCGTCACGCACGGACGCACCTTACGGATCGACATCTTCCGCGATAACTCTTCGTACACGTCCACGAGCGCATGGACCGCCCCGTCGCCGACCGAGTGGGCCGTGAACTGCAAGCCTGACTCGATCGTCGTCTGCACGATTGGCAGCAAGCGCTCCCTGGGGATGAACAGCACGCCGCGATATTCCGGGTCTTTGATGGAGTAAATTTTGCTGACGCCCCACGGCTTGCGCATGTAGGCGCTGCCTGTGAGCATGCCGCCGTCGAGATATGTCTTGATCCCGATGATGCGCAGATGGTTGTCGTTCTTGGTCAACGGATGCTCGGCAACCCGGCGGATGTTCTGCTGAATTTTGTCGATGGCGCCGATGGTGTCAATGTGATGCGAGATAGCCACGCGGAGGGGCAGCTTGTTGTTGTCGCGCAGCTTGCGATAGCGCTCGATCTCGGCGGGATAAGCGTCGCGATCGCCGATGGTCGTCAGACCGACGGACGCATAATCCTTCAAGAGCTGCAACAAGCGTTCGGTGTGATCGAGTTCGCTGGGTTGCCTGCCAGACGGCTGGCTTTTGACGTAGCGCGTGCAGCTGCGCAGGATGCCGGTTGGCTGACCGTGCTCATCCTTCTCAGCGTAGCCCGGCCCGCCGTCCGTCACCTTGAAATCCTTGTTGATGCCGCTGAGCTTCATCGCCAGCGTGTTGAGCGCGGCATCCGGCCCGGTGGAAAAGACGACGGGATTATCCGGGGCCGCGTCATCGAGTTCGCGCCGCGTCGGATAGCGCTGCTCACGCAGACGAGTGATGAACACCTGACGAACCTCGATCCATTCCCCTTTCGACAACGCCTTTGCCCGGCCCTTGATGTAGGCGAGCACGTCGGCGATGGTTTCCATCTCAGGAATGGGATGATCGAATTCGATCATGCAGGCCCCGTTGGGATGCACGTGCGAATCGATCAGACCCGGTAGCACGGTCTTGCCTTCGAGATCGACGAGTTGAGTGGCCGGTCCTTTTGTCTTCAGGATTTCCTCGTTTCCGCCCACGCGCAGGATCTTGTCGCCGCGGACGGAGAGCGCTTGATGGATAGTGAATTGTTTATCGACCGTGACGATTTTGCCGTGATGCAAAATCAAATCCGGGCCATCGGCGGCTTGAGCCGGCAGGAGGGACAAGCTCGTCAGGCAAGGGATGATCCACATGATCGAAGTGCGAGTCAGCATGATACAGTCTCCGTAGCGGATTGGAACGAGGGAAAACCAGGAGATCCAGAGAAAGCATATCGATCGCATCATCCGTGCGCTTGCGACGGCGGGGAAAAGCGCCGCGCCGGCGCTCCGGCGGCATCCTCCCGGTTGTGCATCATGATATGTTTGAGCGCATCCGACTGAGACATCAAGCGGCCGGTCGGTCCCGCGCCGGCCGATACTTCAGGGGAGGAACCCATGATTACCGCGACAGTGATCGGTATATTGCTCATCTCGCTCGGCTTCGGCGGCAATGCGGCGCGAGCCGATAACGGCTGCTGCGGTTGCAAATGTGGAACTGACAGCCTCTTCACGTGGACCCCGTATGTTCCGAACGTCCAGTATTACGCTCCTTATCCGTGGTGGTTCCCGAATTACTTTGGGCCGCCGTACACGGATTATCAGGTTGTACATTACGTGATGCCGCCGGCCGAGTCGGCGGCGATTGTCAAGGCGCGCATCATGGCCATCAATGCGGCGAATCCAGCCTTGCTGCCTCCTCCGCCGGGTGAACCGCTGCCCCCGCCGAAGCAGGCAACCCTGCCGCCCGCGAAGTGACACCGCGATCCCGCAAATCTTCTTTTTGCCAGCCCGCAGCGCCCGGCGAGCGGGGTTGCGTAAGCGGCCCGAGTAATTCTCTCGGCGAGCGGGGTTGCGTCAGCGCCCCGAGAGAAGCACTCGGGGCGCTTACGCAACCCCGCTCGCCATCCTTCCAGCTCGTCATATTTCCTGCCACGACTCATTTTTGTTAAAATTCATCGTTATTCGCTTGCCAGGTCGCAGCGCAAGCAAGAGTTGTCTCGTTATTTATCGAGGCTCATCGATGAGTGATCCCGAACATTGTTTAATCGCTTATGAATTGCATCAGGCCACGGACATGCGGTTGAGCACCGCGCCGGTGGACCGGACGTGGATGGACGCCGCCCACCAGCGCGCCCCGTATCGCTGTTTGCCGTTGGTGATCGCCAACCAGGCCGGTTGGTGGATTCCGTGTCCGGCGTCGTTCACCGCCTATTGGGACGGCGGACTTGGCAAGGAAAACCTGCAACTCACCTTCGAGGCGCCCACGGAGAAGCGATCCTTATCCAGCATGTTCGCTCCGATTGTAGTGTCGGCCGACACGGCCAGCCCCGTCATCCAGGGCGATTCGCGGATCACCAGTCATTTCGGCAGCGGTGTCATTACTTTCTCGATCCCCTTTCTGTTCCGCACGCCGCGTGGCGTCAACCTGTGGGTGAAGGGACCGACCAACTACATCAAGGACGGCGTGCAGCCCCTGGAAGGCGTGGTCGAAACGGACTGGCTATCGGCCACCTTCACCATGAACTGGAAGATGACCCGCCCCTATAACGCGGTGCGCTTCGAGCGCGGCGAACCGATCTGCATGATTGTGCCGGTACCGCGCGGCCTGGCCGAGCAGTTGGAGCCGCGCTACATTCCGCTGGACGACAACCCGGAATTGGCCCGCGAGTATCGAGAATGGGAGCGTTCGCGTTCGACGTTCAACGCCGACCTGGCACGGTTCTCGCCGGACGCGGTGAAGCGCGGCTGGCAGCGCGATTACATGCAGGGACGAACCATCAGCGGGCAGGAGGCCGAGGAGCATCAGACGCGCCTGCACTTGCGCGAATTCAGCCGCGAACAGTCCAATCCACCGCCGTCTGCTTGAACGCGAACCACCCGTCGGATAGGCGTTCATGAACCGAAGGCGAGAGCGCTTCGGCCACGTACAGAGTGTGGCCGCGGAGAACGGCTTGCGTCCCCCATAGCGCCCGCGACATCCACGAAAAGCCCCGTCGGTGTCGCGAACCGCAGCGGGTTGCACAGATTGATTTGCGCGCTTCGGTGAAAACAACCGAAGCGCGCAATAGTGCTACTCTAGGTCGGCCGACATCTGAGAGGCCGTTGCTTATTCTGGGGCTAGACCAATCAATCCAACTACACCAAGCGCCCCCATCATTTATGTTGAGAATGCGGATGGGGTGGATGATGCGGATGGTGTGGATGCGGGGGATGAGGCGGATGTGGGGGATGAGCGGGATGAGGCGGATGATCTCCTCCGTGTGGATCCTGGAAAGGTTCAAAATGACTTGACGTCGGACTTGACGTTGAAGTCCAGTTGTTCAACTGCGTCACAAGGTCTGGCTCGTTAGGCTCGATCGAGTCCGAAGTCTGCCCCAAATTCACTTTTGGAGCAGGAGGTTCCGGCCGATCCGGGGCAAAGTAGACAGACGCCCCAACACCCTCCGCGTTCACGTTCGGTGAGGCTGAACTCGTCAGCCCCCACAGAACGGCAACCGACGAGAGCACCGCGGCAAAGCAGCCGTAAGTGGCATTACGAGCAACAGATCGTTTGAGAAGCGCTAACATTCTCCACTGATCTTGCTTCGGCAGTAACATGGCAATTCACTCCGAATGGTAAGGGAAATCCTTTTACCGAGAGCCCAAGAGTTCTGACAAAGCCTCTTGCTCAAGTTCGCACGGACAATGGCGATGGAGGCGAAGGCGAGAAGTGGCGATGGAGGCGAAGGCGAGAAGTGGCGACGGAGGCGAAGGCAATAGGACAGAGGATAGCCTTGGCGGCTGCCCGGGCAACCGCCGCGCAATCCTGACGGACGAATCACACAACGCGCCGCGTCAAACGCGTGTGCCTGTTATTGCCCTCATTGGCAATCGGGGGGCAGAGATAGGCGAAGTGTCTAGGCGAGAGATGACCATACATCTAATCGAGCAATTTTACATCCCTCGATAAGTGTGGCAAGAGAAAAATGAAGAATTTTTTCACGGCCATGCTTGTCGCCGCCGCGAGCCACGCCATCGTTCCGATCCCTTTGTATTGTCAGTATTGGCCCCTGAACGGGAACACTCACCGTGGATGGAGCTGAGCCCAACGTTTCCAATCCTCGACCGTCGAGCCGGCGTCTGTCCCGGTTAGCTCGCGCAGCGCGAAGAAGAGGGCTTGCGGAGGTTCATTCACCGTGCTGGGAGCGGGGGGTGGAATGAGGCGTTCACGCACCAGGAAATCGTAGCGCTGCGTCGCCGGCCATTTGCCGTGTTTCTCCACGGTCAGGGGCACGGAGAAATCCTGCTGGAAATAGGTCACGTCGGCGCGAACGAACTGGCCGGGCCGACGCGGGCCGTAGTATTCGCGCGTGTATGGTGGCGGCAGCGGTTTGCCGATTATCGGCTCGAAGCCGCGGAGTTTATCGCTTTCTTTCAAGGAAGGAGCGTGACAGAGTAGGCAGTTGTGCAGATGATTGATGCGCACCACTTCGCGGACGTACAACTCGTCTTTGCCCGCCTTCTTGTGAGCAGAGGCGGGGTTGGGCTGATCGAGCAATTTGAGGAGCGCCGGCACACTTTCACGCATTTCCAGAGCCACCAGCGCTTCGGCGGCGTGATCGGCGACGGCCGGCCAGGGATAGGCGAAGCCATCGAGCAGCACTTGCCGATAGTCGCGGCGCTCGCGTTTGGCGAGGGCGGCCACGGCGCGGCGGCGGACATTGGGATGCAGATCGAACAAGGCGCTGCGGGCCAGGGCGACGCTGGCACGCGGGCCATCGATCTTCGCCAGTCGCTCGACCAGCACTTCGCGTAGGGAAGCGGCTTCGCCCATGAGAAGCTGCTGCAAAGCGGGGATGGACTCCGGCCGGAGCCATTTGTCGCGCGGAGCGTCGTCGGCGTCAAGGAGGGAGCGAAGCTTGTCGGCATCCGCTTCCGTGCCGCCGCCGGCTGCCTCGAACAAGGCCGCTCGCAGAGCCAGCGCGGAGCTTTGCAGCCGATCGGCTGCCTTCGCGTCGAGCCGATTCTCGTCACTCTTATGTAACGGCAATCCCGCGAGATCGGGCCGCTCCTTGATGATTTGCGCTCCGAAATCCCAAGGCGTGCCCTCGCGCACCGCCGTGTCTGCTAGCTGGCGTACACGTTGCGCCTCGGTGCGGTCGTCGCCGCGATCCAGCGAGACGTCCGGAAATTGGGCCGCCTCCCGACGCAGCTCTTCCTCCGTCGTTTCGCGGCGATGTTTCGCGGCAATGGAGCCGGGCGAAGACGGCTTGCTTGCTTCCGGCTTCGATGCTTCGGCATCGGGCGGCGCCGTGGTCTTATCGCCCTCCCTGTTCTCAGTTCCGGCAGCGGCATCGATGGGATGCTGAGGTGCCGTATCGGTAAGGAGGATCCAAGCAATGATCACGCTGGCGAGGACAATCGCGGCGACAGCGATGCCGGCTAAGAGATAAACATACTTGCGCGGAAAGGGCCGGGGTTTCTCGACGGGGGCGGTTTTCTCCTTCGCGACAGGCGGCGCTTGAGGCGAAGGTTCAAAAACGAGGGGATTCAGGGACGGATCGGAAACGGGAGAAGGAGCGACCGCTTCGGGCAGCGGAGGGGGAACAATTGGCGGCGCGGTAGTGATTGCGTTTTCGGGCGAAGCCGGCGGCGCATTGGTCGTCAGCCACCACGCATCGGCCGGCGGCGGTGGCTCCAAGTTTGGCGGAAGGACGGGCGGTGCATCCAGCCACCAGGCTTGACCGGCATCCGGCAGCACGACCGTCGTTGTCGGTACTTGTACCTGCGTCCGCGGCGGCACCGTGATGACGCGATCACACATTGGACAATGAATCTGCGTGCCGCCCTGGCGGGTGCCAATGGCCAGCAGTTTGTCGCAATGCGGACAGCGGAAGTGGATCGGCACGGCACGGACCTCCGAAGTGATTCCTCCTGTCACTATAGACCATTGGATAGGCGGTTTGGAACAGGGTCAAGGAATTTCCCGTGCGAACGGTCCGGGATAGCCGGTTGACCATCTTGTGGTTCTCGAAACTTGCATCACGCTCTCCCAACTTGCCGATATTAAACATGCTGCGCGCGGGACGCGGTTGCATTTCCATGCGCTTCAGTTATAGTCGCCAGGCTGGAGCGAAGGATCGATTCTCCGCGATCGCGAGCAAGGAGGCGGTGATGGTCTTGCAGGTCCACCGGCCACCGACCGGCGGGACGCCGGTCGCACCGGAAGAGGAGCGGACGAGCCGGCTCGATAATGCCCGGCAGATAATCCGCGCCGAAGCCGCCGCCCTCGAACTGGTCGCGCAGCGGCTCGATGAGTCTTTTCTGCAAGCGGTCGATCTGCTCCAACGGCTAACCGGACGCGGCGCGGGCCGGGTCTGCATCACCGGCACCGGCAAGTCGGCCGATGTAGGTCAGAAGCTCGCCGGCACCCTCAATTCGACAGGCACGCGCGCCTATGTCCTCGATGCCACACGGGCCATGCACGGCGACCTGGGCATGGTCCACCCGGATGATGTCGCCCTGGTCCTGTCGCACAGCGGCGAGAGCGAGGAAATCGTGCGGCTGCTCGGTCCGTTGCGGCCGCTGGTCCGGGGCATAATCGCCCTGACCGGGAATGCCCGCAGCACGTTAGCCCGCAAGGCGGATGTGGCCATCGTGTATGGCCCGCTGGAGGAAGTGTGCCCGCTGGGATTGGCCCCCAGCGCCAGCACCACGGCCATGATCGCCCTGGGCGACGCACTCGCCTTCGTTCTCAGCCAGCAACGCGCCTTCACACACGAGGACTTCGCGCGGTTTCACCCCGCCGGCAGCCTGGGCCGCAAGCTGCTCAAGGTCGAGTCCGTAATGCGCCAGCACAGCGAATTGCGTATCGATTCCGCGAACGAGACGGTGCGGAGCGTTTTCGCTCATGCGCGGCATCCTGGACGGCGCACCGGGGCTGTCATGTTGGTGGACGACGGCGGGCGGCTGTGCGGCCTGTTCACCGATAGCGATCTGGCCCGTCTCATCGAGGCGCGGCGCGAGATGGCCCTGGATCGCCCCATCTGCGAAGTGATGACCGCCAATCCAATCACGGTATCGCTCGGCGTCCGCGTCGGCGACGCCGTCGAACTGCTGCGCCGCCACCGCATCAGCGAATTGCCCGTGGTCGATGGCGACGGCAAGCCGGTTGGATTGCTCGACATCACCGATCTCATTGGTATTGTACCGGCGGAGAATGCGGAGCCGAGTGTAGGTCCGGCGAGCCGAGCCGGACCCGCGGTGCCGCTCGGCTCGCGGCACCTACCCGATGCGAGGATCGGCGCATGAAGAGGCTGCGCGAGCGCTGTAACGCCATCGAGTTGCTCATCATCGATGTCGATGGCGTCTTGACGGATGGAGGCATCGCGTATGGCCATCCGGAATTGGAAATCAAGCAGTTCCATGTCCGCGATGGCTCCGGACTACACCTTTGGCATCGAGCAGGCAAGCGAACGGGTTTGATCACCGGCCGCAGTTCGCCGGTGGTCGCGCGGCGGGCGGCGGAGTTGGCCATCGGTTTCGTGATTCAGGGAGCGGCGGAGAAATTGCCGGCTTACCGGTCTTTGCTGGCGGAGTCCGGCATCGAGGATGAGGCGGTGTGCTACATCGGCGATGATGTGCCCGACCTACCGCCGATGCGATCGTGCGGTTTATCCGTGGCCGTGGCCGATGCCTGTGCCGAAGTCCGGGCCATCGCTCATTACATTACGCAAACGCCGGGCGGACACGGCGCGGTACGCGAAGCCATCGAGTTAATTCTACGCTGTCAAGACCGATTTATGATTTCGGATTGATGATTTGTTTTCAATCATCAATCCGAAATCATAAATCCTTGAGGGGACGGAACGATCATGTGGACTCCCAAACGGATCGTCCTGTTAGCCAGCGGCTTTGTGTTGTTCGCGCTGGTTTATCTTCTTTACTCGTTGACCACGCTGGGCCGTATTAACACGCTGCCGCCTCTGCCGGAGCAGTACCGACAGTCCGAGGGCGACGATACATCGTCGGTTACTCACTCTCTCCGGCCCTTCAAGCCGACGCCGCTGGAACAAAAGCTGGAGCTGGCCTTCCACCGCGGCTGCGACGAGTTGAAATGGCCCGTCCTTCTCGAATTGAACGCGAAGAGCATGGTCATCGCCGCCTGGAAATTTGAAATTGCCGATGGTGGACGGGTCAAGCTGGAGCTGATGAGTCTTGCCATCTTCGGCAAGAAAAAAAACGATGGCCGCGAAATCGAAATCAACACGCTCAAATGTAAGCAAGCCTACATCACCTTCGATCGCCCTGTTACCTCGTTCAGCCCAAGCGAACTTAGTGGCCGCAAAGTTATCGCGGCGGAGCTGTTCGGCGATTCCAAGACGCCAATCCGCATAACCAACAATCGCCGCACTTCCGTCCGCGAGGACGATCTGGTGGTCAGGATCACTACGGGGCCACTGTACTACTATGAGAAAACGCAGCTCGTCAAAACCAGCGATCACGTCAACCTCATCGATGGCAGCTATGTGGAACGCAACGGCCGGCTCATCCCGCCCAAGGCCGTCATTGACGCCGAAGGTATGGAGATGGAATTGACGACGTCGGCGCCGCCGCCTCGTCCCGGTTTCCTCCCCCCACCCAAGCCGAAAAACGAGAGCATTTCCGGTGTCAAGCGAATCGTGCTGAAGGAAGCCGTGAGAATGGACCTGCGCGTAGCTAGCGGCTCACCGTTCCCCACCAACGACAAGACGAACGGGACAAAGGCGGCGGGCGAGACGAGCGAGCCTAAGAGTGCGGGCGGACCGCCCACGCTCCGGAACGCGGATGAGAGGGTCTCGCAACGGAGCGCGGGCGGCCCGCCCGCGCCAACTCCGGAACCCGCTCGCATTCGCATCGAAACGCCCGGCCGCTTCGAATACCAGCTGTTCAAGGACCACGACGAAGCCCGCTTCGACGTGCCCGAGAACACCGATATGCCCAACAGCCCGCAGGATGTCACCGTCACGCGCATCAACGACCAAACGGGAAATAATGATATGTTGGTGTGCAAACATCTGGAGTTGCGTCTCAAGCGGCGAGCAGAGGACCGGCGAGACACCCGCCCCACCACGGGTGACCGGCAGGACGCCGGTACCGCTGAGCAGGGACTGGAGATCGAGACGGCCCACGCCACCGGACCGGATGTCACGCTCACCTCGGACGCCGAGAAGCTCGACGCCCACGGCACGGATTTCTTTCATGATGCCTCCACGAAGCTGAGCATTCTCAAGGGCGTACCCTGCATGGAGGCCAATAAGGAGGAGAGCCTTATTCAAGCGCCGGTGCTGCGCATCCAGGAGGTTCCTTTGCCGGTCTCCGCCTCTGCTGGCGAGAAAGGAACCAATTCGCCGGCCAAGACCTATCAACAGATCCAGGCGATCGGACCCGGCAGCATCCACATGACCAACAAAACCACGGGCAAACAAACTACGCACGCCTACTGGAACGAGAAATTGGTGTCCAAGCGCGACGAGGATGGCCGGGATTTGTTGATTTTGACCGGCTCAGCCCGTTTCAAAGATGACGAACACGACCAATGGCTCAAGGCGGAAGAACTGAGGGTGTGGCTGGATGGAGACGAAAAGAAGCCGCAAGCGAAGACAGCGCCTGTTGCGGCGAAAAAGGGCGACCCGGCAGCGCCGGCCAAGGTGCCCACCGCGCCGGCTTCCTCGCGCCGGCCGCATCGTCTGGAGGCGCTTCGCAACGTCCTGGCCCATTCTCCAGACCTGAACATCCACGACGCCGCTCGGCTCGTCGTCCACTTCCTCGATGTGCCCCCCACGCGCATGCCTCCGCCGTCCAGCAAAAGCACGATGCCCGGCGCCGCTCGTTCCTCAGAGGTCAGAGGTCAGAGGTCAGAGGTCAAAACTAGATCTCAGCAGGATGGAACCCGGCTTGTTGCGCCGAACCGCCAGACAACCGAGCCGCGACCATCGACAAGCACTACCAGTAGGAGTGGTGGGACCGGCGTCCCGCCGGTCGCTGGGAATAGTGGGACCGGCGTCCCGCCGGTCGCGAAAGGCCGAGCGCCAGAGGCCGCGCCGGAAGCCGACACACCCCGGCCGATCGATCTTAGCGCCCGCTCCATCGAGGCCAAGGTGCTGCGCTGCGAGGAGCGCATGGCGTTGGACCATCTGTGGGCCGAGGGCGGCGCTCTCGATGCGCTCGACAAACATGGCGGCGTCGTGGTCCGTCAAGCGCCAGCCAAGCAGGGGGAAGAGGGCGTCTACATCGAGGGCAATACGCTGGACATGAGTTGCTCCGCCGACGGCAACATCTTGGTGGTCACCGGCGACTTGGCCCGCCTGAAAATGGACAAGATTTTCATCCTTGGTCCGGAAGTGAACATCAATCAGGTGTCGAACAAAGCCTGGGTTTACGGCGGAGGCGCAATGGTGATGCAAAGCGCCACCACCCTGGAAGGCAAGCCGCTGGCCCGCCCCGTGCCGCTGACCGTGCATTGGAGCGATCGGATGGTCTTTCAGGGCAACTACGCCGTATTCGAAGGCAACATCCAGGCCGAGCAGGACAATGCTCGCATGGCTTGCCAGTGCTTGCAGGTGCTCTTCGATCGACCTCTCTCGCTCAAGGAAGGCATGCGCGGCGATCAGCCGGCCAAGGTCAGCCAGCTCGTCGGCGACAAAGGCGACAGCGACCAGGACGTGCGTGTTGAGGATCAGACTTTCGAGGGCAAAAAGTTAGAAAAATATCAACTGCTGATGGGTAAGGGTATTCAAATGAGAACCCTTCCGCGCGACGATGTAGAATCGCGTCCGGGCGTTAAAAACAACGACGCCAACCAGGTGACGCTCTCCGGTCCAGGCAGCGTGCGCATCCTCCAGCGCGGCGGCGCCGAGGTAGGCCCCACTCCCGGCGGAATGGACCGGCGCCCCGCCAATGCCGGGCAAGAGCAGGAGATGAAGCTGACCTACATCACATTCGAGAAGCAAATGCAGGCCAATAATTTGACCAACGTGGCCAGCTTCTGGGAAGCGGTGCGCGTCTTTAATCTGCCTTGCGATGATCCCCATCGCGAGATCGATTTCGACGCCATCCTGTCCACCGAACTGCCCGAGGGCGCCCTGTTCCTTCGCTGCAATGTGCTCAAAGTCGGCACCTATCAAAAACCGGTCCCCGGCAGTCCCGATCCCAAACAGCTCCGCACCTATCAAGTGATGGATGCGCATGGTCTGGTTTTCGTGCAGGGCCGCGACTTCACCGCCCAGTGCGATCACCTGACGTTCAACGAGGAGAAGGACCAGGTGATTTTCTTTGGCGAAGGGGATAACCTGGCCGTCTTTTCCAAGAGAGTCGTCAAAGGCGAAAAACCGAAGACCATGCGTGCCAAGAAGATCTTCTACAAACGCTCGACGGGCGAGTTCAACGGCGAGGGGATTCACTCGATTGGCGGGTGATGGGAGGAAATTGGCGAGAGGGGCGTGTTAACGCCCCTCTCGCTAAAGCGAAGCGATGTCTCACTCCTTCCTTTCCGCCGGTAGTTCGATGACCTCGATTTTGCGGAACTTAACCACGGTGCCCGGATCGTGTCCCTGCAAGGCGAAGTGCCCTTTCTTGAAGGTGTTCTTTGCGTCCACGTAGTCCACGGTCGTCTTGCCGTTCACCTTGATGACAATGTGGTTGCCTTGCGTAATCACCTCCTGCGTGAACCACTCATTGGGTTGATACAGCCTCTCCTTGATGATGATTTTGCTGTTGTCCTCCCTCGGCGCGCCGAAAGACGGATACAGGCTACCGCCACGGATCGTATCGCCGTGCGTACTGTTGATTTGGGCCTCGTAGCCCTTGGGAAAGCCCGGGCCGAACTCGGTACGGAAATACTGGCCGCTGTTGCCGTGATCGTTAATCTGGGCCTCGACGCGGTAGCGGAAGTTTTCGTAATCGCCGCGCTCGCTGAACAAATGAGTGGACGGCCCACTGCCGATAAGGATGCCGTCCTCGACACGCCAGAGCGGCACTTCCTTGCCCTTGTTCTCGCCGCGCTTCAGCTTGCCGTAATAGGCGACGACTTTGCCGTCTGCTTCCTTCTTGATGATTTCCTCGATCTGCCCCGGATTGGGATTGGGGTGAATCTTCCAGCCGGTGAGATCCTTGCCGTTGAACAGCGGCGTCCATTTTTCCGTGTCGCTGTCGGCGGCGGGAGCGAGAGCGAACGGCAGCGCTGCCAGCCCGGCCAACAACACGGCAAACTTCAACAGATGTCGAAACATGTGCGGATGCTCCTTGGAGGATATTGCCAAATAATTCGTTACCGCTTGCGCCTGGGTTCGACTCTGGGCAACTCGCTCGCGTGTGGCGCAACCTCTTTCAGGTTGGGCTTCACTTCGGCATCGACGCGGCCGAGTGTCCAGGCTAAGGCTCCAGTGAGCAGATTTTTCATGATCTCGCTCTGCCAAACGTCCTCGCGATGGCCCATCGACGTGAAAAAGACTCGGCCTTTTTCGTGCTTGCGCGCCCAGGTTGCCGGGTACTTGGGCCGTTGATAATCAGGATTTCTCATCCCCTGAGTATCCTGCACGAGAATTACGTGCAAGTCCGGCGCGAAATTCTTGAGCGAGTACCATTCTTCGTGCATCTCGAAATCTTTCTGATCCTTGATGCCGGGGAAGTTCGGATCGACGACGCGCATCCACGCCTTTTGTTGCTCGCCGTGGCGGATGAACTCGCCGCCGACCATGGCGAGGTAGGGATCAACTTGATCGCGGTTCTGGTTCTGCCACTGAGCACCCTTGCTGTGGAAAGTGTCGCTGGCGCAGTGACAGCCAATGAACCCCTTGCCGCCGGCCACGGCGTCAAGAAGCGCCTTCTTGCCGGCTTGTGTCATCGGAGGCGAATTGTCCAGGCTTTTCTCGCTGAGAAGGTCGCCCTGCGTCTCGAACAGGAAACCGTCGAACTTGGGGAACTCGGCCGACTCGAAGATTCGGCCGTCTTTCTCGCAGACGACATCGATGTTGTTCTTCTTGCCCAACTCGGTGACGATGCGTTCGGCCAGCGCTAGCTCGCCGCCCTTGCGGGCGACGACGGAATGTTGGAAGCCGACCGAGCGCGTGTACATGAGTAAGCGCCCACGCTTCGAGGGATCGTCGGCGGCGCGGCTTTCCGGCAGAAAGCGGCCGGCGCCGAGAACGAGGGCGGCGAGGGAGGACTGTTGGAGCCATTGGCGTCGATTCATGGGAGTTCTCCTGCTTGTGGCGATGATGGAAGTACGGAGGGATCACCTTCGGTTCGTTGTAATACAGACACTTAGCGGCGGCTGTTGACGATAACTTATGCCGCCGCGTGAGAGGCGACCACGTTTTTGAAACCTACCCGCACGGTCGCGCACGGTCCACACCAACCGCGTCAACGAGTACACGACGATCACCACGGCTGGCATCGCTGACAAGGAAAGTCACTGACCTGCGCCTTTCTCGTTACCTGCTCCGGCCGGACACAGCGGGGTAGGTTCGCGTCAGGGTGTATAGTGCGGAGGTCAAGAGGTCCGCTGCTGATTGCCGGGACTTCGTTGGAGGTGGCGGTGATTCGCACCGCTGCGCGCAAGCCCTGCACTCTCCAAAAAAACGTCTCCACCCCGAACGGGAGCCCAATCCTACCGGTGGTGCCTCGCCGGAGGTGTGGCAGAGTGCTTCACCAAGGCGGCCATGAATATCAGGGAGGTGCGGCAGATTTCGTGAGCTCTCTCTACGAGTGACTGGCCAGGGTGGCCCTGGGATTTCTCGTCAGAATGATGAATGCGCCTTTGCGCTTTCTCCCCTTGCCGTTTCTCCCGTCGAACGCTTCTCATTAGGTTTTAATTTGACGAGGGGTAAGCCACTCCTTAGATTGGTGTTTGGATTTGCTACGTTTACGTAAGAAATGGCATGGGAACCATGACATCGGGACGTGAGCTTGCCCGCGGACTCCGGGCCGACTATCTGGCCCTGCACCGCCCGACTAACGAATGCTTTGTCAAGGACGGGGTAACGGCCGACCAGTTCGTGCTGCTTTCGGCCATGGCAGACTCCGACGCGGTGACCCAGCCGGAATTGGTTCAGCGCATCAACCTGTATCTCTTCGTGCGACGCATTTTTCGCTGAAAACTGTGTGTCCCCGGTAGGGGATCGTGTGTTAAAGGGAGGTGTGAACGTGGAAAAGGGTAATTTGTCGCGGCGTGGTTTTTTGCAGCGTTCCCTGGGAGCGCTGGGCGCCGCGGGGCTGCCGGCTTGGTATTCCCGGCAGCTCCTGGCCGCCCACGAGGAAGGCGCGGCAAAAAAAACGTCCGCCAACGATCGCCTCGTCATGGGCATCGTCGGCATCGGCAGCCCACAGAGTCGCAGCTTGGGAGTCGAGCGCGAATCGCGTTCCTGCGTCGAATCGGGACAGTTGACTTTCACCCTCGGCTGCGACGTGAATGCCGCACATCGCAAACACGCCGCAGAGGTGATGCGCCAAAGGGGATACAAGGACTTCGAGGCCAACACCAAGGATTATCGCGACCTTATTAACAACAAGTCGCTCGATTGCCTGCTGATCGCCACGCCTGACCACTGGCATGCCCAGGTGGCCATCGAGGCACTCAAGGCCGGAAAGGATGTCTACTGCGAGAAGCCGTTGACTCTGACCGTCGCCGAGTCGTTGGCGCTTCAGAAAGTGGTCAAGGACACCGGCCGAATCCTGCAAACCGGCAGCCAGCAGCGCACCGCTTTCGGCGGCTTGTTCCGCCTGGCGGTCGAACTGGTCCGCGCCGGCCGCATCGGCAAAATCAATACCATCGAGTGCCGAGTTAACGGCAACCCGAAGAGCGGCCCGATCCCGGAAGCGCCCATTCCCGAGGGGCTGGACTGGGACCTCTGGCTCGGTCCGACCCCGAAAGTGCCCTACCGCAAGAAGGGTAGACTCACGAACTGCGTCTATGAGTTCCGCTGGTGGTACGAGTACTCCGGCGGCAAGATGACCGATTGGGGAGCGCACCACCTGGACATCGCGCAGTGGGCGTTGGACAAGGACGGCAGCGGTCCTATCGCGGTGGAAGTGCTCAAGGCGTCGGAGCCTTACAAGGGCGGCGACGGCTACAATTGCCATCCGGAGTTTCAGGTACTGTACACCTACGACAACGGCACCAAGGTCATCGCCATGAGCGGCGGCGGTACCGATATGGGCAATAAACTGGTGAACAAGGACGGCAAGGTGCCCGAGTTGCGGTTCGGACCGAACCGAGGCAAACCCATGCGAGTAGGCCCAGACGAGAACGGTGTCCTCTTCCTGGGAGAGAATGGCGCCATCTTCGTCAGCCGCGGGGTTCTGATGGCAAGCGATGCCAAGATCCTTTCAGAGCCGCTCAAGGAAGACCCGAAGGTTTACGATGGTCGGCCGACCAACCACATGCAGAACTTCGTCGATTGTGTCAAGAGCCGCAAGCAGCCCATCTGCAATGTCACGGTCGGCGGCGGCTCGGTGATCGTCTGCCACATCGGTGTGATCGCGCTGCGCAACAGCAAGAAGAAGCTGAAGTGGGATCCGGTCGCGCATCAGTTTGATGACGCGGAGGCCAACCAGATGCTGTCCCGGCCGCGCCGCGAGCCTTGGCTACTCAAGGTATAGGCGACAGGAAGGAATACTATTATGCGACTCCGATCTTTTGCGGATGGACGGAGCGGGTCCCGCTTTCGGCTTTTCGGAGTCGCGCTGTTCGCCCTGTTGGCGGCATGGCCGGTCCGTGCATCCGAACCGGCCGTGCCGGACAAGGCCTTCGTTAACGACTACTGCACGCGCTGCCACAACGACGCGGACCAAAAAGGCCGGCTCGACCTGACCGGTCTGGCATTTGACTCCAAGGATTCCGTCAATCTGGCCGTCTGGATCAAGGTGCATGACCGCGTGAAGGCCGGCGAGATGCCGCCGCGGAGCCGGGCACGCCCCGACGCGGCCCGGCAGAGGACCTTTGTGGAAGGCCTCGCGCAGTCGATCGTTGCCGCCGAGCGGGCTGCCCTGGCGGGCGAAGGGCGGGCGATTCGGCGACGGCTTAATCGTCAGGAGTATGAAAACGCCTTGCGGGATCTGCTCGGCGTCCCCTGGGCACCGATCGCCAACAGGCTGCCCGAAGACGGCGAAGCCTACCGCTTCAACAAGAGCGGCGAGGCGCTCGACGTGTCTTACCTCCAGATCGCGCGGTTCATGGACTCGGCCAATTACGCCCTGCGGCTGGCGATGGCGACGCGCCTGGAGCGGCCGGCGAAAACGACGCGCAAGCTGTATGCCCGCGACGAGTTCAGCTTGCGCAACTGGCAGCCGCGCGAGAACGGGACCCTACCCGACCGGCTGTCCTTCCCCGTGCTCGACTCGCACGCTCAGCCGGATGTGCGCGCGGGCCGTGCCCCGGCGACCAGCCCGGAGACGCGGGAGCGCGAGGCAGTCGGCAAAGTGTCGAGTATTTTCAGCGACGCGGGCGGCTACAGCTGGACCGGCTGGCGAGCGCCGGTCGCGGCGCGCTACAAGCTGCGGATCGCTGGTTACACGATCTGGGTCGCCGGCGGCGGCGTGGCGCGATGGTTCTATGAAGGCCAGGGCGCCGAAAAGACTCCGGTGTATCACACACTCCTCTGGCACCGCCCGAATCTGGACGAGGTTTATCCCGGCCGACGCAATGAACCGATCGGCGTTTACGCGCGAGGAGGCAGCCAGACCCGCCCGATCGGGTCCGTCGATTTCACGCCCCGACCGACCGTGAGCGAGATCGAGGTCTTCCTGCTTCCCGGCGAGGTTATCCGGACCGATGGCTCCCGGCTCTTCCGCACGCGCGTCAACGGCACGGACGAGCAGTACATCAATCCCCTGGCGACCCAAGACGGCATGCCCGGCTACGCTATTCAGTGGATCGAGATCGAAGGTCCGTTCTTTGATGACCCGGTCGGCGGGGAGGGCTATCGGCTGTTGTTCGACCGGTTGCGGCTGGTGCCGTCGAAGCAGGCGCGGCTGGCCGTGCCGCTGGAGATAGGCCCTGAGCCGGCGCCAAACCCGACTACGGCAGGAGGACGCGGCTTCCGCCGGGGACGCGGCGGGCCGGGGGGCTTCGGCCGCAGCCCGATCCGTACAGCGCTCTATGAGGTCGAATCCGCCACGCCGCGGCAGGACGCTGAGCGGCTGTTGCGCTCGTTCTTGAAGAAGTCGTATCGCCAGCCCGTCGTGGAGGCCGACGTACGGCGGTTCTTGGCGCTCTACGACGATCAATTCAAAAAGGGCGAGAGCTTCACGCGGTCGATGCTGACGGCGTATACGGCCGTCCTGTCATCGCCGGGTTTTGTGTTCGTCGAGGCGAAGCCGGGCCGGCTCGACGATCGCGCGCTGGCCATGCGGCTGTCGCTGTTCCTGTGGAACTCGATCCCCGACGACACGCTGCGGTCGCTGGCGGCGCGCGGCGAGTTGAGCAAGCCGGAAGTGCTGCATGCCCAGACCGAGCGGATGCTCGACGATCCCAAAGCGCGGCGCTTCGTCGAGGCGTTCACCGATTACTGGCTCGACTTACGGAAGATCGACGACACAGCGCCGTCCACCACGCTTTACAACGATTACGAACTCGATGAGCCGCTGAAACTGGCGGCGCTGGAGGAGACGCGGCTGTTCTTCGCCGAGCTGCTGCGAGCCGACCTGCCGGCGCGAAACATCGTCGCTTCGGACTTCACCTTCCTGAACGAGCGCCTGGCCGATCATTACGGCATCCCCGGCGTCTCGGGCGTCCACTTCCGCAAGGTGAAGCTGCCATCCGATAGCCTCCGCGGCGGCATGATGACCCAGGCCAGCGTCCTCAAGGTGACCGCCAACGGTACTACCACTTCGCCAGTGCTGCGCGGCCACTGGATCACGGAGCGAATCCTCGGCCTGGAGACGCCGCCCCCGCCGCCGACGGTCCAGGCCGTCGAACCGGACATCCGCGGCGCAGTGACAATCCGCCAGCAGTTGGACAAACACCGAGCCAACGTCAGTTGCGCGGCTTGCCACAGCAAAATGGACCCACCGGGCTTCGCGCTTGAAAGCTTCGACGTGATGGGCGGTTATCGCGAGCGCTACCGTGCGGTGTCCGACAAAGTGCCCCCGATCAAGGGCTTTGGCATGAACGGGCAGGCGTTCGCCTTCCATTACGCTTTGCCGGTTGACTCGGCCGGCACCCTGCCCGACGGCCGGCCGTTCAAGGACGTGCGCGAACTCAAGAAGCTGCTGGTCCAAGACGAAGTGCCCCTCGCGCGGAACCTGGTTCGGCAGCTAACGATCTTCGCCACCGGCGCCCCGGTGCGGTTTTCGGACCGGAGAGAGATTGAGAAAACCCTCGATGCGACGAAGGCCCACCAGTATGGGGTGCGCAGTATTATCCATGCGATCGTGCAGAGCGAGCTGTTCCAGAACAAGTAGGTGGGGGCACTCGATCTGGGAGCCGCCATTCGGCGATAGGTACAAGAGCATGAGCGGGCCCTCCTCATCCAGTTCAACGAGCGAACCAACGGTGAGGCTCTGGCACGGAACGACTAGACTGCGAGCTGAGCACCTCCTGAACAATGGTCCCGCCCCTAATTTGGTTGTAGGAGGCGATACAGCAAATGGGCTATCGACAGCCCTTCCGCATGGTCCTTATCCCCTAGGGGATCCTCGGAATTATGCCCACGGGAAAGCTCGTCTCTTCCCGCAAGAGGGCGGACCGGCTATTCTGGAGATCGATGTGCCGGAATCGATCGTCGCCTTGGCTCTCCATCCCAGCGGAGAGGTCTGGTTCGGTCCGGGATTTGGTCTAGAGGAACTTCTCGCGGCCTGGCCAAGCATATCGAAGAGGGTCATCACACCATGAGTTTTGAAATCAAGATCAAAGGGTTAAGCGATCGCTATCTTGCTGATGTCCGCTCGCCTGACATTACGGGTTTTGTCGATCAACTCTTCTCCGTGGCAGCCGAAACCGGCACGGTGGCATGTGTCTTCGACGGAGGCAAGAGACTGCAGTTCTTCGTTCGCCCAACGGAAACTCGCGTGATGGGGGCGGCATCTCGCCCGGCTCAAACGCCCACGACGTGCATCGTGGAGCGCGAGGCTGCCCGAAGCATCTTGCGAATGATCTGCGCTCGCCTGGGTGTCATCTGCAAAGAGCACACTACCACGGACATTTCGCCGTATGGCGCCAAAGCAGTGCTGAACTACGATGTTCAAGACCAAAAGCGTTGGAGTATTTCTTTCACGAACACACCGGAGCGCCAAGAATTTCTCATCGAAGCAGTGTAGGGTGTGGAAGTCGATCCAGGAGCAACTACCCAACTTGCTGGAAGGTGGCGACTGACGAATTCAAGAGAAAAAAAGAGAGTCGCGAGTCACACCGGACAGAGGTAGAGCGAAATGACTCCATACCCCCTTTTCCTCGGTGACAAGGAGAGGAAGAAACTTGTTGAAGCAAGGAGTGTTTGTCGTTGCGGCCATCCTTTCTGTCTTGCCGCTGGGGTGTTTCGGCGGTCCTTCGCGGAGGGTTGTGTATCGGTGCCGGCTTGGCTCCTACGAACTCAGAATCGTTAGGGAGAAGGAGGACCTGGAAAACCCGCATCTGTTCTACGAAGTGATTGGCCCAGACGGTGTCGTCAAGCACAGATCATATCTGGCGACAGAACGTTTTCGTTCGTTCACGTTCTCGTCAGTGGTGGATGAGCAAGCCGGAATCGTCGCGATCGTCGAGAATTACCGTCCAACAGTTTTTGTCGCGGCGTTCGACCTCAAGAACCTTCAAGTGTGGCCCGATCGAGACAAGACATTTGCAGACAGACAGGCGATGGAAGATCGAGTCGCGAAACAACTGGCGAGTTTCACGGGAAGGAGTGGCTGGAGGGGAGGTGAGCCTGTTGGGATCGAACCTCCAACCGCTCCCGAATGAGTCCAGCATTTGGTAAAGACACCATTACAAAACAGTCCATGCAATCGTGCAGAGCGAGCTGTTTCAGAACAAGTAGGGAAGACCCGCGATGAACCCGCAAACCGGCTCCCAGTTCACGGTCCCATTCGCCTCTACGCGGCGGCCGATCTCTCGGCGGCGATTCCTCCGCGGCGCGGCTGTGGCGCTGGCGCTGCCGCTTTTGGAATCGATGCAAGCGCCCTTCGCGCGAGCGGCGGCAGGCCCGGAGCCGCGGCGGATGTTTTGCATCTGCAACAACCTCGGCGTGCTGCCGGAGCCGTTCTTCCCCAAGGACGTCGGCCGGGACTACGCCCTCTCCCCGTACCTGAAACTGTTGCAGGAGCACCGCGCCGACTTCACCGTGCTGAGCGGCGTGTCGCACCCGTTCGTGGACGGCGGTCATCCGTCGGACATTAGCTTCCTGACCGCGGCCCCGCACCCCGCCAGCAGCTCATTCCGCAACTCGATCTCGCTCGATCAGCTTGTGGCCGAACGGATCGGCACTTTGACGCGGTTCCCGTCGCTTACACTCGCGGTCAACGGCGGCCGCAGCCTCTCCTGGACGCGCACCGGCGTGGCAATCCCGCCGGAGGGCCAGGCGTCGCGGGTGTTCAACCAGCTCTTCCTACAAGGCTCGCCCGCCGAGATCGAGGACCAACTCCGCGAACTCGATACGGGACGAAGCATCTTGGACGTGGTTGCGGGGCAGGCGAAGGACCTCCAGCGGCAGGTCGGCAGCCGCGACCGCAGCCGGCTCGATCAGTATTTTTCCAGCGTCCGCGACCTGGAACACCGACTCCAGGAGTCGCGCGGCTGGGCCAACAAGCCGAAGCCGAAGGTCAAGGCCAGCCCGCCGACTGACCCGACCAGCCCGGCGCAGTATATGGCCAAGGTGCAGATCATGTACGACCTGGCGCGCCTGGCCTTCGAGACCGATTCGACCCGCGCCATCACACTGATGCTCAACAGCGTTGGTACGCCGGTCGTGCAGATCGCCGGCGCGACGATCACCGACAGCTATCACAATCTGTCCCACCACGGCAAGGCCGAGGAGAAGCTTGCGCAGCTCAAGGTCATCGACGAATGGCACATGAAGCTCTTGGCCCACCTCCTCAAAGGCTTAAAGTCCGTAAAGGAAGAAGGGACGACGCTCCTGGACTGCACGATGGTGCTTTACGGCTCGAACCTAGGCGACGCCAACGCGCATTCGACGACGAACTTGCCGACTCTCTTTGCCGGCGGCGGTTTCCGGCATGGCCAGCACCTGGTCTTCGATCGCAGCCGCAATTATCCGCTGCCGAATCTGTTCGTGTCCATGCTGCAGCGGATGGGGATCGAGGAGACGAGCTTCGGTCCCTCAACGGGCACAATGCGCGGGCTAGAAAGGGTCTAAGCCATGAAGCACGCTCCGACGATCAGCTGCGTGGCCCTCAGCGCACTAGCCATGGCGGCGCCTGCGGCTGACCCGGTGATCCTCACTTTCGACAAGGTCGAGACCGGCAAGCCGGTGTCGAGCTACACGGACAAGGGCGTTGTTTTTACCCTGGCGCACGGGTTGACCAAGAGTAAAGGTGCCGGAAAGGTGATGTTTTTCCCGCACCTAAAGACATCGCGGAAGGGCATCCTGAACGCGATCGCGAGCGAATCGATCCCCGTCCAGGTCCGCTTTCCCAAACCGGTATCGAGCGTCACGCTGGTGTTGTGGGGTTCGATTGGCAGCGCGGCTCTCGTCGAGGCATACGACAAGGACGGACAGGTTGTGGACAAAGCATCGCGGGAGAAAGTGCCGGAGCGGACTGGTCCGGAGCAGCCGATCCCGAGCTTCGAGCTGACGGTGAAGGCAGCGGCGATCTCGTCTCTCCGCTTCTCGGGCGCGCCGCCCGGCGGCTATCTGGTGTGCGACGAGGTGCGCTTCACGCCGCAGTCCGAGGTTCCACCCTTGAAAGAGGCGTTCAAAGGCAAGTTTCTCATTGGTGTCGCGTTTGAAGTCCGAGGCGGACAGCGACAGGCTTCGCTGGACATCGACATCGCCACGACGCATTTCAGCGCCTTCACGCCGGAGAACAGCATGAAACCGATGTTTACCCAGCCCGCCGAGGGCCGTTTCAACTTCGCTGCTGCCGACCGTCTCGTGGAACTCGCCCAGAACAGCGGTGCCACTCCGATCGGCCATTGCCTCGTCTGGCATTCGCAAACGCCGCGCTGGTTCTTCCAGGGACCCGACGACAAACCTGCCGATCGTGATCTGGCTCTGGCCCGCATGCGCAAGCACATTGCGACCGTCGTCGGACACTACAAAGGTCGCGTCAAACAGTGGGATGTGGTTAACGAAGCGATCAGCGACAAACAGGATCAACTATTGCGGCCGTCTCCCTGGCTAAAAGCGATCGGCGAAGACTACATTGCCGAGGCGTTCCGCGCCGCCCATAAGGCCGATCCCGACGCAATTCTCATCTACAACGACTTCGGCATCGAGCGACGGGACAAGCGCCACAAGGCATTGGAGCTGCTGAAATCGCTTCGTCAGCAAAAGGTTCCGATTCATGCGGTGGGCATCCAGGGCCACTGGCGCCTGGAGAGCCTGGATCTGGCGGAGGTCGAAGAGTCGATCAAGCAGTTTGCCGCGCTGGGCTTGAAGGTCATGATCACGGAGCTGGACATCAGTGTGCTGCCGAGACGGTCGGAGAGTGCGGATATTTCGAGAACAGAACGCCCTGGTGCGGAACAACGCGCGAAGATGAACCCCTACGCCGAAGGCTTACCGGATAGCGTGGCGCAGCAGCAGGCCGAGCGTTATCGGCAGGCCTTCGCGATGTTCCTGCGCCACAAGGACGTTATCGGGCGCGTTACGTTCTGGGGCATTCATGACGGACGCTCCTGGCTCAACTTTTTTCCCATTCGCGGACGCACGGACTATCCCTTGCTGTTCGACCGCCAGGGCCAGCCGAAACCCGCCTTCTTCGCCGTGAGGAAAGCTGCACTGGATTCGAAGTAAAACATAAAAGCTCTCGTTGCCGGCGGTGGTATGTCCTACTTGCACACGGGCTTCATACCAGGATTGCCGGCTCATTCTTGTTCCACCGCGAGCGAGATTTATCTCTCCATCCCGAAGTTTTGCATTTGGCGGATATGTGAGCCAGACTTTGTGCGGACATTAGCGGTCAGCCAAGAGCACTTTCCGCGAGCGGCGCGGCGTCAGCCCGCCGGTGCCGCCCAACCCGCGGGCTGACGCCGCGCCGCTCACCTAATTTTTGAAAGGAGCGGACAAGGAGGCCGGCAAGGAGAAAGGGATCGTCGTGTTTGAGCTAAGGAATCGAATCGCACCGTTGGACGGCCGGCCTGGGCCAACTCAAACGGCAGAAAACCCTAGAGTTTGGCGGTGCAACATTGCTCCTTCCGTGAGAAAAATCGCCCTGGGCTTCGGGGCTGCCCTGGTGCTTCTGCTGATTCTCGTCAGCGCTTCCTTCTGGACCATCTCTCGTCTCATCGACACCGCCTCCTCGGCCGCCCACGCGCACCAACTGGTGGAACTCATCACCGAGATGCACGCCCAAATCGAACGCGAGAATGCTCGCGTCCAGGTCTACCTCATCGGCGGCCGGCCGGAAGACCGGGAGGACGTTCAATCCTTCACTGAGGGGAGCTGGCAATCGTACACCGAGATTCGGAAATTGACGGAAGACAACCCTGTCCTACAGGAGCGGCTCAATGGTCTTGAATCTCTCCTGACACAGCGGGATGAGTTGTACGATCGGCTCCTCGCTCAGCGGCGCAACGATCCCGTTTCGCCGGAACGCTTGCTCGCCTGGCGTGAGGCGACGCAGGATCTGCGGAGGAAGCTTCATCGCACGATGGATGACGACATCGCGGCCGACGAGCGCGCCCGCCTGGCCTTGGACATCCAGGGGGCCAACCACAACGCTTCGACCGCCCTGTACGTCATCGGGTTCGCGGGGTCGGTCGGCATTGCCGTAGTGGTGGTGGCGGCTTTCCTTACCATCCGCGACGCCCGCGGTCGGCTGCGTGCCGAGGAAGCCAGCCGCCGAGCCGCCGCCGACTTGATCGCCTTGATAGAGACTCCCACCGACGTCATCTGGTCCGTCGATTCCGAGCTGAAATTGACGATCTATAACTCGCCCTTCCATGCTCTCTTCGTCCGGATGTTCGGGCAAGCCCCACGCCGTGGCCTCGGTGTCCTCGACTTCGCCCATGAGGACTGGTATGCCCGGTGGAAAGGATGGTACGAACGCGCCCTTGCCGGCGAGCGATTCATGGTTGAACACGAGAGCCAGCCAACGCCGGGCGGCGAGCAGTTTTGGTACGAATTGTCTTTCAATCCCATCGTTTCCGGCGGTTCCATCGACGGTGTCTCCGTGTTCGCCCGCAACATCACGGCGCGCAAGCGTGGGGAGGTCGAGCTGAACCGGGCCAAGGAAGCGGCCGAGGCAGCCAATCGAGCCAAGAGCGAATTCCTCGCCAACATGAGCCACGAGATCCGCACGCCCATGAATGGCATCCTGGGAATGACGGAGCTGGCCCTGGCCACCGACCTCAAACCGGAGCAGCGCGAGTTCCTGGAAATGGTGAAGCTCTCCGGCGACGCGCTGCTGACGCTCATCAATGACATCCTCGACTTCTCCAAAATCGAAGCCGGCAAGCTAGAGCTGGACGAAGTCGATTTTGATCTGCGGGAATGCCTGGGCGACGCCCTCAAGGCGGTTTCCATCCGCGCGCATCAGAAAGGGCTGGAGCTGAATTTTCACGTTGAGCCGGACGTTCCGCGCGGCCTTTTCGGAGACGCGGGGCGGCTGCGGCAGGTAGTGCTCAATTTGATTGGCAACGCGGTGAAGTTCACTGAACGCGGCGAGGTAAATCTGCACGTCCGCACCGAATCGGCCAACGGTGATTCACGGCTCCTGCATTTCGCGGTTTCGGATACCGGGATCGGCATCTCCGCCGACAAGTTGAAGGCGGTCTTTGAGCCGTTCACGCAGGCGGACGGCTCGACTACGCGGCGGCACGGCGGTACTGGGTTGGGATTGACCATATCGACCCGCCTGGTCGCGCTGATGGGAGGTCATCTCTGGGTGGAGAGCGAAGTCGGCAAGGGCAGTATCTTTCACTTCACCGCGAAATTGCGGCCGACGCACGGTCCTGTCGCGCGTTCCGAACCTCTGCCCATCCACGGCTTGGAGGGCCTGCGTGTCCTGGTGGTGGACGACAATGCCACCAACCGGCGCATCTTGCAGGAGCTGCTGTCTGTCTGGGGGATGCAGCCGACTTCGGTGGATGGAGGGGCGGCTGCCTTGGTGGAGCTAAAAAAGGCCGCGGCCGAAGGCGAACCGTACCCGCTCGTATTGCTGGACGCCATGATGCCCGAGGTGGACGGCTTTGCCTTGGCCGAGCAAATGCGGCGCGATCCGGACCTGGCCGGCGCGACGATCATGATGCTGACCTCGGTGTGCCATCACTCCGACGCGGCTCGCTGCCGTGCGCTGGGGCTGGCCGCCTACCTCGTCAAACCCATCAAGCAATCGGAGCTGCTGCGGGCCATTCGCACCGTATTGGGGAAATCCTCCGCGTCCCTGCCGCCTGCTACCCCCTCGCGCCGCCTAGCCGGGGCTTCCGCGAACGGAACAGGCACATCGCTGCGCATCCTGCTGGCGGAAGACAATGCGGTCAATCAGCGTTTGGCTATTCGCCTGCTGGAGAAAAAAGGGCACGCGGTCCTCGTTGCGGAGAACGGAAGGCAAGCGCTCGATCTTCTCGGCCGCGAGCCGGTGGACCTGGTGCTAATGGACATTCAAATGCCCGTCATGGACGGCTTCGAGGCTACCGCGCTGATTCGCCAGGGAGAGCGCGGGACTAGCCGGCATCTTCCGATCCTCGCCTTAACGGCGCACGCCATGAAGGGCGATCAAGAGCGTTGCTTGGAGGCGGGGATGGACGGCTACATTTCCAAGCCCATCCACGCGCAAGATCTCCATCGCGCGATTTCGTCCCTGTGCCCCTGTTAGGTGGTTAGGTAGTTAGGTGGTTGAAAAAAATCCACTCAACTACCTAACCACCTAACTACCCAACCACCTAAGATCCTGGCAACGGTTTATCCAAGATCGCCACGCGCGGTGTTTCGTCACGGGACGTAATGAAGCCGCGCGACATCTGCCCGGCCAAGCGATTGTAGGCAACGTGAAAATCCCCCGTGGGTGCGAGAACGATCGCTCCGCCCTCCGCGCCGGCCTTTTGCAACTCTTCGTTAATGACGCTTTCCGCGGCCTCTTTCACTGAACACCGCTTGTACTTGACGCGGGCCGTGATGTCGTGGGCCACGGAGTATCGAATGAAGTATTCGCCCCAGCCGGTGCAGGAAACGGCGCACCCGTCATTGTCGGCGTAGGTGCCCGCGCCGATGATCGGCGAATCGCCGACGCGGCCGGACCACTTGTTGGTCATGCCGCCCGTGGACGTGCCGGCCGCCAGATTACCATCGCCGTCGAGAGCCACTGCCCCGACTGTGCCGAAGTGCCGTTGCCGCGCCGCAGTCTTCCCCCCCTCGCCCCGCTGGGGAGAGGGGTCGGGGGTGAGGGGCCGCTGCTTCTGTTCCTTTTTCAAAGCGTCTTGCAGCTCCTTCCAGCGCTGCTCCGTTCGGAAATAATCCGGATGTACAATGTCGAGTTTGTGCTTGATGGCGAAAAGCTCCGCGCCGCGGCCCATAAGCAAAACGTGCGGCGAACGCTCCATGACGGCGCGAGCGGCGCTGATGGGATTCTTGACGATGGTGACGCCGGCAACCGCGCCGGCCTTCTTGTCTTTGCCTTCCATGATCGAGGCATCGAGTTCATTGCGCCCCTCGTGCGTGAAGACCGCGCCTTTGCCGGCGTTGAACAGCGGCGAATCCTCCAATACACGAATGGCCGTCTCCACCGCATCGATGCACGCGCCTTTTTTCCCTTCTTTCAGCTTGGCGTAGCCGCGCCGCAACGCTTCCTCCAGCACTTCCTTGTGCTTCTTCTCCAGCTCCGGCGACACCTTTTCCGGCAAATCGCCCTCTCCGCCGTGTACAACGAGGACCAGCGGGCGAGCGGGTTTGGCTTGCGGCTGCTGCCCGGCACTGGTCAGCATCCAAGCCGCCAGCGGCAGCATCGCCACAAGACACAGCAAAAGAGATCGCATCCGTAACCACATGAGCGGAACCTCCTGCGTTGGATCGTCTTATCCGTTCTTCTTTCTCTTGCGTCGCACCTTGCTCTGAGGGGGCAAGCGAGCAAACAGCTGAGCCAGCGGCAGCGAAAAGCCGGGCAGGACGGCGCCGCCGTCGAGTGTTTGCCGTTCGCTCAGCTCAACGCCCCGGTCGGGACTGGTGTAAACGCGCACGGTGCGCCGCTGTGGATCGATATACCACACTAAACGCGTGCCGCAAAAAAAGTAATCGCGGAGCTTGCGATCCATCTCGCCAGGCGTGTTGCCCTCGCTGAGAATTTCGACGGCCAGGTCCGGCGTCAAGTCGGGCAGCGCTTCATCGGGAAAGCGGCGCTCCGGCAAATGCTCCCAGGAAACGAAAGCCAGATCAGGGATGCGCACCAACCCTTGCATGAGCCGCAGTGCCCCATCGGCGCCGGCCAGGATGCCCAGGTCGTGTTCGGCGATGAAGTTGCCAAGCAACCGACCCAATTCAATCGCCAAGCAAGATTCGGAGAAGCCCATGATTTTCTCCACAAGGACCCCTTCCACCAGCTCATAGAGCCGATCTTCACGGTCGTGAATCTCAATGACGTGAAGTTCGCGCGCTTTCCCGGGTGCAGGTCGCAAGCGGATGCGCTGCGGCGAGATGCCGCCCAAATGCTCCAACAAATCGGCGAGGTTCCAGGTGGCAGGAAATGCTCTTGGGACACGAATCATCCCGGTCTCCTTGCAAATCGAGTTATGCCTACCGCGGCTGGTCCGAATGTCCACGAAGGTCTCGAATGTAATGTACGTAAACCGAGCCTGAGGCGTGAGCGAAGGCTCTCTGGCAAAGCTCTTCGCTTACGCTTCAGGCTCGGATAAGGTTCTTCGTTTACGCTTCAGGCTCGGATTTCACCCCTTGGGACCGCGTACGTCCGCGGAAAGCTTATCTTCAGGATGATCGACAAAATTCCACTGACCCTCCGCGTTCCACGGGCCGCGTGCATCGGTGCCCAGACCCTTATCCCCCTCGCCGTCGTGCGACAGATTGTAATATGTGTTTAGCTCCGCCTCGGGCTGGACCACGCCCTCCATCGTCCGATCGAGGCTTTGCAGCGCCAGCATGAACATCTTCTGATGCGACAACTCGCGCGTCATTAGGTAGTTGAGCGTCTCCTGACAGCCCTTGTCGTCGGTTAGACGGATAAGCCGGTCGTAGGCCATCTTCGCCCCCGCCTCGGCGGAGATGTTGTGCTTGAGGTCGGCCACGATGTCGCCGGAGGCGCGGATCCAGTCGCTGGTCCAGGCGTTACCCATCGAGTCCATGAATTGCGGGCCTTTGCCCATCATCGAGAATAGGGTGTCCTCATACGCCTTCTCGCGCTCGGCCCCGCGCAAGAGCTGCTCCACCATCAAGCCGACCATTTCCAGATGGCCGATCTCCTCGGTGGCGATGTCGAGCAGCATGTCGCGGATGGCCGGCTTGTCACACGCGAAGCTCTGCACGAAATACTCGGTCATGGCGGTGAATTCGCCGGAACGGCCGCCAAACTGTTCCAGCAATTTTTGTGCGAACTTCGGGTTCGGTTCGCCGACGCGGACGGGAAACAAGGGTTTCTTCCGATGCACGAACATACGAGGATCCTCCACGGGGTTAAAGAAACAGCGAGCACCTTACGCCTCGGAGAAAGGCTCTGGGAAATTATGCGAATGGCGCGCCGGGGTTTGAGTCTTGGCGAAGGGAATAGATGAAAATCCGTTGAGGAACGTCTATTCCCGGAGTCATCGGGCGAAGGCAGCGCCCTTTCGCCCTCTCATAGTGCTTTAATTGTCAATGGGTATAGTAAATGGGGCGACGAAGCCCGGCCGGCCGCCGCCCCGCCCGGCCAGCCTCGGAGAGAATCAATCATGCGCTTACTGCTTATCGAGGACCACAAACCCCTTGTCCGCGCCCTTCGGCAAGGGCTTGAGGAAGAAGGCTTCGCCGTGGATGTCGCCACCGATGGTCAGGAAGGCGATTTCAAGGCGCGCACGGCCGAATACGATGTCATCATTCTCGACGTCATGCTGCCGAAGGAAGACGGCCTCTCGCTGTTGCAGCGCTGGCGCAAGGACGGATTGACCACGCACATCCTCATGTTGACGGCACGCGGCAGCATGGAGGATAAAGTCAAGGGACTCGACCTCGGCGCCGACGACTACATGATCAAGCCGTTCGAGTTGGAGGAACTGATGGCCCGACTCCGCGCCCTGATTCGCCGCGGACATCAGGTCAAAAGTCCTCTCATACGCGTTCTCGATCTGGAAATCGATACCGCCAGCCGCACCGTCAAGCGCGCCGGCCAAACCATCCACCTGACGCCGCGCGAATATTCCCTGCTGGAGTTCCTCGCCTTCCATTGCGGCAAAATCGTCACGCGCTCGATGATCTGGGAACACTTGTACGACGACCGGGACGAGACAACCTCGAACGTGGTCGATGTGTACATACGCTACTTGCGGAATAAGATCGACAAAGGGTTCGACCCGCCCCTAATTATGACACGTTGGGGCGAGGGGTACATGCTGAAAGGCGACGACACATGAGATCGATTCGCCTATCGCTGATGGTTTACTTTTTGGCGCTGTTGGCGGTGGCGCTCGTGGCGGCGTCGCTGCTGATGTACGGCAACGCCGAAACAACGCTGGCGTCAAAACAACAAGCGATGGTGGAACTCATCAAGACCCAGTATAGGGATCACTGCCAAGAAGAAAACATGCGGCTCGATAACGCCCTGCTCTTGCAAGCGCAATCCCTGGCTCAGTTGGTGAAGGTACAGTTCGATTGGTCGCGGGGCGAACTCCAGCCGTATTTCATGGCGGGGATGATTGGTCTGGATACGTATGCCTACGCTCAGGTGCCGTTCTGGCTTGCTGAGGGACTTCCTCCTCCTCCACCTGGGCCACCAGGCCAGCCGATGCAACGTGGAGATTCGCCGCGTCTCGAACCGCCTCCTCCCGAACCAGCCCATCGTGTATGGCGCACGATACATTATAATCTGTTGACCACTGACGTCACACTCAAGGATGACGTGCTTTTGAAGGGCGATAATTACGCCTATGCCTGCGACTACTTCCAGGTCGACGCTCTTCCTCGTGGCGAGCCTTGGCTTTCCCAGTCGATGGCAGGTCGCCAGTTCAAGCTAGACACCTCCGCCTTTCGACCGGATATGCTCATCCACGCCGTTTATGATGAGCCAACACTTGAACCGAACACGCACGTTCGCCGGGTGGTGCTTAAGGCTTCCGGTGTGGAAACCATCATGGCAAACAGGCGTTCTGTTGGGCGCCGCGATCCGCCGAGAGGGCAGCGGGGCCGTCAGGGTCCCACGATCTACGTTCATTGCGCGGCGGATCTACACAAGCGCGACGCCGCCCTCGCGCGTTTTGCCCTGGAACGCGATAAGGATCTGGCCAAGATCGCCGAGGAAACCCACGACTCGCTCCGCGATCTGCGCCAATGGCTTTGGGGCATCAGTCTCGCGGTGTTCGCCACCACTGCTGTGGGCGGCTTTTGGCTGGTTCGCCTGGGCCTGTCGCCGTTGCGACGGCTGTCTCACGCCGTCAGTAAAGTGTCGGCCAAGGATTTCCGACTGCCCCTGGAGGACAGCCCCCTGCCGCAGGAGTTGCGGCCCATCGCCCAGCGCTTGACGACCACGCTCGAACTGCTCAAGCGAGCCTTTACCCGCGAAAAACAAGCGGTAGCGGACATATCGCACGAGTTGCGCACGCCTCTGGCGGCTCTCATGACCACGACCGAGTTCGGCCTGCGCAAGCCGCGGTCGCCCGAACATTACCGCGAGTTGCTCGGCGACGTTCACGCCAGCGCTCAGCAGATGCACCAGATCGTCGAACGGCTTCTGACTCTCGCCCGCCTCGATGCCGGGGTCGATCGCTTGCGTCTGCAAACCGTCGATGTCTCCACGCTGGCCCAGCAATGCGCCGACGTGATTCGACCGCTGGCCGAGGCGCGGGGGCTGAAATTGAACGTGAAAAATGGAGACAAGGAGACCGGGAGACACGGAGACAAGGAGAAAGGAGCCAAAGCCCCATTCTCCTTGTCTCCGTGTCTCCCGGTCTCCTTGTCTCCTCTGATGGTGCGATCGGATCCCGATAAGCTGCGCGAGATCGTCACCAACTTGCTGCACAATGCCATTCAGTACAATCGGCCCGGTGGCGCGGTCGATTTGCGCGTGGGCCGTCAGAATGGCACGTTGGAACTCGAGGTTCAGGATACCGGCATCGGCATCGCCCCCGACGCACGGGAACGGATTTTCGAGCGTTTCTATCGGGCCGATCCGTCACGAGGCGGCGAAGACTTGCACGCCGGCCTGGGTCTGGCCATTGTCAAGGAGTACATCGACCTGATGGGCGGGTCCATCGGCGTCGAGAGCACCGAGGGACAGGGCAGCACCTTCCGCGTCCTGTTGCCGGTGCGTTAGGCGGTTTCTTGGCCAGCCCGCAGCGCCAGCAAGGGCAACCCTTGCTGGCGCTGCGGGCTGGCAATCTCGTTGTGGAAATCAGCTCATGCCGGCTCTCACACTACCTGCCCCCGCGAAACGTCGTCGCCGTTCTGCACGCACAACATCTTTTCCCCACGCGCGTGGGGGTGGACCAGACCGTTGGTTGAACGACCCGGAAGTTCGGCTCATGTTGCGAGTGCGGGACGGCGACCACGACGCTTTCCGCCAGCTAATGGAACACTACAACGCGCGGATTTTCGGGTTCTTCCGCCGCCGGCTCGGCGATCGCCAGGAGGCAGAGGATCTCACGCAAGAAGTGCTGCTTCGCCTGTTCCGTTCGCGGCACAAGTACAAACCGCGCGCTCTCTTTTCCACCTGGGTATTCCACATCACGCAAAACGTGGCCCGCAACGCCCTGCGTTTTCGGCAGCGCCATCCTTGCGTGCGTCTCCCGGCAGCGGCGAATGAGGAGCATCTGCCGGACGGCCGGCGCTCCGGCAACATCGACACGCCCTCTGGGCCTTTGGAACGCGCCGAGCTTGCCGGCGTGGTCCGCGCCGCCATTGCTGCCCTGGGAGAACGCCAACGCGCCGCCCTAGAGCTTCACCAATTCCACGACCAAAGCTACGCCGAGGTCGCCGCCCAACTCGATATGACCCCCAAGGCCGCCAAGAGCCTCCTCTATCGCACCCGCAACCTGCTCCGCGCGCGACTGACGCCGATTCTGGCGAGTGAGGAGATTTTTCCGAGCCATGCACTCAGCTCAGCGGAGTAAGTGTCCTTTTTGGGCGGCCGCTTGCTCCGCTGCGCTGCGTGCATGGCTCGGATTTTTACCTTACCCGTAGTCGCACCGTCACCGGCAGATGATCGCTGACGCCGCGCTCCGCCAGCGGTACTTTCTCTTTCTCGTTGCCGAAGGCGAGCGGATGTCCCTTATTGCGGCCGCGCGGGACGACAAAGCGATGCTTGACGATCGCGGCCGTATCGATCAGGCACTGCCAGCCGCCTCGGCCGTTGACCATGCCCGGCGAAACGACGATCTGATCGAAGAGAAACGCCTTGCCGCGATAAAAGTGCGAGCCTATGCCCTCTTTCTTCTCGCTCCACAGGTTGGCGAACAGGTCGTACAGCGGAGGTGGATCGCCGTTCGCCTTGACGCGGTCCAGATCGCCCGTGGCATGCAGGTTCGTCGTGACACTCGGATCGTCCGGGTTATCGTTGAAATCGCCGCAAATCAGAAGCGACACATCGGCGTTGGCCCTGTGCATGGCCCGGAATCGGCCGTAAATCGCATCGGCGTACTTGTCGCGTCCTTCGCCCTGCTTGTCCGAAACGCGCGAGGTCCAGTGCGTCGCCAGCACGGCCAGGTCCCGGCCGTCCACTTCGATGTGGCCTTCGAGGATGCGCAGCCGTTTGCCGTGCAGCTGCGTACGATCCGCAACCACGGGCAGGCGCGTAATGATGGCCGTGGCGATGTTGCGGCCGCCGTGCGGATTTTTCATCAAAATGTGTCGATACGGCGGAGTGCCCGGCTTGAGGGCCTTGTTAAGCGATTCCTTGAGCGCCTCGGCCGCCGTCGATTCGGTCTCGACCTCAGCGAGCGCCAAGATATCCGGCCCTTTGCCCTCGTTGAGCGCCGCCAGCACCTCAGTCAGATTCTTGATCTTCTGTTCGAACAACGCCCTGTTGTCGGCGAACCAGCGATCGAAGTCCTTGTCCGGCTCGTTGTGCCAGCCGTTGACCTTGTTGTCGAAAAAGTTTTCGGTGTTCCAGAAACAGAAGAGATAATCGCCGTCCGTCGGCGTCGTCGGCGGGGCGGGCGCGTTGCAGCCGGCCGCGACGACAAGCACCATTACCAGCCCGAAGCGCAAGCAAGGGCGATTGCGAAAGATGGAGGACATGAGCAACCTCGCTTTTGGGGACTTGGCTTGAAGCCGTGCAAAAGATTGTTATAGTGCCGCCCGCGCTCGTGAGCGAAAACTTGTTTGGCCACGCTTCTCCGAAGCGTATGGAGGCTAGGCGATGAACGACAGGCGACGATGGCTGTGGTTGACGGCGGGATTGCTGTTGGGCGCGATCGGCGCCGTTTGCTATTACTGCCAGCAGCCGCGGGCGATTGCCGGCAACAACGATCGCTACGACGATTACATTCTCTGCACCGGCTCGGTTGCCAGCAATCCGAAAGCGCCGACCGATGGCGTTTGGTTGCTCGATTATCGCGCCGGCAAGCTGCTGGGCACTGTCATCGATCGCACGGTCGGCAAGATCGTCGGCTGGGCCGAGCTGGACCTGGTGGCGGAGTTCAATCTACCGCCTCGGCAAAACGTGCATTTCCTCATGACCACCGGCCAAATCTCCCAGGGCCAATCGGCGCTGTACCTCGCCGAAACGACCACGGGCAAGTTCGGCGTTTACACGATGGGCGTGCGCCTCGACAACCAGCCGAACGTCTACATCCGCCGGCATGACCTGGTGCTGTTCCGCCAGAACCCGAAGGGCAAACAATAGTTTTGGTTAGCCGCGACGCGCAGTCGAGCGCGTTGCTTTCGCGCTCCGTTGCGCGTCGCGGCTAACCGAAAATGTTGAGTCATATCGTTGCCACCGAAACTCTGCGGTGGTAGCATCAATTTCGACTCCTAGACACGTTCCTCTGGGAAGTTCGCAGTGATGTCCATGTTGTGTCCACACTGCCAGAATCCGGTGGACGCCGCGCCTACGGGCGTGAAGGAGATTCTCTGCACTTCCTGCGGGGCCAGCTTCCGGCTCGAATCCGAATCCACCGTGGCCTGGCATCCGCCGGAAGAACAGCGCACGCTCGGCAAGTTTGAGTTGCTCGGCCAAGTCGGCGCTGGAGCTTTCGGCAGCGTGTATAAAGCCCGGGACACGGAACTGGGGCGGATTGTAGCCGTCAAGGTGCCTCGTGCTGGCAATCTCGGAAGCAGCGGCGGCGCTGATCGCTTCCTCCGCGAGGCCCGCAGTGTTGCCCACTTGCGCCATCCTTCCATCGTGCCCGTCTTCGAGATTGGCCAAAACAACGGCCTGCCCTACTTGGTTAGCGAGTTTGTACAAGGCATTACGCTGGCCGACTTGGTCACCAGCGAACGCTTGCCGCCCCGAGAGACCGCCACCCTGGTTGCCGACATCGCCGATGCCCTGCAATACGCCCATGAGCAGGGAGTGATCCATCGCGATGTCAAGCCGTCGAACATCATGCTGGAAACGTCCGGTAAGGAGGAGGCATCCCGGCGGTACGTTCCCCGCTTGATGGACTTCGGGCTGGCCAAGCGGGACGCCGGCGAAGTCACCATGACGGTGGAGGGCCAGGTGCTCGGCACGCCGGCGTACATGTCGCCGGAGCAGGCGCGGGGCGACTCACATTCCGTAGACGGCCGCAGCGACGTATACAGCTTGGGGGTCGTCCTCTACCAACTGCTGACAGGCGAGTTGCCGTTCAAGGGCAACGCCCGGATGCTCCTGCACCATGTTCTGCACGACGAGCCGAAGCCGCCGCGCCAGCGCGACGCGAAAGTGCCGCGGGACCTGGAGACGATTTGCCTGAAAGCGATGGCCAAGGAGCCGGCGCGGCGCTATGCGAGCGCCGGAGAATTGGCTGCGGACCTGCGGCGTTTCCTCAACAACGAGCCGATCCGGGCGCGGCCGGTGAGTCGAGTGGAGAAGCTGTGGCGCTGGACACGGCGGAACCGAACCGTGGCCGGGCTGACAGCGACGGTTTTCGCCCTTCTCGCCGGATTCGCGATCCTCAGCATTTGGCTCCTGGGATGGATTCCGGAGGCGCCGCCTGTGCCACCAAGCGCGAGCGATACCCAGCCAGCCACGGCCGAAGACGAGTTGCTCAAGGTTGTGACCGAGCTGGATCGCATGGACCCCGGCTGGCGGCTCGAGGACATAGACAAGAGCCGCCAAGGGGGAATCATCCCGAAGGCTCCACCAGAACGCGATGGCGTGGCCCAGGTGCGTGCGATTGCCGGTCTCCTGCGTTCAAAGCACTGGTACTCCGCGACTGCTGAAGTGCGATTTCATGAGATCTGGAATCGACCGCTGCCCGTACAAATCGGCGAAGAAGATGGGCGGTTTCTGCGCAGTGAGCTGGGTAAGGTTCCCGAAGCGCTGGCCAAGGCGCGACAGATGTACAAGTATCCTGAAGGACGATTCCCGATCGTTTGGAGCCGCACAGGCCTCGATTCGCTCTTGCCGGAACATCAGGACACCCGGAGCGTGGTAGGTTTTCTGAATTGGGATGTGTTCCTGCAACTCCACGATGGCCAAATCGTTGAGGCACTTCGCGATTGCCGGGGCCTGCTCACCTGCACCCAACTCTTGGACGATCCGATCCAGCTCGTGCAGTTAATACGAATATCCTGCGCCAGCATCGGCGTGGCAGGCCTGGAGCGATCCCTATCGGGAGGCGAGGCGCAGGATGCGGAATTGGCCGAGGTCCAGAAACTTCTCGCCGCGGAGGCCGCCTTCCCTCGCCTATTGGTGGCAGCGCGCGGCGAGCGCGGTTCTATCCACTGGCTCCTGACCGCTCTGGGTACGGGAGATTACGATCCGGCGAAGCTCGCAGCCGCCATGGGCGTTGGCGATTACAAACCGACGAACATTGCAGCCGCCTTAGAGCCGGAAATGAGAAACAAGCTGGCTCGGGTTCCGCGCGGGCTGGCCATCCGGCCTTTCCACGCTGCTCTCTTGAAGGAGATAACCCGTTGGGTGGAGATCACACGCCTGCCATTGCACGAGCAACGCATACTTGTGGAGCGTTGGGATCGCGAAAAAGGAGAGCGCCTTGGTGATCAAGCCTTTCTTTTGAGCAATTACCCTGCTGTTCGGCTCACGCATTCGGCCCAGCGAGTGCAAGCGCAACTGCATGCCGCCCTGGCCGCCGTTGCCGTCGAACGCTTTCGCCTGGCCAAGAATGACTGGCCCAAGGACCTGGCCTCGCTCGTGCCGGAATACCTCGATGAAATCCCGACGGATCCTTTTGACGGTCAGCCGCTGCGCTATCGCCAGGTTGCCGACGGCGTCCTCATCTACTCCATTGGTCAAGACCGCGTGGACAACCAGGGCGCTCTCGATCACACGGGCCGGATGCCCGACGGAACCGACATCGGCTTCCAACTCTGGGACGCGGCCAAGCGCCGCCAGGCTCCGGCCGCGGTAGGTATGCCTATTCGACACTAGCCCCAAGCCCTAGCGACGGCGGCTTCGGCTAGCGGTTCTTTTCCGCGTCGAGAACCTCGCGGACTTTTCGCGCCAGGTTGATGGGGGCGAACGGTTTTTCGAGCAGCGCGACGGTTGCCTGATCCTGGCCGTGGCCGCGGATGGCCTCGTCGGTGTAGCCGGACATGAAGAGAATGCGCAGGTGCGGTCGGGTTTGCACCAGCAGCTCGGCAAGTTGATGGCCGCTCATTCGCGGCATCACCAGATCCGTCAAGAGGAGATCGATGGAGCCTTGGTGTTGCTGGGCGATGGAAACCGCTTCCTGACCGTCGCCCGCCTCCAAAACCGTGTACCCGCACGCCTTCAAGACGATCTTGGACAGGCTCCGAACGGCGTCCTCATCCTCGACCAGCAAGACCGTCTCGGTGCCCTTGGGGATGGTAGGATGTTCCGCGGACGATTTCGGAGAGGGCGTTGTCTCCACCGCGCGCGGTAAGTAGACGCGAAACATCGTGCCCTGGCCTGGCTCGCTGAAAACCTCGATGTGTCCCTCCGATTGCTTGACGAAGCCGTAAACCATTGCCAGGCCCAGGCCCGTTCCCTTGCCCAGCCCCTTGGTAGTAAAGAACGGCTCGAAGATATTGGCCTTGATCGCTTCGTCCATGCCGTGCCCGGTATCACTGACGGACACGCAGACGTAGTTGCCCGGCCGGACGTCCGGATGATGCTCGGCGTAGTCCGCGTCCAACTCGGCGTTGTGGGTTTCGAGGATCAGTCGCCCCCCGTGCGGCATGGCGTCGCGAGCGTTGACGGCCAGGTTGATGATGGCCTGCTCGAACTGTCCGGGATCGACCTTCGCCAAACCCAAAGCGGGGTCCGGCACGAAGTCCAGCTCAACGTCCTCGCCAATCAGTCGTGCGAGCATCTTGAGCAAATCCGTGAGCAAAGCGTTGAGACTAACGACTTGGGGTTGAAGCATCTGCTTGCGGCTAAAGGCCAGTAGTTGGCGGGTCAACTTGGCAGCGCGCTCGCCGCACTTGAGGACCTCAGCGAGCAATTGGCGGTTCGGATCGTCCGGGTTGATGCTGTCGAACACCAGTTGGCTGTAGCCGTTGATGATGGTGAGGATATTGTTGAAGTCGTGGGCCACCCCGCCGGCCAGCCGGCCTACCGCCTCCATTTTCTGTGCCTGGAGGAATTGCTCTTGAAGCCGCCGACGTTCACTAACGTCGTGGAAGACCAGCACCGAGCCGGTAATTCTGCCCTTGTCATCGATGATAGGCGCGCCACAATCCTCGATGGGGATCTCGCGGCCGTCGCGGGACAGGAGCTTCGTGTGGTTGGCCAGTCCGATTACCTTGCCTTCGCGGAGGATCTTGGCCACGGGGTTCTCGGCAGGTTGCCGAGTCTGCTCATTAATGATGCGGAATACCTCATGAAGCGGTTGGCCGACCCCCTCCTCCGGGTGCCAACCGGTCAGTTTGGCCGCCGCCGGGTTCAAAAACTCAATTCGAGTCTGACTATCGGTCGCGATGACGGCATCGCCGATGCTCGACAGGGTAACGGCGTAGCGGCGTTCGCTCTCGCGCAGTTTGCGCTCGGCTTGGTGTTTGTATAGGGCCATCTCGATGGCCGTGCGCAACTCGCGTTCCTCGAAGGGTTTGAGGAGATAGCCGAACGGCTCGGTCACGCGGGCGCGGTCGAGCGTTTCCTCGTCCGCGTAGGCAGTCAAGTAGATGATCGGTAGATGAAGGTGATTGCGGATTTCCTGAGCCGCGGTCACACCGTCCATGGCGCCCTCAAGGCGGATGTCCATCAGGACCAGGTCGGGATGCAGCTGGGCCGCCAGCTGGATCGCCTCCTCCCCAAAGCGCGTCACGCCAACCACGGAGTACCCAAGGAGAGTCAACCGATTCTGAATGTCCCGGGCGACGATCCGGTCGTCCTCGACGATAAGAATCGTGGCTGCGTTCATGAGCGAGAGTCCTCTTGGCAACGCGCCGGAAAACGGATGGTAAAAGTCGTTCCCCCCTCGCGGTCCAGGCCAAGAGTTCCACTCAATTGTTCTGTCAGATCTGCGACAAGTTGCAGGCCAAGCGAGTCGGAATGGCCCGGCACCAGGTCCGGGGGAAGTCCCACTCCGTTGTCGGACACGACCAAAATATAGCATCCCGTGCGGGGCATGTCGAGTTTTACGAGGACACGGCCGCTTCGCTCGCCGGGAAAGGCGTGCTTGAAGACGTTAGAAACCAACTCATTAACGAGAAGCCCCAGGCGGATCGACCGATCCAGATCCAGCGTGACATCCGCGACCCGAAGATCGAGCTTGATCCGGTCGGGATCGATGTTGTACGAACGAAGAAGGTGGGCGCAGAGACTGTCCAGGTGTCCAGACAGGCGGACCGAGGCCAGGTCGCCGGTACGGTAAAGGTTTTCGTGGACCAGCGCGATGGATCGGACCCGATTCTGGCTTTCGGCGAAAGCCTCGGCGGCCGCGTGGTCCTTCATCTTGCCGGCCTGCAAGGCCAATAAGCTGCTGATGAGCTGAAGGTTGTTCTTGACCCGGTGATGAACTTCTTTCAGGAGAACATCTTTCTCCCGCAGTGAGGCGCGCAAGGCTTCCTCCGCCGCTTTCCGCTCGGTGATGTCCTGAGTCACGCCCGTGATCCGTATGACCCGTCCCTCGGCATCGAGTTCCGGCTCCGCGCGAACGTTCACCCAGAGAAGCTTTCCATCGACCACCAGCCGGTGTTCGATCTCATACGGGGCGCCGTCCAGGGTCGCCTGCCAGGCCGTTTGCATGCGGGGAAGGTCGTCGGGATGGACAAGGGCAATCAATTCTTCTCCACGGTGAGGGCCAGACTCCCAGCCACACATGCGGCAGCCTTCTTCCGAGCCGATGAACACGCCTTCCTCCACGTCGAAAACCCAACTGCCCACGTGGCCGATCCCCTGGGCTCGCCGGAGCATTTCCTCGCTGCGGCGCAGCTCCGCCTCGGCCCGCCGAGTGGCGGTGACATCGTGCCCGATTCCGATGAGGCGATAGATTCGGCCGGATTCGTCGCGCACCGGGATGAGAGTTGTGTGGAAGCTCTTGCGGCCGGTCGGCAGATCCAACTCCTCGTCATAGCTGATGAGCGTGCCGGCCTCGACGCACCGGCGGTAATTGGGGATAACGGCGGCGGCGAGGTGAGGAGGAAGGACGTCTTCAATGAATTTCCCGGCAACTTCCGCGGAAGCAAAGCCGGCAGCTTTCTCCTCGGTAGGATTGAAGGCCGCGAACCGGAACCGGCCATCGGGCGACACGTCAATCAGGAAGATGCACTCAGAGGAATAGTTGAACACCTCGCGGTAGCGCTGCTCGCTTTCGCGCAGAGCAGCCTCGGCTCGTTTGCGCTCGGTGATGTCCATTTCCGTCCCGACGTACTCAACAAGCTCGCCAGTTTCGTTGAAAAACGGATGGGCGACCAAGTGGATGTGCTTGATTGAACCGTCTGGGAGGATAGATCGATACTCGAACTCACATGCGGTTCGTTCCTGGATCGCCTTCTCAATGGCTTCGAGGCATCTGGCTCGATCTTCCGGATGAATGGAGTGCGATGCTTCTTCCCAGGAGGGAATCCCCTTTTGGGGATCGAGTCCGTGCAAGATGTAGTGCCCCTGGGACCAGTGAACGAACTCGCGGGTTGCCACGTTCCAGGCCCAACTGCCGGCTTTGCTCAGCCGCTGTGCCTCCGCTAGATAAGCCGCGCTTCGCCGCAACTCCTCCTCGGCCCGCCGTTTGTCGGTGACGTCGCGGACAACGCTCAGAACGTGCGGCTTGCCCTTATATTGCACACGCCAGCCGCCCCCCTCAAGAATTCTCCAGGAGCCGTCCACTTGGGCAATGCGATAGGTGGCGAACGCTTCGCCCTTGGCCCAGACTTCTCGCCACGCCCGCCGCGCCGCCTCGAAATCCTCGGGATGAATGCTCTTGACAAGCGCCTCCGGATCTCTGTCGAAGAGGCGGCGGAAAGAAGGGCTTACGTAGACAGGGCGGCCCTCTTCGTTCCGCAGCACGATGGCATCGTTGGTACTTTCCGCCAGGAACCGAAAAAGCTCTTCGCTCTCACGCAGCTCCTCCTCGGCCCGTTTGCGTTCGGTGATGTCGCGCGTCAGGCCCAGAACACCGATGATCCGGCCGTGCTCGTCCCGTTCGGGGATGTGGCGGACCTCGAAAACCCGCTCGCCTTCCTTCGTCGGCCACCGCGCTTCGAGCGTGTTCGGGACGCCGTGCTCCAACGCCCGCCGAATCCCCGCCTCCAAGGCCTCGTTCTGTCCGGGCGGCCCGGCGGGGGACATCTCGTGAAGTGTCTTGCCGACGAATTGCTCCAGCGGCATCCCGAACGCCCGCGTAACCGAGGGGCTGACGTAGAGGTGGCGGCACTGCCCGTCGAAGCGGGCGATGTAGTCGGGGTAATGCTCGATCAGGGTGCGCAGCTGGTTTTCGGCGTGCCTCAGCGCCTCCTCTGCCCGTTTGCGCTCGGTGATGTCACGGCTGACGCCGAGGGCATGCGGCTTGCCCTTGTACTGCACCAGCGAGCCCCACGCTTCAAAAATCCGCCACGAGCCGTCCGCGTGGGAAAGGCGAAAGGTGGCGAACGACTCGCCCTTTGCCCAGACCTCCCGCCATGCCCGCTGCGCTTCCTCGAGATCGTCGGGATGAACGTCCTCGAACAGGGCGATCGTGGGATCCCTGTCGAGCAGGCGGCGAAAGGCAGGGCTTACGTAAACGGGGCGGCCTTCCTCATCCAGCAGCATGATCGGATCGGGGTTCTTTTCGGCCAAGAACCGAAAAAGCTCCTCGCTCTCGCGCAGCGCCTCCTCGGCCCGTTTGCGTTCCGTGATGTCTACCATAATGCCGCGGAGCTTGGTGGCGACGCCCCCTTCCACGGTCACGCTAACAATGTCCCTCAGCCAGACGACCCGGCCATCGGCGGCGATCATGCGGTATTCCATTTCGTGAGGGCGCTTCTCGCGCGTGGCCTTCATGCAAAACTCGTAGGCCCACTCGCGGTCATCCCGGTGAAGGTGGTCCAGCCAGAACCCCGGTAAGAACCATTGCCCCAGGGGATAACCCAGCAAACGCTCCGCCTGTTCGCTCACGAAGGTAAAGAGGAACGTGGCAACATCGACCTCCCACACAATCCCGTTGATGCTTGCCACCAGCTGCTCATACAGCTGCCGGGCATCACCTTGGATGGGTATTCCATTTGGCTTGGGCATCACGATCCACCTTCCGATGCTGTCGGAGAGCGATTTGAATTCATTGTTTTTGGAGCGAGATTTGGTCTTTTTGCACGTCGATCAATCCTTTGGACACCATCGTCCAGCGGCTGACGGCCAGGATCAACAGCGTCGCCACGCTCGTCATCACGAAAATCGTCATCGCCAGGCTCATGGCACCGGTCAGGACTTGCCCCTGCCGCATCAAATCGATGAACTTGCCGCTGCACATTTGCACGCCCGCGGTCATCGTCGTGGCGATGACGAAGAGCATCGGCAGAACCGTCACGGGGGCATAGCGGCCGCGGCCGGTGTTGAACAGGAGCGTCGTTACCAGCGCCAGGGCGATCACAGCCAACAGTTGATTGGCGATGCCGAACATCGGCCAGATCGTCGCCACGGATCCCGTTGCCACGAGCAAGCCCCAGCCCACTGTCACGAGAAATGTCGCCAGGAGAGCGCTCGGCCACCAATCCGTTTGCGCGAATTTCGGATGAACACGGCCCAACGCTTCCTGCACGAGAAAGCGGCCAATGCGCGTGCCGGCGTCGATCGTCGTCAGGATGAATAGCGCCTCGAACATGATGGCGAAGTGATACCAGTATTTCATCAGCGTCTGGAACGGCAGACCCAATTGCGACAGCGGTTTGGTGAGAATGTGCGACATGCCGACGGCCAAGGTGACGGCCCCGCCAGTGCGGCCGCGCAGCGATTCGCCGCCGACGTTCTGCTCCACCTGCGCCAGGTTCAGATGTTCCGGGCCGCTCACGTTGCCCAGCTCGACGTACATCTTGTCTAGCGGCTCTTGCCATTTCTGCGCCTGATCCAGCGGCACGTTGATGTCGTAGTAGAGCTTCGGGTCCAGCGACGCCGCCGCGATGAGCGCCATGATGCCAACCAGTCCTTCCATCAGCATCGCTCCGTAGCCGATGGTGCGGACGTGGCTTTCCTTATCGATCATCTTCGGCGTGGTGCCGGACGACACCAGCGCATGAAATCCGGAGATGGACCCGCACATGATGCAGATAAACACAAAGGGAAACAGGTGCCCCTGGAACGTCGGCCCTCCCCAGACGAAGACGGGATTGTACGCGGGACTCGGCAGCTTCGGATCAGCCCAAAAGACGCCGATGACGAGCAAGGCGATAGTGCCGATTTTCAGAAAGCTCGACAGATAATCGCGCGGCGCCAACAGCAGCCACACCGGCAGCACCGAGGCGACGAAACCGTAGGCGCAGAGGGCGAACACAGTTTGCCCCTTGCCGAGTGCGAAATAGCCTTCCCACGGCGAGCCGGGAATCCAATTACCGGCGACCACGGCGGCCAGCGTCAACGTCGCGCCGATCAGTGACGCCTCGACGGTTTTTCCCGGACGAAAGCGATACATGTACCAGCCGACAAGGAGAGCGATGGGGATCGTACAAGCGATGGTGAAGACGCCCCAAGAGGAACCGGGAACGAGCTGTACGCAACCCTCCGGCAAGGTCGCCGTCAAGAGTTGACCCGGCGGGACCGGCTTATTGGTAGGTAAACCTAGTTTTTGCGGCACGAGCACCCGGAAGGATTCGGGTCGAGTTGTCTCGGTGGCCTGGGCATCCGAGGGCTGGTAAGCGATCTGGCAGCCTTTAGGAAACTCGACGAGATAAAAAGTTAATCGATCCGTCGCGGAAATCGCGTCGGGGGACCACAAAAATGTCGGGTCGGTCCCCGGTGGCAGTTTGATCTGCATTCCGGCCGGCAGCTTCACTTCCTCGCCGCCCAGCGCCTTGACGACAACGACGCCCAGCCCGGCCAGGGCGATGACGACGATGAACAAAATTGCTGCCGAAACGACGAGATTGGCCCACGGTCCCAGCTCGCTGCGAGCGATCTCGGCCAGCGATTTGCCGCCGCGCCGCACCGACGCCGCCAGGACCAGCATGTCCTGCACCGCCCCCGCAAGGCACACGCCGATTACCAGCCATAACAGACCCGGCATGTAGCCATACTGGATCGCCAACACCGGACCGATGAGCGGTCCCGCTCCAGAGATGGCCGCGAAGTGATGGCCGAACAGCACCCATTTGCTGGTCGGGTGATAGTTTTGGTGATCGTTGAAACGATGCGCCGGCGTCAACTGCGAATCGTCGAGGGCGGCTACTTTCGCCGCCAGAAAAGCGCTGTAATAGCGATAGGCGATGGCCAGGCAGCACAGCGCGCCCAAAAGCAGGGGCATGGCGTGCATCACTACGCGGTCGCCGTCGGTATCGTAAAAAATGCCGGCGATAACAATTATGGACATCAAGAAACTCTCCTAGCCAGCCTGCAACGCAAGCAAGGGAAGGCTTCACCCTTGCTTGCGCTGCAGGCTGGCAAAAATCGCGCTTTCGCCTGTTCTACGAATTTTTCCAAATCTGCTAAATGACTTCGTTCGCGGAACGAATACAATACTAGGTGGAGCCGACCGTACATCTCGTTGGTTCCCTCCACATGGTGTAACGTTCTACTTGGAAAGGGGTTCAACGTCATGCTGAAAAAGCTTCTGATCGCAATCGTCGCCGTCATCGCCGGTATGGTGGTGCTCAACAAGGTGACCAAGGTCTCGCCGATGGTCTGGCTCGGCAACTGCTGCAGCTCGGTCAGGCATATGGTGCCGCCGGAAGTTCAGCTCAAGCAGCTGAATAAGGAAATCGGCAACATCGACAACGAGATTCGGAAAAACATCGGCCGGGTGGCCGCGATGGAAGAAGAAGTCGGGCAGTTCGAGAGAGATGTCGCCGCCCAGCGCAAGCACCTTCGTAGCCTGCGGACGGAGATCACCGACATGCGGACGAACTTGGAGTCTCCTCGGTTCGTCAGGGCGGAAGTCCCCGAGCTGACGCGCAAACTCGATCGCACCGTCACCGAGTACACCTGCCTCAAGGACAGAAACAAGATCCACGAGAAGGTGCTCGAAGAGAAGAAGCGGGCTTTGGAAACCGCTCACGTTCGCTTGACCAAGATGAAAAACGAGAAAGAAAACCTGATGCTGCTCGCGGAACGTTTGGCCAATCATCTCGAAACCGTCAAAATGCAGCAGACCGGCACCACGGTTGAGGTAGATGACAGCGCCATCAATCGTTGCCACGAGTTGGCCAAGGAGATCGAAACCCGCCTCAACACCGCGGAACGCGAGATGAAGCTGCTGACGAAGTATGGCTACCGCAGCGCGTCTCCGGTGGTGGAAGAAGGCAAGAGCCGTGAGGAAGTTCTCAAGGCTGCCAGCAAGGCGCTAGAGGACGATGGCGGTCTGACCGAGAAGGTCTCCGCTGATAAAGACGAGGAGAAGTAATCACGGAGTGTTTTACGGTCAACGCTCCCCATAGGTTTGAACCTGAACCCCGAGCGGAGGGCGTCAGCCCTTCGGCAGTCTGGCTGTCCGGAGGCGGACGCCCTCCGCTCTTGTCTGGTGAGCGACGCTTCCCTGAAGCGTCGGAGCTAAAGGAAATGTTTGGCTTCGCATGGTTGGCAATTCGGCAGGCGCGTGAAGCGCTGAAACACGGGCGTCTGGAAGAGGCGCATCGTGTGCTGACCCAGCCGTGCATCCGCGACCATCGTGCCGTCAACGAATTGCTGGCCCAACTCGTCCATGCCTATGTTGAGCGCGGCGAGCGACACCTGAAACAAGAAGATGCCGAGGGTGCCTGGCGCGACCTGCTCCAAGCGGAACAGCTGCAAGCCGCGGTAAAATGCGTGGATTCGCTCCGCCAGACATTGATTCGCTTGGGTGTCGCCGAGGTTCGGGCGCTTTTGCACGCGGGCGATCCGCGACGGGCCGACGAAGCTATCGCCCATCTGCGGGAACGCCGAGCACGCTCCGCGGAATTGCAAGTGCTGGAGGAAGCGGCCCGCGATTGGCTGCAAGCGCGGGACTTGGCCGAGCGTGGCGAGTTGGCCTCGGCCCGCGATGCCGTGGACCGCGTTCGCCGTCGCTTGCTGGATCGCCCCGCCGCGCTTGATCGCTTCGCCGATGACCTCGACCAACATCGGAAGATCTTTCCAGGTCTGTTGGTTCGGCTGCACGAAGCCGCGGAAAAGGAGCGGTGGCGCGAAGTGGTCGAAGTGGCCGAGCAGGTCTTGGCCATCGCTCCGCGACATGCCGAGGCCCGCACGGCACGGACCCGAGCCTGGAAGGCCATCCAGCCAGTGACAATCGCTTTGCCCGGTCCCGCCGCCTCGACCAACGGTGTGGCGCCGGAGCCACCGTGCGATGGCGGTTTGCCCGTGCGATTTTTGTTGTGGATCGACGGCGTCGGTGGTTATCTTGTATGTTTGGGAGCGCGGGTGACTTTTGGGCAAGCGATCCATGATGGACACGTGGACATTCCCCTGGTCGCTGACGTTTCCCGGCTGCACGCTAGTCTGTCACGCGACGCGGAAGGTTATGTGCTGGAAGCAGTTCGGCCGATTCAGGTGAATGGCCGAGAGGTCACGCGGACTCTGTTGCAAGCCGGCGACCGCATTACGCTGGGCGCTTCGTGTCAGCTTCAGTTTCACATGCCGGTGCCGATCAGTACAAGCGCCCGGCTGGATCTCGTCAGCGGCCATCGTTTACCGCTGTCCGTCGATGCCATCTTGTTGATGGCCGACACGCTGGTTCTCGGCGACGGGCCGCAGGTGCATATAAACGTGCCCGATCTGAGCCAGCCGCTCGTGTTGTTCCGCCAGAAAGATACGTTGGGCATTCGACATGCCAGCAAACTGTACATCAATGGACACACAAGCGGCGAGCGTTTGTTGTTGAGCGATCCACAAGCCACGGTGAACGGCGAAAATATTTGCTTTGCCATTGAACCCGTGGCGGTGCGGCTGGGGTAATATCCTTGCTAACCCAAAGCGGAAGCAAGGGTGATTTTTTGCTAAGAATCCGCCGTCTCCGGCGAATATAAGGATGGAGACATCGCCACAAGCAGGGGGATGTTATGAAGTTCACCTACAGTTCGGGACAACGACCCCTGGATGGATTTACGCTGAAGCGCGGCATTGGCCGCGGCGGCTTCGGCGAGGTTTACTTCGCCGTCAGCGATGGCGGCAAGGAAGTCGCCCTGAAGCTGGTGCGCGGCGACACGCAGATCGAATTGCGTGGCGTAGCGCAGTGCCTCAACTTGAAGCACCCCAATCTCGTCAACCTCTACGACCTCAAGGGCGATAACCAGGGCGATCACTGGGTTGTCATGGAGTACATCGCCGGCGAGCCGCTCAACGTCGTTCTCGGCAGGCATCCAGGTGGCCTGCCGCGCGAATTGGCTCGCGAATGGTTCCTCGGCCTGGCCCGCGCCGTGGCTTACCTGCACGATCACGGCATCGTTCACCGCGACTTGAAGCCGGCCAACATTTTTCTTGAAAACGGCACGGTCAAGGTCGGCGATTACGGTCTGTCCAAGGCGATCGGCAGCAGCCAGCGCACCGCTCAAACGCACAGCGTCGGTACGGTCCATTACATGGCCCCCGAGATCTCGACCGGCAACTACGGTAAGCCGGTCGATACCTACGCCGCCGGCATTATCCTCTACGAGATGCTGACTGGCCATGTGCCGTTCGACGGCGAAAGCTGCGGCGAGATTTTGATGAAGCATCTGACCACGCCGCCGGATTTGAGCAAGATACCAGCCGAATATCTGCCGATTGTGTCCAAGGCGCTGGCGAAGAATCCTTCGCAGCGCTACGCCAGCATGGCTGAAATGGCCCGCGCCGTGGAGGCGCTGGGAACCGAGTCCTCCCGCGTGCCGGCCGCGGCGCCCACCCCACCCCCCAGGGCTGCCGCTGCGCCGGCGCGTTCGCCCCGTCCACCCGAGCCGGTTCTCGTCGCTCTGCCGGCCGTGTCTCGCCGCGCTCAGCTGATGGAACTGTGCGGCTCGATGCTTTTGGCCGTCTTGTTCACCGGCCTGAGCAGCATCTTGTGGACCGCCATCAAACAGCCGAACGCCAACGATGTCTTGCTGGAGATGGGCCGCGTCTTCTTCCCGACCGTGGCTGCCTGCTGGGCGGTCCTGGTTCCGTCCAAGTTCTGGACCGACCGCCGGGGCGATTCTTGGCTGCGCCGCTTCACCCTGCTGGTGATCGGCGGAGTGGTTGGCCTGGGCGGCTGGTGGATGGATGGCGGCTCGCTCACGCTGCCCCCAATCGAGCAGATCCCCTCGGCAGGAGTGACGGAAGCATCGTATTTCAGCTTCTATGCCCTGGCCTTTTTCGCCATGCGTTGGTGGCGCATGACCGCCCGTCGCCGTACCCATCGTTTCAGCTTCGCGCCGATCCTGGGTGCCGGCTTCTGGGGGCTGGTTCTGATGTTACTCATTCGCCCCCTGAGCAATGCCAATCCGGGACTTTTTGTCCTCGTACTGATGATGACAGCCGCGATTGTGCAATTGGTGAGTCCTTGGGAGCAACCGCCGGCGCCCAGCGCCAAGCGCCTGCGCCTGCGTTATGCGTGATAGCGCTTAGCGAGCGGGGTCGCGTCAGCGCCCCGAGTGCTTCTTCTCGGGGCGCTGACGCGACCCCGCTCGCCGAGCATGGAGGAGGATGTTCAAATGCGTATCTCCGATTGGCTCCATCTGCTTGTGTTTTGCCTCCTCGCGGGCGGCATTCAGGCGTCTTGCTCCGCACAATCGCCCCATCCCAAGCCGCCCAAAGTGGAGAAAATCCGCATTCAGGAGAAGTTTAAGGGCTATGGTTTGACGCCAAAGGAAGCCGAAGTGGATGCTGTCAGGCGCGCCTCCCGTTGGTTGGCTGAGAACACGGATTTCGGCTGGTCGCCGCCGCCGGAATATCTCTACGAAAAAGGCATGGTTGCGTTTGATGGCGAGCCAGATGTGAAGAAATTTGACGTGGCCGAAGGGATCTCCAAAGATGGCACCATGTACGTTGTCTCCATGCAATTGACGATTAAAGAAAGCCAGGTCCCGGACATCCAGAAGCAAGCCCAGCATCAGCGCATGAAGGAACGGCAGAAGCACTCGCTGTTCGGCCTCATCGGCGCGGTCGCCTTGATTGGGGTCGTGGGTGGCTATCTGCGTCTGGAAGAGGCGACCAAGGGCTACTACACGCGCTTGCTGCGAATCGCGGCCATCAGTGTCCTCGTGGTCATCGTCGCGGGTCTGTTCGTGGTTGGGTAATCATCCATGCCCTCCGAAAGCGATCGCCTGCTGATCCAGCAGATACGCCAGGGCGATTCGCGCGCCTGGGAGACGCTCATTTCGCGCTACGAGGGCCGACTTTTGGCCTTCGTTCAGCGCCGCCTCCGCGACCGCGATGCCAGCGAGGACGTAGTACAGGAAACCTTCGTCGGCTTCCTCAACAGCCTGCCCAACTTCGACGACCGCCGCGAACTGCAAACTTATCTCTTCACCATCGCCTCCCACAAGTTGACCGACCACCTCCGCCGCAATGGCCGGCATCCGCTGCGCTCGCTCAGCGACAGCTCCTCCGATCTGCTCAATCAGCAAATCGACGAACATCCGGGAGCATCGAGCGCCGCGCGGAGCGAAGAGCGGCAGGAGCTGGAAAGCGCCGCCATCGTTCGCTGCCTCGGCCAAATTCTTCGCGGCCTCCAGGAAAAAGGCGATTGGGTACGGCTGAAAGTGCTGGAGCTATTGTGGGTCAAGGGCTTCGCCAACCGCGATGTCGCCGCTTTCCTCAAGATCAGCGAGCAGCAGGTGGCCAATTATCGTTTCGCCGCCGTCAAGAAGCTAACCGAGCAAATCCGCGACGCCGGCCTGTCCTCCGACGTGTTCCCCGAATTGCACGATTCTTGAGCTGCGCAATTCCGATTCGCGCATACAGCGGGCGTAGAGCCGCGACCGTAAGGGAGCGGTCTTCGTAACCGCTCCCTTACGGTCGCGGCTCTACGCGCCTTGCCTCGCGCGTTGAGAAAGCGTTTTCCGTATGCGCAGGTCCATTCTTCTCATTTTTTCGAGAAGCATCTCCGCCCGGGCCCCTCTCGTCCTTCGCCGCGACATTTTCCTGAATGATCATGTTTCTTAACTGCCAATATAACAAAGGTTTGCGACGTTAAAATCCATAATTGAGCACAAAATAATGTCTTCATTTCTTGCACGGGGAACCTCGGCATTCAATCTGCAACTCCTCTCTCGCTCGCGGGAGGAAAGGAAGCCGTTATTCACTCCCTTCCGCTCACCGGCTCAAAAGCATGGAGCGTGAGTCGGCCATCCATGTTGATGTCAAGCCTTTTGCTGCCGTCGCTTGCCGCTCGTGTGTGGGCGATGAGGGACGGTCTGCTTCGCCCCTAAATCATCGCGGCCGATGCCTCGCGCGCATCCGGCCCCGAATCCCACAATTATTTCCCCGTCGATGACGGGAAGCATCGTTCCTGCCCCACGCCGGAGGATGCCACGGGGGTAGTCCGTCCTGTGGGGCGTTTGTTCGCCCAAAAGAAGGAGAACTCCGCATGAAGATCGGTCAATTCCTCGCCTCGCGGCGTGCGCGCAAAGATTCTGTCGGCCGAACAACCAAAGCGTCGGCGAAACAAGTTCCTTTGCTGGTCGAAAACCTGGAAGACCGCACCGTCCTTTCCACCTTCCCTGGTCTTCCTTTCCCAATCCCCACGCTCCCCATCGCGGCGAGCCTCAACGGCAATGCCAATTCCGGGCTAGGAGCGGAGCTTCAGTCCCTTGCCAGCGCCGGACTCTTCGCGGGACTCAACGCCAGTGCCAAAGGCTCCGTGAGTACCACTCCTATGATGTCCACGCTCATCAACGAGGCTGTCAGCGATCTGAAGACCCTTTCCAGCAGTCTCACCAAGGACATCACCTCGCTAGGTAGTGCAACGACGAGCACCCTGCCGGGGATCCTGTCCACGACGGCCGGTCAAGTAAACACGGCGATCGGCCAACTCAACGGCATCGCCGATCTGCTGCCGGGCTTCGCCGACCCCGCCTCGAGCCAGGCGGCCAGCACCCTGAGCAGTTCGATCCGAGACATCGCCAGCAGTCTCCAATCCGTTACCAGCACGCTCAACGCTGTCAGCGCCGCGGCGCCCAGTCTGACCAGCACCACTTTGAGTGGCACCACCTCTGCCCTGAGCACACTGCTTACCAACGTCGCCAGCAACACCACGTCTCTGGCGACCAACCTGAGCAGCCTGACAAGCGGCACGACCATCAGCACGACTTCGCTGCTCAGTGCCGTGGAGAAGAACATTGCCGGCAGCCTGAGCATTGTAAACAGCAACTTGACCGGGCTAACCAGCTCCTTGACCGGGGTGACGGCAAGCTCGGCCAGCCAAGCCGGGGCGATCCTCAATAGCGTGCTGCTCGACGTGACCACCAGCGTGGGCGCCGTCAACAACAGCCTCATCACCCTCTCCGGCACGCTGCCGCAGACTGCCACGCTGTCGCTCAGCGATGCCAAAACGTTCCTGACCTCGGCGCTTGGCGACGCCTCCAGCAGTTTGTCAAGTATCAGCGGCAGCCTCAACACGCTCGCCGGCCAACTGCCCAGCGTCCTCGGCACCTCCATGAGCGGCACTTCGGTGTTGGTCACCGATGCGCTGACGAATGTATCCGGCACCCTCAACACTCTGTCCGGGACGCTCAGCGACCTTCTGGGGTTAGTGCCCAGCCTGACCACGCCGACTCTGGCCCAGCTCACGACGGTCCTCGGCAGCACAATCGGCACCACTGTCACGCAAGTGGACTCAGCGCTGGGCACCCTGAACCTTACGGGGTTGCTGTCGGATCTGACCACCGGAGCCACGAGCAGCACGACATCGCTGCTCGATTCCCTGTTCGTTCTGCTTTCGCAAGAGATGAGCGGCATCGGGAGTCTTGCCGGCGGCGTCACGTCCACCCTGGGCGGTACGCTCGGCTCCCTCGGCTCCGACCTTGGCCTCCTGCTTGGCAAGGTCTGAGATTGTCCGCGGCCTGAACCGAGAAGAGGCATGCATCGCTAAGGAAGCGTGCCGTCCCCAAGGCGGGAGATGCGAGCGAATCACAGCTCCGTCTCTCGCCTCTATTCGTCGTCCCCGATTCCGCTGAGAATGCGTTTTCCTCATGCGCAGGCGTGTTCTTCTCATTTCGCCCCAGCCGATCTCACCTCTGCCGACCGCCCGCAGTCTGGAAAATCTTTCTCCAAATGTTCATCTGAGTTAAGTTCCAATATGATAAACGTTTGCATAAACGCTACTCTAAATCCAGCACGGAACGATCTCTTTATCCCTTGTACGGCATGCCCCGGCACTCCATCTGCAACGGGTTTGCCGCTCGCGGGAGGAAAGGGAGCCGTCATTCACTCGCCTTCCGCTCATCGGCTCAAAGCACAAAGCATGGGCCTCGTCCTTTCGGTCGCCAAAAGAAACGGGTCGAACGGAGAAAGGATTCATGATTCGTCGGACTCTCCCTGTCGGCCATCCCCGTGGATGCCAAGCTCGTTGCCGCAGCTTGCCGCTCCTGAGCGGGCGTCAAGAGACAGTACGCCTAGCCCCTAAATGATCGCGATTTTTTCCCGTCGATGGTGGGAAGAATCGTCCCTGCCCCACGTCGGAGGATGCCGCGGAGGCAGCTCGTCCTGTGGGGCGCTTGTTCGTCCGAATCTAAGGAGGACCCTGCATGAAGATCGGTCAAGTATTCCGGTGGCGGCGTGAGCACAAAGAACCAGTGCGCCGAACGACCAAGGCTCCGGAACGGCATGCTGGTTTGTTTGTCGAAACCCTGGAGGACCGAACCGTCCCGTCCACTTTTCCCAGTCTTCCATTCCCAACACCCACGCTGCTCGATGCGGCAAGCGCAAACGCCAATCCAGCGCTGGGAGGGGGGCTTGTCGCTCTTGCCGGCGCCGGCTTGTTGGGGGGACTCAACGGCGGTGCCAACGGCTCGCTCTTCAACCAGGTCTTCACGGATCTGATCGCGCTATCCAACACTCTCACTCTAGGAACCACTTTGCTTGGCAATTCCACGACGAGCACTCTGCCGGGGGGTCTGCTCGCGACCCTGGAGATTGACGCAATGTTGGGCCAACTGAACCTCGGGGGGTTGCAGTCGCTACTGCCCAGCGGCGCCGCCAGCAACCCGACATCGCTGCTCGACTCGGCGTTCGGTCTGATCATGCAAGAGCTGGGCAGCACCGGCGGCCTGGCCGGCAGCGTCCCCTCCAATGTAGGCTTCCCGCTCGGCAATTTGTGAGACTGGCGGCGGCCTGAACCGAGACGAGGCATGTTGATTGGTATCCAAGCCTGACGCGTGAGCGAAGGCTGCCTTCGCTCACGCGTCAGGCTTGGATACCCACAATCGATGGGCGAGAGATGCGAGCGGCTTACTGCTCCCTCTCTCGCCTCGATTCGCCTTCTCCGGCATCCTTGGAAACGACGAAACGGGCGGGCTGCCATTCTTCGCGGCGAAGACGATAGAGCACGTGGGGCAAATCCTTGTAAAGAAGATCGCGTGAGTAGCGGAAGCCGGCCTTTTGCATGACGCGCTGGGAAGCGTGATTGGTCGTCAGTGTGAAGCAAACCAGCTCGGGCGCATTCAACACGCTGAAGCCCGCGCGGATGCTTTCGCGCGCCAGCTCCGTCGCCAGGCCGCGGCCCCAGAAGTCCGGCAGAAAACAGTAACCCACCTCGATTTCCTCGCGGCCATCGATCTCGATGTAATGCAATCCGCCGCGTCCGGCGAATTGCCCTGTTTGCCGCTCGCGCGCCATCCATAAACCGAAGCCACAGCGCTCCCAATGGCCCATCTGCCGCTCCAGCCAATCGCGTGTCTGCTCCGCGGAGCGGACGCCGCCGAGAGTGGCCATCACGCGCGGATCAAGGTGCATGCGCGTCAGATCATCCAGATCATCCGCAGTCATGCGCGAGAGATGTAAATGCGGGGTTTGCAAACTTTCCAAGTCTTTCATGGCGATCTCCGAGATGCTGCTCGTTGGAGACAACAGAATAGAGTGAGTGTATTGGAAAAGCAAACTGATACTGGAACGCTTTTTCGACTTGATTTGCTCCTCTTCGTTGCTGTACAACCGTGTACATGTCGCGTTTCACGGAAATCCCCATCACGTTTCGCGTGCTCCACGATAGCCCTCTCGTTCGCGTGCGCGATTACCGCTGTCGCGCCTGTCGCGGCGGGCCGGCGGCCGAGGAGCACTCCGATCGAAATGACATCGTGCTTCTGCGGCACGGCGCGTTCGCCAAGCACTTCGGCCGGCGAAGTTTGACCGCCGACGTCAATCATGCGGTGTTCTTCGCTCAAGGATCGACCTATCGCGTCAGCCATCCGGCCGACTGCGGCGATCGCGGGACCACATTCACTTCCGCGCCGCACGTGCTCCGCGACATCCTCCGCGAACTCAATCCTGCCGGAGACGATCGCCCCGAACGAGCCTTCTCCTTTGTCCTCGGACCGTGCGAAACCGGTGTGTTTTGGCGGCACCGTGATCTGGTGCAGCGATTGGAGTCTGCCCCGGCCGATTCGCTCGATCCGATGTGGGCCGATGGGACCGCCCTTCAGCTCCTCGCCGACGTTCTGGAAGCCGCCTTCGCGCGGCATGGCCTGCCGCTCAAGCGTCGCCGCAACGGCACAGAGTCCGATCACGCCGACCGCATCGAGGCAGCCAAAGCCTATCTTGCAAACCGATTGGGAGAGCGCATCACGCTCGAAGAAGTTGCCCGCGCCGTGCATACGTCGCCCTTTCATCTGGCCCGCATCTTCCAGCAGCGAACCGGCGTGCCGGTCCATCGCTACCTGACCCGGCTGCGCCTCCGCGCCGCGCTCGAACGATTGGCCGATGGCGCGAACGATCTCACAGCGCTGGCCCTTGAACTCGGCTTCTCCAGCCATAGCCACTTCACCGACGCCTTTCGCCGCGAATTTGGCTGCACCCCTTCGAAGGTGCGCCGCGACGCTGGCCGCCGAACCCTGCGCGAAATGAGCAAGAACCTGAAAGTCTGATTGTCCCCTCTCGATTACCATGCGGTCATGACAATCGCCACGAGGGTCGCGGCGATTGTGGCTTTCGATTTCATTTCCGAGGAGATCGCATGAAGACGAAGAAGTGCCCCGTGTGCGATTGGGAAATCAAGGACAACGGCATCAAGGTGAAAGTCGGCGGCAAGGACATCACCGTCTGCTGCGACGACTGCGCGAAAAAGGCGAAGGAAGGCCCGGCGAAGCGCTCCGGCGCTGGCGGGTAAATTCTCTCTCTCCCGAACCGCGTCCGCCGGCGAAGTGCCTGGCGGACGCGGGCAGTTTGTCGCGGCCGAGGTTCCAAGGGCGTCATTCTGGCAAAGATCGATATGATAAGGATGAGGTAAAAAGCGGGGACGGGGAATTGTTTCCAGGCCTCGCTCGCCGAAGTCGTGAAAGGAGCATCGCATGCGTGTGCTGCATGGATCGATTGCCTTATGGGCGCTCCTGGCTGTGGGCTTTGCCGTGGCTCAAGAGCAAGGGGCTGCACCCGCGACGCAGAAGAAAACCGCGGCGCCCGGAAAACCACTCCAGTTCGACCTCGATGGCTTCTTGAAGGATCATGACAAAAATGGGGACGGCTTCTTGCAACGCGACGAACTGCCGCCCGCCTATCGCGCGGCCTTCGATCGGGTCGACACCAACAAGGACGGCAAGATCAGCCGCGAGGAGTTGGCCCAGGGCGTTGCCCACCTACGCCCGCGCCGCCGCCCCTCCGACGTGATTTACATGCTCGTCGAGATGAGCGAAGACGATCAGGAGAGCCAGCGCGAGGTGCAGCGAGCCTACGAAATCTTGCGCAGACTCGATCGCAACAAAGATGGAAAAATTGATGCGGACGAACTCAAGGCGGGACGCGAACACGTTGCCAATAATCGCGTTGATTTCATCTTCAAGCAACTGGACACCAACAAGGACGGGCGCATCAGTCGCGAAGAAGCCAAGGGCCACATCCTGGCCAACTTCGCGGAGATCGATTCGAACCGCGATGGCTTCATTGACCGCGCGGAGTTGCTGAAGGCCGCGATGGAAAAACCCACGGCCGCGCCTTCCGGCGGGGAACGGCGAACTACGCCTCCTCCTCAGCCCGGCGAGCGCTGATAAAGGCTTCAACTGGTCTAAAAAGGAGGTCCGTTAACCATGATACGCGCTCATGTTCTCGCCCTGGCCGCGCTCCTGCTGTACGCGAGTCTGGCTTCGGCTCAATCGTATTACTATCCCGATCCGGCCAGTTCGGAGTTCAGGGATACCGATCCAAGCGGCCCGTTCGCCCATAGTCCGTATTTCCATCAGTATCAATATCGCCGGCCCACTCAGGCGTATCCACTAGATGCGCCGAGTTCCGATCCGGGCTACTATCCGGATCCGGCCACTGAAACGTTCCCCGATCCGAGCGGCCCGTATTTCCATAGTTCGCATTTCTACAACTACGAATATCGCCGGACGCTCACCGCATTTTCACTGAGTGAGCAGGGCTAGGCGTAGCCATCCGACACACGGTAGGTCAGTCTTTCGCCCAGTTGTCAGGCGAGACAGTCTGACCTACGAGTGTTGCCGGTCCAAAATCGATAGGCCGAACAAGTCAGGTTGTAGCCATTCACGGGCCGAGAGTGACAGCCATTCAGGGGCGAATAAGGCTCGGCCTCATTTGGGTAATGTGCCAACAAGCGTGCCAAATGCATCTGCGCAAGCGCATCGGCGTGTCGGTCCTCAGCACGCTAGCGACCTTGGCTTGCGCCCCCAGGTCGAGAGGTCCTCAGCAGAAAACTTTTCGACGCGAATTCACCTCGGCGTGTCGGACCGGAGCAGGTTGCGCAGATCGACTTGCGCCATTTGGTCGATTGCACCGAGGCGAGCAAGAGTGCAACGCCGAGGTCGGCCGGTATCCGAGAAGGCGTTGGTTATGCTGGAATGCAACGAGGCATTCCCCTACCTACGGATCAGCGCAAGTGCCTGGTCGGCGGTGTCAACGCAGCGTGGGATTCCCATATCTTCCAGGATGACAACCGGAGAGTGGGTGGTCAACCACTGCGTTTTGGCCCGAATCGCTAGATCTTTCACATTTTTCCTACGAGGATCACAGAGATGTCATCCTTTGCCAGCATGTTGCTGTTCGTATGCCGTTAGAGCTTCTGACAACTTCGAGAAGTAGTTGCCTGTGGAAAGGACATCTCGCACGCCGAGGCGGATTACCGCTTCACGTAAAGGAAGATGGGCTTTGGCGATCACGAACTCGACGCCGCGTTCACGCAGCCGTCGAGTTCGTGATCCATCAGGCAGGTCAGCCGCGGCCCGAAGCAAGCTCACTTCAAGCAGACCAGCGCGGACGCGTATCCGTGAGTGGTTCGTCCCTTACGGCCAGCATTACAGCGACCGCCTACACCATCGTCTGTTTCATGACTGCAAACCTCCTCCGGGCAACGCTCCGATGTCTCATTTCTGGCGACGCTCTTCTCCTACGAGGTGCGTAGGCTTGATCACCGGTTTGCCCACCAGGGTCAGATCGACCGTGCCGCGCAAGTGCAGCTCACTGCCGATCGGCTTCTCGCGCTCGATCGTGTAGAAGTACAGGGTGTGGTTGCTGTTGTCGGTGACGATGAGGTTGTGGCCTTCGGTTGCCACCACACTGTAACGGGGGTGCGCTGCCGCTTCACGGGGGGCTGCACCTTTCTCGTCGGCCTGGCTGAACGCCAGCGGGGCATAGCTGCCCGCCAAGAACGCGCCGATGAGCATGCCGAGAACCAACGCCGCCATCAGACCTGTGCGGACTTTCACGACTCGCCTCCTTTGAGATGGGACTGCCGGGTCGTGCGACCCGAAAACAGTTACGGAAACCTCTCGTGATTGTGTGCCAATCGTTCGCAACAGTAATACATTCGCCAAGCAGCGATCCCGCACCGTCGTCCCTCGCTTCGCCGTCCCCAGACATGGCGATCGAACAAGACACTTCCCCCTTGCTCCTCCGCCGAAATGGCCCCGCACGGCGCACCCTAGATGCACGGCCCAGTTACGGAACGGTTCGGCTGCGAATGCGGCCATGCGAGCGCCGACCAGGGTGCCCCAACGGATGCTGCGGGCGTTGGTGGCGGCAGAGGGGTCCAGGCTGGCGACGGGGGCCGCCTCCCCGACCCGCTACTCCCACCGTCAGCGCTGGGTGGTGACACTGGAACTGCGGAGGTTTCCGGTGTAAGGGTTAAAGCTGTTTCTATCCGCCCTGTAAGTGCCGGTATAGGCGTTGTAAGACTGCTCGGAGTTTGCACTCGCGCCAGTGTACACGTTGTAGACGGATCCGGTCGCGCGGTAGCCGCCGGTGTACGGATTGGCATCGACGTCGCGAAGGCCGCCGCCGCCAGTAAAATAGTTGTATCCGCTGCCGGAGGTGTGGACCGTGCCGGTGTAGGGGTTGATGGCGACCTGACGTTCCAGGCGCGTTCCGGTAGAGGCATTGTAATAGGTCTTGAAGGAGCTGCCGCCGCCACTGAACGTGCTGGGGGTGAGAAAGTTGCGGACGGCTGCTGGGTCCGGGCCACCGGTGAACACGTTGTAGTCGTCCATCCCCTCTACGTTGCTGCCCATGTAAGTGCCGCCCGTGTACGGGTTGCTAACACTGAACGAGCGACCCCCGGCGCCGGTGTAGGGGTTGTAGTACCCGTGGCTCTGGGTGGTGGTGCCGGTCATCGGGTTGTAGCTGTAGCGGGACATCTCGCTGTAGCCGGGGAACTGCGTTAGCGCCCGGTCGCCGGAGAATAGCGCACAGGCCAGCAGGGCGGCGCGCCAGCAGAGACGGTTCATGGGGTCTCCTTTCGTTCGCTGAACTTTATAGTGTAGCGGATTCCGTCCGGACGTTGACTCGGACAATCGATGAAAGTGGGGCGTGTATCCTGAAGAATGTACAGGTTTGAGATGAGATGGCAAGGTCCTCGGCCTGGAGTTGACGCATGACTCAGGCGATAGTGCCGAATTCGTGCCAAAGGAACACTAGCACATGCCATCCGAGACGGTCGCGATCATGGTGGCTCCAACAACTCGACGGAACAACCTCACATCTCTTCCTTCTCTGGAAGTGCCACCAGCGCCGGATGGGCTCAGCGCCAACGGCGAACGCTAACGCCGGCTGTGCCTGTGTATGGGTTATAGCCGCGCCGGACGGAGGCCCCTCCTCCCGTGTACGGGTTGTAAACGGTGCGCCGCTGAGCGAATCCCCCCGTGTACGGGTTATAAGCAGTCCGCCCGCCGGCAACGTTGCCCGTGTACGGGTTGTAGCCCACTCCCGCACGGCCGCCATTCCCCGTAAACGGGTTGTAACCGGCTGCCCCCGCACGGAACTGAGCCTGCGCCGACCCTATGCATAGCACTCCTAGCAGGACCACCAGACCGCCCAGTCTATTCAGAATGGTAGTCATCGAGGTTCCTTTCGATCCAGAATGGTATTCATCAAGCCGATGCAACTGGTCATCGTGGGCGAGGTAGACGAGGCCGAAACCGCCTTGACCGAGGACTTTTTCGAAGCGGTAACGACCGATGTGCGTGGGGGAAGATGCAGCCGGAGCGGGCGAGCCAGATTCCCGTCCGGGTTCGTCCACGGTCTGGTTAGGATCGCTCATGCCGGCTGTCCGTCATTTAGTTGGGTGTGGTCGGTGCAAAGCGCTTCGCAACGAGAACTATTCTATCAAGAAAGGCAGCCGGTCCTTCCAGTGGCCCCTTCGCTCCGGTCGTGACCATCGAAGCGAGTTCGTGCGGAAGCGTTCGGCGAGGAGGACACATCGACAACGGCGGATAAGCCGATATTCGTTGCGCGCTCCGGCCAGACACACCCGCGTAGGTTCGTGTCATCATGTGATGCGCGGAGGACACATCGACCGAAGTAGCCAAGACGCACCTTCATCGACCGGCCTTATTGTGTACGTTTGTCAACTTCGGCCTGCGAACAGCTACGTCATGTTAAGAAATGTAAGGGGCAAGTGGGAGCGGATCATCCCAATATTCGGTCCCAGCGCGCTTTATGATAGGCGATTTTCTGCGCCGCCGTCATCTTCGTGAAATCGACGGTGCCGTTGGTTTCCGCCTTACTCGATTTCTTGCCGGTGCATGCGCAAGCGGCGGTCCCTGTGCTTTTGCACGCGCAGCTCACGGATTGTTTGCCCTTTTTCGCCCCAGCCGCACTCGGCGGCACGCTCATAACGACACCGTTGCCGCCGTAGCTCATGATGTTGGTTTGCAGCTGCATGTCGTCGTCGAGCGAGCGATAAGGCTTGATGCCGAGATGCTGCAAGACGCCGTGATATGCCTGCACCGCTTCTTCAGGCCCGATTTCACCGTCGGCGATCAGACGCAAAAACCGGATAAAAGCGAGCTGGTTTTCCGCATTATTGATCTTGCGGCCAAACAGAGCGACGCGGGCGCCGTATTTCTTGGCTTCGCTGAGCAGTTTGAAGGCATCGTAGGTCGTGCCGGCCGAGCCGCCGAGGATGCCGACGATCAGGTGCGGGTCGTAGTGGACCAGTTCCTCCATCGCCTTGGGACCGTGATAGACCATTTTGAGGAACAGCGGCCGGCCCCTGCTGGTGACGCCGCCAAGAGTGCGGACGATGGCATCGTTGATGAAGCCGGGCAACTGGCTCGCCTCGACTGCCTCCGGCCGATTGGGATCGAATACTTCGAGGAAATGGCGAAACCCCTTGCGCTCGGCTTCCAGCCGAAATTGCTTGTACTCCTCCAGAGCGGCGCGATCCAGCACGGTATCGTTGTTGAACGTGATGCTGTATAAACCGAGGTTGGCGCCGAGATGGCGTTCTTCCGGTTTGCAATCGAGATGGCCGCATTGAATGTGATCGAGCGTCGCCGTGCGAAACGGCAGCGATGGCGATGATGGATATTTGCTACCCCGAATGATGTGAATATCGGTCGTATCGTTGGCGCGAACGGCGGGCGTGACGGGGCTCTTGTCGAACAGGCGTTCGTGGATGGTCAGCACTTCGCTGGTGCTGGCGGCCATGAGCATAATGTCCACCAACTTCGCCTCGACGATCTGCGTGATGATGTCGCGGAACTCCGCCAGGCTGCGATAGCGTAATTCGTCGCTGTGTGCTTCCGGCGATCGTCCGGGAGCGCCGATGGCCAGCGCCATGTCGGCATCCTTGGCATCAGCGAGGATGAAATCCTTGCAGCCGTGCGGATCGGCGTGAATCCGGTCGAGCTTGATATCGAGAGATTTCTGAATCATGACTGTACCTGAATAGAACACGGATGAACACGGATGAGACGGATTTACGCGGATCTGAAAGAAAAAAAAAGAAAAATCGAGCTTCTGATTTTATTTGTCTGTTTAATCCGTTAAAATCCGTCTCATCCGTGTTCATCCGTGTTCAATTTTTTCGCTTCTTCTCTTGGCGGATTATTTTGTCTGCCACGCCGTCCGCGGGATCGTCCGTCCATTGCCCGCCGGCACCGCGTTGCCCTTCAGCGCTGGTGCTGCCGTCTGACTCGCCCGCACCTTGCCCACCCTCGCCTCGACTTGATCGATGGTTTCGCGCAGCACGCGTGCCGATTGCTGCATGGCCAATCGTTCTTTCTGTGTTAACGGCAGTTCGATTTGTTGACGGACGCCGCCGCAGCCAACCATCGTCGGCACCGACAAGCACACGTCGCGGATTCCATAGAGTCCCTGTTGCAAGCTGCTGACCGGCAGCACACGACGGCTGTCGCGAGCCAGCGATTCAACGACTTCGCGGATCGACAATCCGACAGCGAAGCCAGAACCGCCCTTGAGCTTGATGAGCTGCGCTCCCGCCGTTTTCGTGTCCTCGAACGCCTCACGCTGCACGGTCGATGAAAAAGTCGGCCATTGCTCCAGCGGCAAACCAGCCACCGTGGCGCTGGACCAGATCGGCACCATGCTGTCGCCGTGCTCGCCCAGGATCATCGCCTGGACCTGCGACGCCGGCACTTCCAAACGCTTGGCGATATAGCCACGAAATCGCGCTGTGTCGAGCTGCGTGCCCAGGCCGATCACGCGCTGCCACGGCAAACCCGAACGCTGCACGGCCAAATACGTCAGCACATCCACCGGGTTACTGACCACGACGAGATTGGCATTGTCCTTGAGGCCGGCGCTCGTGACCTGATCGAGCAGCGACAGGAAGAGATCGACGTTGCGGTTGATGAGATCAAGCCGGCTCTCATCGGGCTTGCGGCGCAGGCCGGCCGTGATGACGACGATGTTGCTCGTCGCCACGTCTTCCATCGTCCCGGCGCTGACTCGCTGATCGCTGGTCAACGCGGCGCCGTGCAGCAACTCCAGGGCGTGCCCCTTGGCCGCGTCCGCGTTGGCGTCAATGAGGCACAAGTGATTGACAATCCCGCCGCACTGCAAGGCATAGCCGGCCATGCTGCCAACCAGCCCGCCACCGCCGATGATGCTGACTTTCATGACTCGTGTTTACCGTCCAAAGAAGTAGAAGGCTCGCTGGAATCGCTTCGTTGTTCCGCTTGTTGTTGGCGCTCGAGTGCCCGGTCGTACTGCCACTTGTAAATTCGCAGCCGGATCAGCACCGTGATGATGCACGCCACCCAGGCTGAGCCGAGGATCCATTTGACACTCAGGAGGTGTTCTTTCCAGTTGCCCTGTGCGATCCCCACGATGAGGAGGACCAGCGTGCTAATCACCGTACCGCCCGCGATGACGATCAAGATGATCGTCACGAAAAAACCTGTCTTGTCCCGGCGAAAGCTAAACATCGTTCGTCTCGTCGCACGTCACACGCACGCGCCGTTGAGCGCGGCCATGACCTGGTCTGTGATGGTCCGCACCAATTCGTCCATATCTACCCCACTGCTCGCCTGGCCGTTGCGCGACGGGGCGGCCGCGCAGGATTCGCGGCGGAAGGCGTGTGGTTGGGGAACAAAGTCAGTGTAGGATTCGTCGAAGCTGCTGTCGCCGCAGATCGGCAAGCTATCGTCGCGAAAGCGCACATCGTCGTAACCCAGCCGTTTTTTCAACTCCAGCAGCTCGCGCGTCTTCTGCTCGTCGAAGTAATTGATCCGCCCCAGTTGCTTGGCCAGGATGAGAATACGACAATAAGCGTCGATAATCTCCGTATTCCAGTACGCTTTCTCAAGGTCCGGCCCAAACGTGATCGTGCCGTGGTTGGCGAGAATGATGGTATTGCAATCCTTGGCAAAGGGCGTAACTGTGTCGGCGAATTTTTGCCCGCCGGGCGTCTCGTAAATGGCGGTCGGAACCTCGCCGAGGAAAACCTCAACTTCAGGCAGAATGCACTTGGGAATCGGCTCGTGCGCCACAGCGAACGCGGTAGCATGCGGCGGATGGCAATGAACGCAAGCACCGATGTCGGGCCGCTGCTTATAAATCGCCAGGTGCAACAACACTTCGCTGGTGCGCTTCCGCGTGCCGGCCAGCTGCTTGCCTTCGAGGTCCACCTTGCAAATGTCTTCGGGCTTTAAGAAACCCTTGGACACCATCGTCGGCGTGCAGAGAAATTCTTTCTCGTTCAGTCGCACCGTGATGTTGCCGTCATTCGCTGCGGCGAAACCTTTGGCATAGACACGCCGGCCGATCTCACACATCTGTTCCTTCAACTTATACTCATTCACGTCTCATTCTCCATCGTTGACCACAACCGAGTCCAACAAACACGCACAGTAGGCGTCCACGGGTTTCTTTTCCGGTTGAAATGGCGCTGCCGCCTCGCCGCCTTCGCTAAAGCCGATGCGAGCGCCGACGCCTGCGCCGAGATTGTCGTAAATCACCACTTCCTCGCCGTCGGGAGGGCCATCATCGCGCAATGCGGACAGACTATAAGGCACGCCAATAATCCAGCGCGCTCCCATCATGCTCGGATGTACGCGCGAGAGTGTAATGTTGCCGATCACTTCAGCGATGCGCATGGCCATCCAGCTCCTGTAAGATGCACGCCACACTCGGCGGACAATCCCCACCCTTAGAACACAATCGCAGCATTTCCTTGCACTCGAAATACGTGCGATCCGACATCTCCACAGCCAACAGGTTCGCCCCCATCTGTTGCAGCGCCCGCTCCGCTTGTCCGACGGTCCACACGGCCGCGGCCCGCACGCCCGGCACCTTGTTCGCGATGCAACAGGCCAGGCCGGCATCGCGGCAAAATAGCACGGCCGTACGACAGTGCCCGCTCCGCAAACACTCCCCTATTTCTCGTATCCAATCGCAGGTCTCGCCGTTGCATTCGGGCAACGTCTGCGGTGAATGTCCATTGCGATGGACGGTGCGCAGGGCGACTTGCAACATCGTCGAGGGCCGGCCTTCCACGGCGTAGCCCCAACCCGAACCAGTCTGCCTGTTGCCGTCCATCAATCTGCCAGACCCATCACGAACCAACGCGCCGGTGAGTTCTTCGCTCCGACCATTGCCCGCGCCTCGGCCCCATCGTTGCACACAATCACTCGATCACCCGATCCCGCACCGAGCCGATCGATCGCCAAAATCGGCTCGCCATCCGGAGTCTCGTCCCTGCCGAGCATCTGCACCACCAGCAATTTCCACCCCTTTAGGCTGGGATGCTTCACCGTGGAAACGGCGTGTCCAACTACGCGACCGATTTGCATAATCAATTCCGTTCTCTCACAACACTCGCAGCGCCTTCACCGTCGTCGAGCGCCGCTGTCGCGTGAACGTCAACGGCGTCGTCACGCCCTCGCCCGTCGGCGTTGCGATACTGAAACTCAAATACCCCTCGCCGCCGCTGCCAAGCCCCGCCGTGCTAGGGCCATTTTGCACAAACAAGGTCGTATCCATCTCGCGGCCCATGCGCGTGATCGTCTCCACGTTTCGCGAATGGATGATGCTCGTGTGCTTGAAACCGTGTTCATATTTCTTCGCGAGCGCGATTGCCATGTCCACGTCCGACACGCGCACGAACGGGACGAACGGCATCATTTGCTCGTGATCGACAAATGGATGCGATTCGTCGGTTTCGCCGAAAAGCAACTCAGTATCAGCGGGCACTCTGACCCCCGCATGTTCGGCCAGCACCGCGGCATCTTGGCCAATCAAATCCTTGTTGACGATCTCATGGCCCTTGTCGTCCTTGACGAAAGCGGCTTTCGTCAGGGCCGCGATCTGCCTTGCATCGAGCCGCACGGCCTTATGCCGAGTCATGAAATCGAATAATTCGTCGAAGATCGGCGCAACGGCAAAGACTTCTTTCTCGCCGATGCACAGCAAATTGTTGTCGTACGCGCCGCCGGTGATGATAGAGCGAGCAGCGTTATCGAGATCGGCGGTTTCATCGACCACGACCGGCGGATTGCCGGGACCGGCGACGATGGCGCGTTTGGGACTTCGCAGCGCCGCCCGGCCGACGGCGGGACCGCCGGTTACACACAGCATGCGGACATCGCGATGATCGAAAATCCCTTGTGCCGATTCCAGGGTCGGCTTGGCGATGATTGTCATCAGATTGTCGATGCCGATGGCCTCGTAAATCGCTTGATTGAACAAATGCACGCCTTTGCAAGCAATGCGCGTTCCCGACGGATGCGGATTGCACACGAGGGCGTTTCCGGCGGCGAGCATGTTAATGGCGTTGCAGGCCAAGGTCGGCAGCGAGTGTGTCACTGGCGTGATGACGCCGATCACGCCGAACGGGGCATATTCCTGGAGCGAAACGCCGTTTTCACCGCTGAACGCTTCGGTTCGCAGGAACTCGACGCCGGGAATCCGATCGGCGATGACTTGCAATTTTTCGATCTTATGAGGGAGGCGGCCGATCTTCGTCTCTTCCAGTTCTTCGCGACCCAGCTCCTCGGCGCGTTCGCTGCATATCTTGCGGATACAGGCGACGGCTTTCCGGCGATCTTCCAGGCCGCGCGATTCAAACTCTCGTTGCGCCTCTCGCGCGGCGGCGACGGCACTCTCGACATCGCCAAATACGCCGCGCTGAGTCGCGTGACCGTTGCGAATGGACGCCGCCTGGCCGTTGCGCATCTGCGCCAAGACTTGCTGGATCACGCCGCGGACTAGTTCATCGGTGACTTGCATGATTGCTCTCCACTATGTTCAGCGAACGGCCGGCGTCAGCCGGCTGGTGAGGCACAAGGCCTGGGAGATATCAACCAGCCGGCTGACGCCGGCCGTTCGCCTCAGCCTCGTGCCGAAAAAATCGTTCGGTTTTCGACGTTGACCGTGTCCACAATGCCGATGATGACGGCGTCCACCGGCAATTTCTCGGTCTCCGGCGTCAGGCGGGCGCTGGAACCTTGAACAATCAAGACCAGTTCGTTCTGACCGGCGCCGACGGTATCGACCACGACGAAACTCCGGCCAGTGCCGACCAGGCGGTCGCGCTCCTTCGGTTCGACGCGCAGCGGCTCGACGAGGAGCAGCTTGTGCCCGGTCATCGAGGCGACCTTTTGCGTCGAGACCACCACTCCGTTGACCCGCGCCAGGAACATGGCTCATTTCTCCAGGAGCGCCTTTGCCTGCCGGGCGACGACAAGCTCTTCGTTGGTCGGCATAATCCACAGTTGCACTCGGCTTTTTGGGCTATGAATCGTCATCTCGCCCTTGGCGTTTTCGTTCCTGAGACAATCGAGGTAGATGCCGAACCAGTCGAGATTGGCGGAGATGGCCTCGCGCATCCGTGCCGAGTTTTCACCGATGCCGCCGGTGAAGACGATGGCATCCGCCCCATTCAAAAGCAGCAAGTAGGCGCCGAGATAGTGCCGCACGGCCGCGACGAACACGTCAATGGCCAGCCGGGCATCCGCATCGCCCGACTCGGCCGCTGCCTCGATGTCGCGCAAGTCGTTGCGGCCGCCGCTCAGACCCAGCAAGCCAGAGCGATTGGCCAGATCATCGAGCAACTGCTCCAGCGTCTTGCCGGTGGCCCGCATCAATACCGGCAAGGCGAAGAGATCGAACTCGCCGACGCGGTTGTTGTGCGGCAGGCCGCTTTGTGGACTCATGCCCAGGCTGCATGCCCGCGATTGGCCGTGCTCGATCGCGCACAGCGATGAACTGCCGCCGAGATGGCACGAAATGATCTTCGCACTCGGTTTGTCCAGTAGCTCGGCCGCACGTCCAGCGATGTAGCGATGGCTCGCCCCATGAAAGCCATGCTTCCGAACGTCGTGTTTATCGGCCCATTCACGCGGCGCGGCATAGTAGCGCTGGGCCGGCGAAATGGTTTCATGAAACCCCGTCTCGAAAGCGGCCACGAGCGGGATTTGCGGCAACTCCTTCGCCAGGAGCCGCATGGCCCGGACATACGGCGGATTATGGGCGGGGGCGACGTCGGCATACGCTTCCATAGCCGACAACACCCGCTCATCGACGCGCTGCACGCCGGTGAGTCCCTGAGCATGCACCGCCTTGAAACCGATCGCTGCCAGTTCCGAGGGATCGCGCAAACAGCGTCTTTTGGGATCGGCCAATTGTTCGAGACACAAGCGCACCGCTACGGCATGATCGCGCACCTCAACAGTCGCTTCCTCGCGCTGCCCAGCAGACTCGACGAAACAACGAGATTGCGGCGAACCGATGCGCTCGACCCCGCCGCGCGCCAACACAGCCTCGGTTGTCATGTCGAACAACCGATACTTGAAACTGGTGCTGCCCAGATTGGCTACCAATATTTTCATAAGACTGATGAACCGCCAAGACGCCAAGGACACCAAGGACGAACAGCCTGTGCTTTTTTTTCTTTTGTCCTTGGCGTCCTTCGTGTCCTCGGCGATTTCTGCCTCACTTGCCCAAAAACGTCTCCAGCACGTCCGCCTCCGGGCGCGGAATGACGTGGGCGCTGACCAGTTCGCCGTTGGCGCTGGCGGCCTGAGCGCCGGCATCGACGGCGGCCCGCACCGAGCCGACGTCTCCGCGCACGAACGTCGTGACAAACGCATTGCCGATCTGCACTTGACCGGCCAGGGTGATGTTGGCGGCCTTGCACATGGCATCGGTGGCCGCGATGGTTGCAATCAGGCCGCGGGTTTCGATCATGCCCAGGGCTTCGCCGTTGCCGTTTCGGCCGGCGCCGTTAACACTCGCCATTGCTCTTGTCCTCTCCAAAAAGGATGTTCGAGGGTGGATTTATACGCCGACCGTCGCCGCCTTCTTACCCGCCAGGGGCAGCACGCCGCCCAGGTCTTCGTGCGGGCGCGGGATCACTTGCACGCCGACGACCTCGCCGACGCGGCCGGCCGCGGCGCTGCCGGCATCGACGGCGGCCTTGACCGCCGCAACGTCGCCGACCACCAGGGCCGTCACCATGCCGCTGCCGATTTTCTGCCAGCCGATCAACGTCACGTTGGCGGCCTTGAGCATGGCGTCGCTGGCCTCGACCAGCGGCACCAAACCCTTGGTCTCGATCATGCCAAGGGCTTCCATGTGAGAAGTAGCCATGTGGGGTCTCCAGTTCGGTTTTCGGTTTTCAGTTTTCGGTTTTCGGACCAATTCTGAAAACCGAAAACCGAAAACTGAAAACTATTTGAACAATTCAAATCGGGTCGCCTTGCTGATGTGGCAGGCGTTGCCCTCATCCGTGTCCAGATGCACTTCCAGTTTTGACGAGGGCGATAAACGGACGAGCAAACTCTCTAACACCGTTGGGCAATCGCCGTCCACACGCAGATTGAGGCGATCGCCGTCCTTGACTCCGTAATGGGCCGCGTCGGCCGGACCCATGTGAACGTGGCGCTCGTGGCGAATGACTCCGCGTTCCATGCGGATCATGCCGGCTGGGCCGAGCAAATACGCACCGGGCGAATCGCGGTGATCGCCGCTCTTGCGCACCGGGATGTCCAGGCCGAGCATGATGGCGTCGGTGAATGCCAACTCGACCTGACTGTGATCGCGGCATGGGCCGAGAATGCGCAAGCCGGTTATCATGCGGTGCCGCGGCCCAATCATCGTCACCGTCTCCTCGGCGGCGAAGAAGCCGTCTTGATACAGCGCCTTGTGCGGTGTCAGCCTGTGCCCCTTGCCGAATAAACGCTCCAGGTCTTCCTGGGTAACATGGCAATGGCGCGCCGATACATTGACGACCAGCTTCGGCGGGGCCGCGATACGGCTGGTCGTGGCTTTGCCGTTGATGGCATGGCCGTTGCCCAGCTGTTCGCTCAGGGCCGAGCGCACCAGTCGTTCAATCGAGGTACGATCAATCGTTGCTGTGCTCATGCGTGATTGTTCTCCATGTCGCCGGCCACAAGCAGTCGCACGTCATTTTGCCGCAGCAGGTCGCGCTGGGCCGCGCTCAAATCGTTGTCCACGATGAGCGTGTCGATGTCGGTCAAGTTGCACAAGAACGCCAGCGCCTGCCGGCCGATTTTCGTATGATCGGCTACGACGACCACCTCATCGGCACAGCGCATCATCTGCCGTTCAGTCTCGACCAGGAGCAGATTGCTGTTGAACAATCCTTTGCTTGTGATTCCGCCCACGCTCATGATGAGCTGATGGACGTGGATGTCTTCCATCATGCGCACCGTCAGCGGTCCCAAGGCCACGCCCGTTTTCGGATAGACGTAGCCGCCAAGGATGACCAAATCGGTCTCGTGGCTGGCGGCGAACAGGCTGGCGATGGGCAAGCTATTGGTGACGATCTGCAACGACCGTCCGACCAGCAGGCGGGCTACTTCCAAGGTCGTCGTGCCGCCGTCGAGCAGGATGGTGTCGCCATCCTGGATGCGACCAACAGCGGCGCGGGCGATCAGTTTCTTTTCATCCAGCTGGCTGCCGGACCGTTCCTCCAGAGCCGGCAATGTCGCGGCGTCGCCGACGTACATGGCCCCGCCGTGAGTCCGCCGCAGCAATCCCTGCTTGTGCCAATAATCGAGATCGCGCCGCAGCGTCGATTCGGAAACGTCGATGGCTTGGGCCAGGTCGGTCAGCGCGACAAAGCCACGCTCGCTCACCAGGTCCAAGACTCGTTGCCGGCGTTCCTCGACCAACATAGCGGCTTCCGCGCGAAAGTGAGAGAATTCTGCCAATCTGCGACAGTTAATGCTAATTTATGGAGCTTGTTAGCCGTATGTCAAGAATACTTTGCCAAGAATTGCCAGCTTCACGGTAACTTCATGGAAGGAAAAGGTGGAATATGAAAGAAAGGCGTCAAATCGCGAAGGCTAAAGCTTCACGACTTATTTCTTCGAGGGTGTTTCAGGGTGAGCGGGCTTCGACGGCGGAGAGCCTTTCAGAAGGATGGCGACGGCGTCGCTGTCCACCAGGTATTCGCCGACTGGTCCTTTGGTGACGATATCGGCAAATAGAACGAACGCCCCAACCGGCCGCTTCTCGGGACCGCCGGGGAATGGTTGGACGAACGCCAGCGAGCCTTCGCCCTTCAGGTCGCGGTCCTTGAACCACCCCAGGCCGGAGTAGCGCCGACCATCATCGCCATAAAACGTGAGCCGGATCGCGAACGGCGGCAGTACAGCGGAGCCGCGCACCTCGTAGGTCAGCAATCCGGTTAGCGTCGCATCGCGACCGAGTTTGCCGGCAGGATCGATTCGCAGCTGGGATAATCGAACGCGCGGAACCACACGGCGTGCGTCGGGCGGTGCGCGGAAGATGACCGTACGGCCGCTGTTGTTCTCCAGCCCGAGCGCCTTCACCTGCTTCACTGTCAAAGAGGAGACGAAAAAGCAGCCCGGATTTGCGATCAGCAGAGTGGGCTCGCCCGAGAGCGTAAGTCGGCCACCCAGCACCAGCTGAATGCCATCGAGCCGATCGAAATCCTGATCGATTTGGCTGGCTGCCTGCTGGACAATGCGGGCGCGCGGCTTAACGGCGGTGTTCTGGCGCAGCCACTTCAAGATCTGTTCGCGCCGCTCCCTCTTCCGCGCGGCCAGCTGCTCCGGTGTCGTCAGCACCAGATCCTCGTCCGGAACTTGCACCGTGGGCATCTCCTCCGGTGCTTCAGCGACCGGGGTCGCTGGTCTCGATGGGTCAAGGAGGTGGAGGACGAGCACACCGGTCCCGCAGGCCGCCAACAGGATCACGACCGCAACAATGGGCCACGTCCGTCGCCATCGCTTGCGAGGGGGGAGGGCCGGCGGCTCGGCAGGGAGCGGGAGCGTGTCGGCAAGACCCGCGAAGGTGGCCAGCTGGCTGGCCACATCGGCGGCCGACGTCGGACGCCCGGCCGGATCTTTGGCCAACATGCGCTCGACGAACTCGACCAGCGCCGCGGGCACCTCAGCGCGGGACGCGTTGAGCGACGGCGGCGGGCGGTCCTGGTGGGACAACAGCTTCGCCAGAGCCGACCCCTCCGGGAAGGGTGGCCGGCCGGTCAGCAAGAAATACAGCGTGCATCCGAGGCTGTAAACGTCGGCGCGGGCGTCGGCAGTGTGGGGGGCGCGGGCTTGCTCCGGCGCGATGTAGTCGGGAGTGCCAGCAAACGTGCCGGAAGGGAGCGGCGTCGCCTCCTCGCCGCTTTCGCGGGCCAGGCGCGCGAGACCGAAATCGAGTACCTTGATTTGCCCTGCCGGCGTCCGCATCAGGTTTTGCGGTTTGATGTCGCAATGGATCAGGCCATGCTCGAAAGCATGTTGCACACCGAGGGCCGCCTGGCGCACGTAGTCGCAAGCCTCCGCCACCGGAAGTGGGCCGCGCTGCGCTACCACGCGGTCCAGGCTGAGTCCCGGCAAGTACTCCATGACAAGAAAGTGCAGATCGCCGGCCTGCTCGGCATCGTGGGCCAGGGCGATGTGCGGATGCGAGAGCAGGGCAAGCGCCCGCGCTTCCTGACGAAAACGTTCGATGAAATCCGGGTGATCGGTGAAGCGCCGGTGGAGCACTTTCAAGGCGACGACGCGATCCAGGACACGGTGGACTGCCTTGTAGACAACGCCCATGCCGCCTTCGCCCAGTACACCCAGAAGGCGATAGCGCGGATGGCGCGTCAGGGCGTCGGGGATGTCGGGGAGCGCCGGTGCTGGTGTGTCCGAAGTCGAGGCGGGTGGCGCTCCGGCGGAGGCTCGCACCAGGGCCACGAACGGATCTTCGGGAAGATCATCTACGCGGCGGCCGCACTCTGGGCAGTCAGCCAGGTGGCGCTCGATCATCTCGCGCTCCGAGGCCGCGAGCTGGCCCGTGTCGAAGGCTGCCAACTGCTCTCGGCTGGGATGCGGGTCGCGCTCGATGGTCATGGTTAGGTGATCTTACCTCACGAGGGGATCTACCGTCCACAGCTTGATCTCTCCCCCTCAGCTGCCGCCTGCGAGCAGTCTACCGTCTTTCGAGAGGACGACCGAGTGAAACTCGTTTTGGTTGTTTAGCGTGACAATCAGCTTGCCGGTGGCGACGACCCATAATTGCAGGCCGCCTGTGAGCTTTTCGTTCTCCATACAGGCCGCCAGATATTTCCCATCGTGGCTAAAGGCAGAGGCGGTGGAGAACTGCGGAGGGTAGCCGATCACGGGTCGAAGGTGGCAGGAGTACAGGTGCAGCAGCTTTCATGCAACACTTTACTCCGCCTGGATGCGACGAATTACTGCACCGCTTTCTTGCTCGCTTAGTGCCAGGATTTCGGCGAGCACGAGAGACTATTTGCTGGCCAACATACCAAAAATGACGAAAGCAAGTATAATTATAAGCCCGATGCCTATCCCTAGGACGTCGTCCCATTTCGTCCATCTGCGGCGGGGGGCTTCGATCTGAAACTTGAAACCGCAACTTAAGCAGCGTATCTCCATAGCAGGTCGGCCGTAAATGAGATATTTGAGGGTCCTCCCGCCCAGTAGACCGGCTACAAACCGGCCTTCCGCGTCAGCGAGTCCAATCTCCTTTAGTTCTAAGCTTTGGCAGTTTGGACAAGTCTCGTACTCCATATCAAACTGATGACCGCATTGACACGTCTGAACGTTATCCGGATTCTTCAAGCCACATTGCGGGCAGTTTTTCATTTCTCTAACTCCACAGAAATGGGCTGGTTCCAAGGTAGAGACTTACATCGATTCCTCAACCGAACTTTCCCAGGTCGCTCTCTCCAGCGACTCAGCTCACACAATAACGGTCGATTCTAACCCCCGAAGTTGCCGTTTCAAGGATATCCCTCCAAAAATTCGTTGCCGCCACCCGTTCCATCGCCTTGCCATTCCTATTGGGGCCGCAAGTACAAGCCATCGCGTCGGCCTTGGCGCGCTGTACGCTTGTCACCCTCAACCCGTGAACGGCTACCTGCGGAGGTAGGACGGTTTTGCAAACCGTCCTACCTCTCCAAGGGCGATTGACAATCTCGTAGCAGCCGCGCTCAGGGGATGGCGAGGTTTTGCCGCCGCCAGCCATAGCCGGCCAGACAGAGCGCGCCGACCATGCCCAAGAGCAGGCCGGAGGGCGCCGGAACGGACGAAATCTCCGGTTGGAAGGCCAGGCCTCGGGTGTCGCTCAAGCCGCTGACAAAGGTGCTGACGCTGCCCGATGGCGTGATCTCGCTGACCCCGTTGCCGCTCCTGTTGGCGACGAAGAGGTTGCCGCTGCTGTCGAAAGCCAGGTCGGAGGGGCTGGAGAATCCGCTGGCGACGAGGCTCACGCTGCCCGAGGGCGTCACCTTGCTGACCGTGCCGACAGCCCAGTCGTTGACGAACAGATCGCTGCTGGCATTGAAACCCAGGCCGGAGGGGATGATGAAGCCGCGGATGAAGGTGCTGACCTTGCCCGACGGCGTCACCTCGTTGATCGTGCCGCTGAGGTTGGAGACGAAGAGATCGCCGCTGGAATTGATGGCCAGCCAAGCGGGGCCGGCGGTCAAGCCGCTGGCGTAGGTGCTGACCTTGCCCGATGGCGTCACCTCGCTGACTGTGTTGGTGCCCTGGCAGACGACGAAAAGATCGCCGCTGGCGTTGAAGGCCAGACCAAGCGGTTGATTGAATCCACTGGCGAAGGTGCTGACCTTGCCCGACGGCGTCACCTCGTTGATCACACCGCTGCCTTGATTGGCGACGAAGAGATCGCCGCTGACGTTGAAAGCCAGCCCGGCGGGGTCGTTGAATCCGGTGGCGAAGGTAGTGACGCTGCCCGACGGCGTCACCTTGCTGACCGTGTTGCCGCCGTTGGCGACGTAGAGGATCTCGGCATGGGCGACCGGAGCGGCGATGGCCCAGGCCAGTACCGCCAGAGTTCCCAGAGGCCGTGTCTTGCGATGAATCATCAGGGTTCCTTTCTCAAATGAAGAAGATTCTTGGCAGTACGCTCTCCTCTAGAGCGTCATTCGCCATAACCAAAACGCAAGACAATGGAGAATCATTTCAGGAAAATGGCAAGAATCAGTCGATAAGTCCGTCGCTCTCCTGTCGGAGACGAGCGAGAACGCGCGACTTGGCGATGCGTGCGGCGTTCGCGGAGATGCCCAGCTCGGCGGCAGCCTCGCCGGCCGAACGCCCTTCCAGCACCACCAGCTGAAAGGCGCGCCAGGTGGTCGGCTCGAATTCGCCTTGAATCCATCCCAACAGACGGCGAACGACGTGGCGGTCGTGTTCCTCATCCCATAACAGGCTAAGGTCGCTGGCTGGATCTTCGAGTTGATCCAAAAGCATTTCTGTGTCTTTGGTGAGCGTTTGCGGCCGGCGGACGCGCCAGAAACTGCGGAGGTGATTGACCGTGATCGTGCGTAGCCAGCGCCGGAAGGCGCCGCGGCGCAGGTCGTGCTGGAAGTCCGGCAGGGCGGCCACCACCGAGCGTAGCACTTCTTGCGTCAGGTCCTCCACGTCGGCGGACTGAAGGGATTGGCGTCGAAGCCAACTGTGGATGTAGGGCGAATACAATTCGACCAGACGCTGCCAGGCCGCCGAATCGGACGACAGTCGCAATCGTTCCAGCAGGCTGAAGGACGTTTCCAGCACACCTACGCTCCCGGTGGAATGTCTCCAGAGCGCCACAGTAGGATCGCGTGCGTGGATCGTCAAGTAATTAGATCTTCTCGCTAACAATGCCATCTAGGTAGGCGCCTAGGGCGATGCTCCCGATGAAGTGGAGCCGGTGCGTGTCAGCGCCACTTTGGCCTCGCGCGTCAGCCAAGCTCCTTCCGCGCCGCCGGCTAGCTCGCCTAACAATTGCCGTGCTTCTGGCGTGGCTACATGTTCCAGCACGCGCACCGCACGGAGGGATTGCAATGTCGCGCCGGAAGGGAGGGCCGTTTCCAACTTAGCCAGCATCGGCTCGATACGGCGGCGCTTTTCGAGGGTGGGCTTGTTTGCCAAGGCGTGGCGCAGAGCCGACTCGGCCAACTCGCCGAGTTTCTCCACCTCGGCCACCGCTTTCTCGCGCGTCTCGAAGGCGCCGGCGTCCAGATCCCGAACCCAGCGGTCGAGTTGCTCTCGCGGGACGAACTTCACCGGATGCAGCTTCGCTTTCAAGAAGGGAATCGACTCGCGCGGCGCTCGGATCAACGTCCATATCGCCCGATGGGCACGACCCGCGTCCTCACCGGCGAGGTCGTTCCAGCATTCCTTTAGCTTCGCCTCTGTCAAGGCGGTTGCGTTTACCGATTGGCCGGTCACATCCCAGATAAGGACGGTGCTATCGTAGCCGGCCGAAGCGAGCCGGCGGCTATTGCGGCTGAATGCCAGCGCGTGAATGTAGCTCTGATGTCCTTTGAAGGTCTGGATAAGCTTGGTGGTTGCCGTTTCCCAGAGATGGACAACGTGGCCATCCGAGGAGGCCAACAGTTGGCCATCCGGTGAGAATGCCATGTGTTCGAACTGCGGCGTCGGCATGCCCGAATCATTCCACCGGCGAAGCAGCTTGCCGCTATGGGCATCGTACATGGCGAGACGATTATCCTGATGCTGATATGTAAAATCGCCCCACATGATGGCAGCGATACGGGTGCCGTCCGGTGTAAGGGCTAAAGTTCGCCAGCCAATTCGGTCATCTTCCCGCATGCGCCCGCCGCCGGCAGCATCGGTTGTAAACGCCTTCGGGTCCGCGAGCGGTTTCAAACGCCAGGAAAACACTTCCCTGCCGCTGGCTACTTCGTAGGCGGCTATTCGCTTGCCGGCGATGAACAACGTCTTGCCATCCGCAGTGAAGGCCATCTGCCCCGACCAGCCCGCCTGCTTCTCCTCGAAGGAGCGGACCTGTTTGCCGCTGCGCACGTCCCAGAGGCGTACAACGATTAGTTCACCCGGGTGCCAGGTGGCGAGCAAGGATGAATCCGGCGCGAAAGCACTGTTGATTAGCTGGTATCCACCCGGGAAGCGAAGCGTGTGCAAGCATTTGCCATCAGCGGTGTCCCAAATGAGGACCTGATTTTCCTCGCCCTTGACCTGAAAAGTCGCTGCATAGCGGCCATCGGAAGAAAGACTGCGCTGATAGAGGGTGCCGGGGGACAAGTCGAACGAATGCAAGCGCCGGCCGTTCATCGCATCCCAGATACTAATGGAATCTTGGCTGATAATCGCAGCCCGGTGGCCGGTCGGTGCGAGAGCGGCGGCGGAGAGCCACTGGAGATGCCGGCTGTCTTCGGGCGTAAGCGGATGGCCATTTTTGAGGTCCCATAATCCAAATTTGCTCGCGTAACCGCCTGGGGCATGGGCTGCCGCCAAACGACTTCCGTCTGGACTGATGGCCGCTATGTCGGCTCGGATGCCGGAGGCGGCATCGAAAGGAAGAAGACGCTGCCCCGTCGCGACGTCCCAGAGGACGACTTCATCCGGCTCGTCCGGGCGGCGGCTCGAAGTCAACACGGTCCTGCTGTCGGGCGAGAAGCGGATGTTGGTGAACCAGTATTTGGGTTTGGCGCGCAACGATTGCGTAGCCTTGCCAGTATTCACGTCCCAGAGGTACACGATGTCCTGTTCGACGTTGCGGCCGAAGGGCGACGGACGCTGCTCCAAACCCGCGAGCCATCGGCCATCGGGCGAAGCAAGGAGGTAGCGGATCGGTGCATCGTGAGGCAATCGGCGCAGGAATTTGCCCGTTCGTGCCTCCCAGATTTCCAGGCGATTTTTATCATCGGCACTGGCGAGATGATCGTTATCGATGAAGGCGACGCTAAGAAATGTCTTGGAGTTATTGGCGAGCTGGTACAAGATTTTTCCCGTCGTTACGTCGGACACCTGGACATGGGCCGGCGTATGAACGTGCATTACGCACAGCTTGCCGTCGGGCGACAAGGAATCCTGGTGATCCGTGGAGAGGACGGAGCGACGCACGGGTAGCTCTTTGGCACGGATGCGTTTTTTTTCCGCAAGATCCCAAAACGTGGCGACATCTCGATTATCGATTCCCTCGCTGAGCGTGATGAGCGTTTTGCCATCCGCAAGGAGGGTTGTTGGGAACGCAAAATAGGTTTTGTCCGTGCGGATACGGTCGCGCTCCTTGCCGGTGCCGGCATCCCAAATGCGAATGGTGCCGCCTCCTTCGGAGAAAATCGTCTTGCCATCTGAGGAGAAGAACAGCGAATGCAGTCCCTCGCCGTGATTGAAGCGTACCGTACCCAGACGCGCGATAGCGCCTTCGGGCAACGGATCGCCGTGAGCATCGACGGTTGCTTGCTGAGCCGCGACCGTCAGGGAGCGGTTGCTTTCGCGGTCGCTTTCCTCACTCCCTAACGGTCGCGGCTCACCAGGTGAGCGCAGCGCCACACCGCTGGCGACGACGCTTATCGTCACCAGCGCCGACAACAGTGCCAGTTTAATCGGCAGCAAGGGGCGAAGAAATCCACGCGCCAGGGCAACCGCCATCGTCGTCGGCGCTGCGCTCAAAGGCACGGCGGCTTCCGTCATCGTTTGCCCGGTCAGCGTGGCTCCGAGCGCCGCCGCCAGCGCCACACCGCGGCGCTCCAGCCGCCGCCGCAGCTTCTCGCGGCCATGCTGGAGCCGCCCTCGCACGGTGGACAAAGGCCACCCCAGTTGCCGCGCCGCTTCCTCTTGCGTCCGCCCTTCGAGATAACACAGCACCAAGGGCGCTCGAAACGATTCCGGCAGCGCCGCCAGCTCCGCATGCAAGATTGCCCGCAGCTCGCCCCAGGACAATTCATCGCTCGATGGCTCATCCGCGGCGGAGCGCGCCGTCTTCGCCTCGCGTTGCTGTCGCCGGAAGTTATCTGCTCGCGCTTTTAGAGCGACGCGATAGGCGACGCGCTGCAACCAACCTCCCAGTCCTTCATGGCGGCGGATGGAGCCGGCCTTCTGGGCCAGAATGAGAAACGCCGCCTGAAACGCATCCTCAGCGTCGTTGCGTTGCCGCAGGACCGATTGGCACACGGAAAACACCATCGGCCCATGACGCCGCATCAGCGTGGCGAATGCTGCTTCATCGTGGGTCGCCAGATAGCAGTGCAGCAACTCGCCGTCCGAAGGCGTGCCGGAGGGATCGCCGGCGAGACGGCGGAGGTGTTGCAGGAGACGGTGGCTATCGGCGGTGTTCATGGCTCTGTCCTTCCGGTTAGGGGCTTCTACCCTATAAGAGAAGGGTCATGTACGGAGCGCAACAACTTTTTTTGACATTAGGAAGCGCGTCGATTTAGCCGCATCAGCGCCGCCTGGGCTTGCTGGGTAAGAACTGCTCCCTCCGCTCCGCCGGCAAGCTCGCGCAGCAACCGCCGCGTTTCGGGTGTACCGGCATATTCCAGCACACGCACGGCGCGAAGCGAGCGGAGTGCTTCGCCGACAGGCGGCTTCGATTCCAGCTCGGGCAGGATCGACTCAATACGACGGCGTTGTTCGAGCGTCAGTTTGCCCTTCAAAATTCGCCGCAAAGCTGGCTCCGCTAACTCGCCGAGTTTCTGGAGCGCGACCGTCGCTTTCTCCCGCACGATGAATTGATCGCTATCAAGATCCTTAATTAATCGCTCCAGATGCTCCCCGCTTACGGGTTTCACCGGATGCAATCGAGCCTTTAGAAGAGAGATCGATTTCTCGGGTGTCCGCGCTAGCGCCCATACCGCATCCTGAGCACGTTTCGCATCGTCGCCGGTGAGAGCTTGCCAGGCTTCCTCAAGCGCGGCGGCTGTGGTCAAACGGCCAGGCGAGCCGGTCGCGTCCCAGATGAGGACGATGCTATCCCAGCTCGCAGAAGCGAGCCGGCGATCGTCGTGACTGAATGCCAGAAATTCAATCGCGCCACGATGGCCGCGAAAAGAGCGGATTTCCTTGCCCGTGGCTACTTCCCAAAGGTGAACCACATCCCCATCCGAGGAGGCTAATAACGAACCGTCCTGGGAAAACGCCAACTGCTCCAACCACTTGAGGGTCATTTTTCCCGAATCGTTCCAGCGCCGGAGGACTTTGCCGGTTCGGGCGTTGTAGAGCACGATCCGGCCGTCCGGGGAAACAAATTCCGTGCGGATGGCGGCGATCACCGATCCCTGCGGGGAAAGCGCTACTGTGCGCCAGGGAGACTTGCGCTCTCCGGGAACCTGGCTCGGCACAGGCGGTATTTGCCAGGAGAATAACTCTTTGCCAGAGGCGACTTCATATCCGGCCAGCGCCCAGCCGGCGACAAACAGTGTCTTGCCGTCCGCACTGAAAAAGAGCCGGCCTGGGTAACCTGCTTTCTTATCCCTGAAAGAGCGAACTTCCTTTCCGGTACGTACATCCCAGAGGCGGACGATACCCCCCTCCTTCTCCATATACCAGGTGGCAAACAAAGAGGAATCGGGCGAGAAAGCAGTGAATTGGGCCGAGGTTTCAATCGTATGCAATCGCTCGTGATTGGCTACATCCCAAATGACCGCCTGACGCTTCGCCCATTCTTCACCTATGTAACTAAAAGCATAGCGAGCGTCAGGGGAAAATGCGGGGAATGGAGGAGCGAAACTATGGGCCGGCAGATTGGAGGAGGTCTTGCGCCGGCCTGTCGCAATCTCCCAGGTACTGAGGGCGGTGTACCCAAGGAGGACGATGGATTCATCCGTGGGCGAAAAGGCGAGCGCGGCAGCTCGAGCAAAGCGGCCGTCCTCGTTGGACAAACGATGTCCCGCTCGAAAATCCCACAATTCGAACTTGCCCGGTTCGTTGCCGGTGGCCAACCGGCTGCCATCCGGACTGACGGCCAGGACCATGACATAGGAATCGTCCATCTCGCGGACGCGCTCGCCGGTCTCCACGTTCCACGCGCTCAGTTCTCCCTTCCCTCCGCTTGCGCTCGACGCCAGCAAGTATTTGCTATCGGGTGAGAAGTACAGGCCCATGAACCAGCGCTTCGGCCGCGCCGCCAACGTGTGCTTCTGAGTGCCCGCGTGCAGATCCCAAACGCGCACCACGTCCTTATCGAGCAAGCGGTCAATGGCGTAGTTATGATGTTCGAGCGTCGCCAGCCAGCGGCCGTCTGGCGACGTGGCCAGGACTTGAGCCGGAGCGCCGTGGGAAAATTGGCGCATCGATTTGCCCGTTCGCGCATCCCATACGTCGATCATCTGCTTGGCATCGGCGGTGACAAGTCGGTCGCCCGCGAAGACCACGTCCTGGATCTCCTTGCCGCCCTTGGCGAGCTTGTACAACTCTCGCCCCGTGGTCAGATCGAAAATGCGCATTTCTGCCTGCAGATTGATCGCGCCGAGCCGGCCGTCCGGCGAGAGCGCGTTGCGGCGGGTAACAGATTTCTCCAAACGCCGAACAGGGAGGGATAGGGTTCGTACTTTCGTCATGGAGGCAACATCCCAGACACGCACGACATCGTTGACACCCTGGTTCTCCTGATTGAGCGACACGATCTTCTTGCCATCCGGTGTTAACACAAGAGCTTCGAGCGAATGCTCCGCCGAAGCGAAGTGCCCGCGTTCCGCACCGGTTGCGGCGTCCCACACACGCAGCCAACCGCCGCCTTCGGAGTAGATTGTCTTGCCGTCCGGCGAAAAGAATAAATGCCGCAGCCCTTCACCGTGATTGAAGCGCACCGTACCCAGACGCGCTATCGCGCCTTCGGGCAGCGGGTCGCCGTGAGCATCGACGGTTTTTTGAGGAGCCGCGACCGTTAGGGAGCGGTCGCTTCCGCGGTCTGCGCCACCGCTCCCTAACGGTCGCGGCTCAACGGGTGAGCGCAGCGCGATGCCGCCGGCCACAATGCTTATCGTTAATATTGCCGATAGCATCGCCAATTTGAGCGGTGGGAGCGGACACAAAAACCCACGCGCCAGGGTGATCGCTGCTGTCGTCGGCAAGACACTGGAGGGTACGGCAACTTCCACCATGGTCTGCCCGGTGAGCGCCGCTCCCAGCGCCGCCGTCAGCGCCACGCCGCGCCGTTCCAATCGCCGCCGCAGCTTCTCGCGGCCGCGCTGGAGCCGTCCTCGCACCGTGGACAAAGGCCACTCCAGTTGCCGCGCCGCTTCTTCCTGCGTCCGCCCTTCGAGATAACACAACACTAACGGCGCGCGTAACGATTCCGGCAGCGCCGCTAGTTCCGCATGCAAGATGGCCCGCAGCTCGGCCCAGGAAAGCTCATCGCCGGATGGTTCTTCCACGGCGGAGCGTACCGTCTTCGCCTCGCGCTGTTGGCGGCGGAGGTTATCCGCTCGCGCTTTGAGAGCGACGCGATAGGCAACGCGCTGCAACCAGCCGCCGAGTCCCTCGTGGCGACGGACGGTACCGGCTTTCCGAGCCAGAATGAGGAACGCCGCCTGAAACGCATCCTCGGCATCATCGCGTTGCCGCAGGACCGATTGACACACCGAAAACACCATCGGGCCATGACGCCGCATCAGCGCAGTAAACGCAGCTTCATCGCGGCACCTCATGTAGCGTTGCAGCAATTCGCCATCGGATGGTGGGCCGGAAGGATCGCCGGCGAGACGGCGGATGTGTTGGAGGAGACGTTGGTTGTCGGTGGTGTTCATGGCTCCGTCCTCTCGTAGTCAGGGGCTTCTACTCTATTAGAGAAGAGCCGCGGACGGAGCGCAACGATTTTTTTCTCATGTTAGGGAGTACGTCGATTCAGCCGCGTCAGCGCCGCCTGGGCTTGTTGGGTCAGCCGTGCTCCCTCCGCCCCGGTTGCAAGCTCACGCAGCAACCGCCTCGCTTCCACAGTGCCGGCATATTCCAGCACGCGAACGGCACGCAGAGAGCGGAGCATTTCGCCGGAAGGCGGCTTTGATTCCAGCTCGGCGAGAATCGGCTCGATGCGTCGCCGTTGTTCCAGCGTCGGTTTACCCTCCACGATTCGCCTTAAGGCCGGCTCCGCCAACTCGCCGAGCTTCTGGAGTTCCGCCGTCGCTTTTTCCCGCACCGCGAATTGATCGCTGTCCAGATCCTTAATCAATCGCTCCAGATGCTCCCGGTTCACGGGTTTCATCGGATGCAACCGATCGCGCAACAACGGAAGCGACTTGCCGGGGTCTCGCGCCAGTTTCCATATCGCTTCCTGCGCGCGTCGAGCATCCTGGCCCGCGAGATCTGCCCAGCATTTCTCGGCGTCTTCGCTCGTCGGCGGCCCGGCAAGATCCCAGATCAGGACCGTGCTGTCCCAGCTCGTGGACGCCAGACGGTGCCCGTAGCCGCTGAAAGAGAGGGAGTTAATTTCACCCCGATGCCCGCGGAAGGTACGAATTTCTTTTCCCGTCGCCACTTCCCATAGGTGGATGTCAGAGCCTTCTGAGGAAGCCAGCAATTGGCCATCCTGCGAGAACGCCATCCTTTCGTAGTCGTTGGATTGTTTGCGGGCATCGTTCCAGCGGCGGAGCAGCTTGCCGGTTCGTGCCTCGAACAGGACGAGCCGTTTCGGGTTGCTCTGCTGGCCGAAGCCTCCGTTCAAGATGCAAGCGATCAACGATCCATCCGGCGAGACAACCAAGCCTCGCCAGCTACTTGGTTCAAGTTCGATCATTTTGCCATCGACGACGACAAAACTGTGTCCGTCCACCGGCAATGGTTTGATGGGCCAGGAAAAAAGCTCCTTGCCGCTGGAGACGTCGAATCCAACCATGTGCTTGCCGCCGGCGAACAGGGTTTTGCCATCGGCACTGAAGGAAAGGCGGCCAGGTGAGTCGGGTTTGCTCGGCTTGAAAGAGCGAATCTCTTTGCCCGTGTGAACGTCCCAAATGCGCACAAGAGCAGTTTTAATATCCGGTTTCACGAAAACTTCCTTTTCCGCTTGCCAGGCGGCGAGCAACGAAGAATCGGAGGAAAAAGTGGCATCGATGTATACATACTCGTTTTGGCCTTGCAAACAGAGCGTGTGCAGTCGCCGGCGGTTTGCGAGGTCCCAGAGGATGGCTTGCGATTCCTTGCCCTGGCCCGTGAAGCTCACCGCGAAACGGCCATCAGGAGAGAAGCTGCGGCGAGGCGTGGCCCAGTCGTAAGAGTGTGGTACTTCGAACGAATCGAGACGCTTGCCGGTTCGCCCATCCCAGGTGGCGAAGGAATCATAGGCGATCGTGCGGACCCGATCGCCGGCGGGCGAAAAGAAAACCGTGGCCGCCCAGATAGGACGGTTCTCACCACCGGCCAGAAGCCGGCCCGCTTCCAAGTCCCACAACTCGATTTTTCCCATTCGATCGCCCACGGCCAATCGGTTGCCGTTCGCGTTGATGGCGATGGCGGGCGGGCTACCGTTAACATCACTTTTCATCACACGGAGCCGCTCGCCTGTCTCCACGTCCCAAACCGTCAGTTCTTTCTGATTTCGTGGGCCGATACTCGAAGTCAATAGGCGTTTGCCGCTGGCGAAGAAATGGGCCGTCCGAAACCGATGCTGTGGGCGGGCTGCAAGCGTATGCTTCTTGACGCCCGCATTCAAGTCCCAGATATGGACCGCATCTTTGTCGTAATCGGGGCCGAAACTTTGGTGTTGGTGATGCTCCAGGACCGCCAGCCATCGGCCATCGTCCGACGCCGCCAGGAAACCGGCCGGCGCACCGTGAGCGAATCGGCGGATAAGTTTTCCCGTCTCCGCCTCCCATAAGTCGATGATTTGTTTGGTATCGGCGGTGACAAGGCGATCGCCGGCGAAGACGACATCTTGGATCTCTTTGCCGCCTTTGGCAAGTTTGTATAGCTCCCGTCCCGTCTTCACGTCGAAAACACGCATCTCCTCCGGCGCGTTCACCGCGGCCCATCGCCCATCCCGCGAGAGAGCGTTGCGCCGGTAGACGGAGAACACGCCGCGGGGCACCGGCAAAGTAAACGTCTGAATCGCCTTCTGTCGCGTCAGATCCCACACGCGAAGTACATCGTTTGATTGCTCATCGAGAGAGATGAGCGTCTTTCCGTCCGGCAAGAGGACGGCTTGACCTTCGGTAATAGGCTTGATGACTTGGAAGCGATTGAGTTCCGCGCCGGTTGCTGCGTCCCACCGGCTGAGCCATCCCCCGCCGATGGAGAGGATGGATTTCCCGTCGGGCGAGAAGAGCAGGCTGAGCAAACCATCGCCGTGATTGAAGCGCACGGTACCCAGACGCGCGAGAGCACCATCGGGCAGCGGATCGCCGTGTATGTCGACAGCTTTTTGCTGAGCCGCGACCGTCTGGGAGCGGTTGCTTTCGCGGTTGCTTTCCCCGCTCCCTGACGGTCGCGGCTCAACAGGAGAGCGCAGGGCCATGCCGCCAGTGACAATGCTTATCGTCATCAACGTCGATAGCATGATCCATTTCATCGATAAACACGGTCGCAGAAAGCCACGCGCCAAGGCGACAGCCGCTGCCGTTGGCAGTCCACCGGAAGGGATGGCGGCTTCCGCCAATGTCTGCCCGGTGAGCGCCGCTCCCAGCGCCGCCGTCAGCGTCACACCGCGGCGTTCCAATCGCCGCCGCAGCTTCTCGCGGCCGCGCTGGAGCCGTCCTCGCACCGTGGACAAAGGCCACCCCAGTTGCCGCGACGCTTCCTCTTGCGTCCGCCCTTCGAGATAACACAACACCAACGGTGCCCGGAGCATCTCGGACAGCGCTGCCAGTTCCGCATGCAAGATGGCCCGCAGTTCGCCCCAGGACAATTCATTGCTCGATGGCTCGGCCACGGCGGAGCGGGCCGTCTTGATCTCACGCTCTTGGCGGCGGAGATTATTCGCTCGCGCTTTGAGGGCGACGCGATAGGCAACGCGCTGCAACCAGCCGCCCAGTCCCTCGTACCGGCGGACGGAGCCGGCTTTGCGAGCCAGGATGAGAAACACTGCCTGAAACGCATCCTCGGCATCATCACGTTGCCGCAAGACCGATTGACACACCGAAAACACCATCGGGCCATGACGCCGCATCAGCGCGGCAAACGCGGCTTCATCGCGGACAGCCAGATAGCGGCGTAGCAGTTCGCCGTCGGACGGCGTGCCGGAGGGATCACCGGCGATGCAGCGGATGTGTTGGAGGAGACGTTGGCTACCGGCAGTGTTCATAGCTCCGTCCTCGGGATCGTGTGGGCTTCTACTCTATTAGAGAGCCGTCGCGGACGGAGCGCAACATTTTTTTCTGACGTTAGGGGGTTGGTCGATTCAGCCGCGTCAGCGCCGCCTGGGATTGTTGGGTCAGCACAGCGCCCGGAGCTCCACTGGCAAGCTCACTCAGCAACCGCCGCGCATCCGCAGTACCGGCGTGCCCCAGGACACGCAGGGCGCGCAAGGAACGCAGCGCTTCGCCGGACGGCGGTTTCGATTCCAGATCGGCCAGGATTGGCTCGATACGACGGCGTTGCTCCAGCGTAGGCTTGCCCGCGAGAATTCGACGCAATTCCGGCTCCGCTAACTCGCCGACATTTTGGAGTTCCGCCATCGCTTTCTCCCGAACAGGGAATTGGTCGCTGTCCAGATCCTTAACCCAGCGCTCCAACTGCTCACGGCTCACAGGTTGTACGGGATGCAATTGCCTCTTCAGAAAGGGAATCGATTTCTCGGGCATCCGCGCCAACGACCACACCGCATCATGGGCACGTTTCGCATCGTCGCCGGCGAGGGCCTTCCATGAATCCGCAAGCGCGGCATCCGTGGCCAAACGTCCAGGCGAGCCGGTCGCGTCCCAGATGAGGACGGTGCTATCGCTGCTGGCAGAGGCGAGACGGCGATCATCGCGGCTAAATGCGAGCGCGTTAACGGTTCCCCGATGGCCCTTGAAGGTGCGGACGGGCTTGCCGGTTGCTGCTTCCCAGACATAGATGGAATCGCCATCGGAAGAGGTTAAAAGTTGTCCATCCGTCGAGAACACGATCGGTTTCTCGTAGGGCCGGGTTGTGTCCAGACCCTTGCAGCGGAGCAACCGTTTGCCGGTTCGTGCATCATACAAACCGATGGCATCTTCCTCGCTACCGCGGGCAGCGCTGCCCGGCCAGGGAATGGCGGCGATCCGCGTCCCATCGGGCGAAATTGCCAGCGAGTTCCAGCCGATGCGATCGTTGTCGCTGACCGGCGCACCACCGACAGCTACCGACCCACCCCTGGGACCGTTCGAGGGCGGTGTCAACCGCCAGGACAACAGTTCCTTCCAAGTGGCGATGTCATAGCCGACTACATGCCTGCCGGCGACGAACAATGTTTTGCCGTCGGCGGTAAAGATCATCTTGCCTGGGGGGCCGGCTTTCGTCTCCGGGAACGAGCGAATCAGCTTGTCGCTCCGCAGATCCCAGAGATAAATCCGCGTTTGTTTGTCCGGTAGCCAGGCGGCGAGCAACGATGAATCCGCCGAGAAAGCCGCGGAAATCTCGCTGAGCCGCTTGCTCTGAGTGGGAATTCGTAAGGAGTGCAAACATTTACACGTGACAAGATCCCATACGAGGATGCTAACCACGCGGGGCAGTTCTTCCCCAGGCCGAAGCGGGCGATTCTCCGGTCCTCCCACATCGAGCCGCCAGGATACCGCGTAACGGCCATCGGCCGATCGGCCGCGAAGGTACAGGGACCGAAAGTCTTTCTCGAAAGGGAACACTTCCAAAAGCTTTCCGTTCGTTGCATCCCAATAACTAAGAGATTCCCCACCGGCGAGCGAGGCGCGGACGCCGCTTGGCGAGAGAACCACGGACTCCGCCGCGGCGTGGCGGCTCGCCTGGGTCGAGAGACATTTTCCGTCTTTTAGACTCCACAACTCGAATTTCCCTGCGGCGCTGCCGGCGGCCAAAAGGCTGCCGTCCGGGCTGATGGATGCGATGCCGGCCGCGATGCCCGAGGAGCCGTCGAATTCGAGAAGGCGCTGGCCCGTCTCGCAGTCCCAGTGGACCACTTCGTTCGTCTCCCACGGCGCGCTGTTGCTCGACGTTAACAGCGTCTTACTATCCGGCGAGAAGCAGACGGGGATGATCCAGCGCGTGGCCTTGGAACGCAGCGAGTGCTTCACCTTGCCGGTGCGCATGTCCCAGAGAGACAGGACTTTCTGTTGGGTGCTGGTATCGGAGGCTTGCCAGGGGTGCGATTCCAGGCTCGCCATCCAGCGGCCATCCGGCGAACCGAAGAGATAACGGATCCACGGCTGGTGGTGAATTTGGCGCAGGAATTTGCCAGTCCGCGCCTCCCATTCCTTGAAGTTCTGTTTCACATCGACCGTCACGATCCGATCGTTGCCGGCAAAAGCGACGGCAAGAAATTCCTTGTCAAATTCCTTTGCGTCCTGCGCCAATTCGTAGAGATGCTTTCCCGTCGTTAGGTCGAATAGCTGCACTTGGGCAGGTTTCCAGACGTGCAGCAGGGCCAATTTACCGTCGGGCGACATGGCGTTGCGGTGGGTGGCGGTACCTCCCTGGCGTTTCACGGGCAGAGACAGCGTGCGTGTTTTTTTCTTTTGCGTGAGATCCCAAACGTGGGCAACATCGCCGTCGTACCCTCCGTAGAGGCTAATAATCGTTTTGTTTTCTGGAAGGAAAATGGTTCGATCGTCGGCTCCCGAGAATGGAGGCTTGGCCGTCAGGTGATCGAGTTCCTTGCCGTTGGCGGCATCCCAGACGCGTATCGTGCCCTTGCCTTCGGAAAAAATCGCTTTTCCGTCGGCAGAGAAAAAGAGTTCGTTGAGTCCGTCGCCGTGATTGAAGCGCACCGTGCCCAGACGCGCAACGGCGCCCTCGGGCAGCGGATCGCCGTGGACATCGACGGTTTCTTGAGGAGCCGCGACCGTCAGGGAGCGATCTTCCTCACCGCTCTCTGACGGTCGCGGCTCACCAGGCGAGCGCAGTGCCATGCCCCCGGCGACAACACCTATCGTCATAAACGCCGATAGCAGCACCCATTTGATGGGCAGCAGCGGACGCAAAAATCGACGCGCCAAAGCTACTGCAGCCGTCGTCGGCAAGGCACTCGATGGTATGGCGGCTTCCGTCAACGTCTGTCCCGTCAGCGCCGCCCCCAGCGCTGCGGTCAAGGTCACGCCGCGGCGTTCCAGCCGTCGCCGCAACTTCTCGCGGCCGCGTTGCAGAGATCCTTTCACCATTGTCGCGGTCCAGCCGAGTCGATGGGCCGCCTCTTCCTGCGTCAATCCCTCCAGGTAACACAAGACCAGCGGAGTGCGCAAACGCTCCGGCAGCGCCGCCAGCTCCGCATGCAATATCGCCCGTAGTTCGCCCCAAGACAATTCGTCGCTCGATGGCTCGACCACCTCGGAGCGTACCGTTTTCGCCTCGCGCTGTTGGCGGCGGAGGTTATCCGCTCGCGCCTGGAGGGCGACGCGATAGGCAACGCGCTGCAACCAGCCGCCCAGTCCCTCGTGTCGGCGGATGGAGCCGGCTTTGCGAGCCAGAATGATAAACGCCGCCTGAAAGGCATCCTCCGCATCGTCGCGTTGCCGCAACACCGATTGGCATACCGAAAACACCATCGGCCCATGACGCCGCATTAGCACCGCGAACGCCGCTTCATCGCGAGCAGCAAGATAGCGATGAAGCAGCTCGCCATCGGAGGGCATGCCGGAGGGATCGCCGGCGAGGCGGCGGATATGTTGCAGGAGGCGTTGACTATCGGCGGTATTCATGGTTCCGTTCTCTCGTCTTCTTGGGCTTCTACCCTATTAGAGAGGAGCCGCGGACGGAGCGGAACGTTTTTTTCTCACCAAGCACGTCGATTCA
>DASRBG010000189.1:0-14550 GCA_035653735.1 Gemmataceae bacterium
CCCAAATCGCGGTCCCGCGGTGCTTGTCGATGCAGTTGAGGACAATGTTCGTGGTTCCGCCGACGCACCACCGGCCCCAGGGCTGGCCCTGCGTGAGATCCAGCATGGTGTCATAGTCGCGGTAGAAGCGTACGCCGCAGAACCCGAATACTTCCTGCATGAGCCACGCCGGATCCGCCTCTGCCCTGGCAGCTAGTGCGTCGAAGTCCGGTTGCTCCGTGGCGCGGAGGAAAGCCGTCAGGTTGCTCCGTTCCACGAGTTCCGGGGGAGGCGTCCATAGATACGCCATCGTGCTTCCTCCTGACTTCGACGCGCAGCCGCATTCTTGTGTTTGTTGGCCCGCGATGTATTCTAACAGACGTTAGAAATTGAGGAAGCCGTGTCGTGCCCGACAACGAGCAGGTCCGCTATGTGGCGGAGGACGGTATCGCGACCGTGACCATCGATCGGCCTGAGCGCAAGAACGCGCTCTCGGTCGAGGCGATGAACGGTCTGACGGAGGCTTGGAGAAGGGCCGAAGCAGATCCGTTGGTGCGGGTCGTCATCCTGACCTCGTCGGACTGCGGAGTGTTTTGCGCGGGACTAGACCTTAAGCAGGCGGCGGAGATCAGGGCGCGGGATGGGACGGACATCCTCAGGCTCATGCAGGATCCGATGCAGAACGCCATGCGAGGGATTTCGAAGCCGATCATTGCGGCGATGACCGGATCGCTGATGGCCGGTGGGATGATGCTTGCGATCAAGTGCGATCTGCGGGTCGGGCTGCGCGGCACGCGAGCAGGAATCACCGAGGTGAAAATGGGCCGTGGCAGTCCGTGGGCGGTACCGCTTTTGTGGATGTTGCCCCAACCGCTCCTGATGGAGATGGTCCTGACCGGCGAGACGATACCGATCGAGCGGCTCGCCGGGCACGGCTTCGTCAACTACCTCGAAGATACACCGCAAGACGTGCGCGATCGGGCGCGAATCCTTGCGGGGAAGATCGTGGAAGGTGCCCCGTTGTCCGTCAAGGCGGCGAGGGCGAGCGTGCTTGCCGCGATGGACATGGGTTACGCGAAGGGCATAGTTGAGGCGGAGAAGCTTCATGCAGAGGTCTATGCAAGCCTCGACGCCATCGAAGGACCGAAGGCATTCGCGGAAAAGCGAAGGCCGGTCTGGCAGGGCAGGTAGCGGACGTCAGGCCTTGCGAACGCCTTCGAAGATCAGCATCTCGGTGCGGCTTGCCAGTTCGAGCACCGCGTCCGTGCTTTCGAGCCTGAACCATTCGATGGTCCAGTTGAGCGCGCCAAGGACGAACATGCGTAACGGCACGACTTCGATATCGGCGCGAAGCTCACCGGCCTGTCTGGCATTGAGGAAGAGCTGGTCCCAATATTCGGCGTAGGCTCGTCGCAATGGCCGGTGCGGCTCCTTCAGATGTTTGGGCAATTGGCCATAGATGCGGATGTTGGCCGACGTGAAATCGCTCGTTTCGAGCAGGGCGATGAGGTGGGCCTCGATCGCGAGCCCGATTTTGCGCCGCTGCGATACCTTGCCGGCGTGATCGACCGCGTTCTTCACGGTCTCGAAGACATGACGGAGACCACGGTCCAGCACTTCTTCGAGAATCTCTTCCTTGGAATCGAAATGGTAGTAGATGCTGCCGGCTTTGATCTTCGCTCTTGCGGCGATCTGGCGCAGCGTCGTGGCGGAAAAGCCCTGGCGGCGAAACAATTGGGCTGCAGACCGCAGAATGAGATCGCGCGATCGCTCGGATTTCGGCGTGGCCTTGTCCGGCGCCGTCTTGCGCTTGCGGGAGGTTGAGGAGGGTTTCGGTCGGCGCTTAGCCGATCGATTGCGGGACCGGTCACCGGAACGCTGGGATGACCTTGCCGCCTTCATGCTCGCCCGAATCTCCTCACGAAACTATTGATATGCTGATTTCAAGTCGTCAACCGTCGACCTCGCAGCGGTAAGCAGATTTCTCCGGTTGTCGCAATATCCGCTCGAGCAAATATCGGCTCAAGGGGATGGTCCCCGCTACATGGCTGTCTGTAACGTAGCCGGCCGTTGCGCCTTCGCAACCAGCGTGCTCGCCTCTTCGGTCGGGTTTGGGGGCTTCCGGACGAGGCGGTCAGGAGTGTCTGCACGGGGATAGCGCACGCCCTCGTCGTCGGACTCGGCGGCACAGAGCCGCCATAGTGGATGCATCAGGTCTCCTGGGAAGCGGTGAACTGAAATCCGGCTAGATCGCCGCCAACTCGCCCTTGGCCCAGGCGTCTCGTAGCTTGTACTTCTGGATCTTCCCGGATCCCGTCAACGGGAACGCGTCCACGACGAACCAGTGCTTGGGCGTCTTGTTCGGCGCGAGTGAAGCACGCACGTAGGCTATCAGTTCCTCCTTGTCGATGATCGCTCCTGGGGCCGGACGGATGAACGCTGCGACCTCTTCACCCCACTTCTCGTGAGGGAGGCCAATGACCGCGACCTCGCCAACCTTGGGATGTCTGAATAGCAGATCCTCCAACTCTCTGGGATAGATGTTTTCTCCACCACGGATGATCATGTCCTTGAGGCGCCCCTCTACCGTGCAGTATCCCCGTGCGTCCATCGCACAGAGATCTCCGGTATGCAGCCATCCGTCGGCATCGATGGCGGCAGCCGTGGCTTCCGGCATCTCGAAATATCCAAGCATCACATGATAGCCGCGTGTGCAGAACTCGCCGATTGTGCCGACCGGCACGGTCCTGCCAGTGGTCACATCGACGATCCTGCTTTCCATATTGGGAAGGGGGAGCCCAATCGTATTGGCCTTGTCCTCGACGCTGTCGTTGGTTCGCGTTTGTGCAGCGACCGGAGAACATTCTGTTTGCCCGAACACGATGGTAAAGGCCGCTCCTAGCTTTTCCTCGAACCGCTTCACCAACGGGGCAGGCACTGTAGATCCGCCGGAGCAGATTGCCTTGATGGTGGATAGATCCCTGGTTGGGAAGGTCGGATGCTCCAGCATCGCGATCAGCATAGTCGGAACGCCGATCATCGCATTGCCACGATATGTTTCGAACATCTCCAGCACGAGTGCGGGATCGAAGGCCTCGATCAACACCTGCGTCGCCACTTTCGAGACCGATCCGATCACACAACAAACGCAGCCGCCGGTGTGAAACAGCGGCATGGTCGTGATGAAGACGTCTCCGGGATCGACCCCCATCCGGTCGGCCGTGTCGGCGCCGTTGTTCAGCAGTCCGCGATGTCGTAGCAGGGCGCCCTTTGGAAAGCCTGTCGTTCCAGACGTGTACTGGATCATGACGGGATCATTGGGACTGACGATCGGCAGTTTGACGTTCTCGTCGTCGCCTGCGGCAATGAAGGCATTCCAGTCGTCGAAGCAAATGATCTCGCGGAGCTCTCGGCAGTTTGGCGCCACCGCCTGCACGGTCTCGAGCATCGGATTACCGCGGAAGCCGCAGACCACAAAAACGCCGGCCGATCGCGACTGCTTCAGCACATATTCCAATTCCTTGGCGCGAAAGGCCGGATTGACGGTGACAAGGATCAGACCAGCCATCCCAGCGCCGAACTCGAGCATCACCCATTCCGGAATGTTTTGGGCCCAAACCGCGATGCGCTCTCCCGGCCTGAAGCGGGTAAGCAGCGCTCGGGCGGTGCGTTGGGCTTCCCGATAGAATTCCGCATAGGTCCATTGGCGCCGCAGCGCAGGATCCGCAACGCCCGCGATCAAGGCGAGGCTGTCGGGCGCAGCTTCGGCCGCCCTTCGTAACAGATCACCAAACGTCATCTCCCGGACTTCAGGCGTAGTCGGTCCGGCAACATAGGATTCAGTAAGAACCATATTTTCCTCCGACCCGCCGGTGCAAAGAACATAGCGCGGGGTCGTTCGCGACAGCGCTCGCAAGGCCGGTGCGATGGCGACGGTTCGGCGATGTATAGCATCAGGCGCTATGGACTGCATCTCATGACAAGCTTGCGATCGTGTTTGTTATCCTGTCAAACTGGGAATGCGTCATCCTCAAGCACAGACGCCAGAACTTCGCCGCCCAGACGCAGCATCCCCCCGCCGATCATGGCTGAGACCCCAGGCCGAAACACATCAGATCGGCGGCGGATCAAGTTTCCCTTGAATTCGGCGAGCGGAATTGGCGTGAATGGGCGCCGGTCATTGACGCCGACGCTCCCCTTTAGCATCGCGCTTCCAGCGAAGTAAGTAGAAGAGCGCGCCTAGGAGCATGAACGCCCACGCCGCCGCTCCCATCATTCTCAATGCGGTGCTTCGTCGCTGCATACTGCGATCCGACAAGTTCGGCGGGGACGTCGCAGGGCGGCGACGTCCCCTGATGCTGCGGGCGCTAATGTCGAGGGCGTAAAGCCCGCATGACTGGGGTTACCTTATGGCGGTTCATTCCGGACACAACGAGAGCCTCAAGTTAAGCTTGATGGCCGCCAGAGGGGTTAAATCTGGAACCGCGTGCGAGCCGCCGTGCTCGAACGCCTTTCGAGGGGACGGTAACTGCTATGGCTTCTTCGGCGAGATGACCGCGCACCCACTGTCGATCGCGTTCTTGATCACTTCCTTGAGCGCGGAATTTTCCAGCAGTTCGTCCGCAGCGCTGAATGTGCTCACCGGACACCATCGTGCGCCCTCTGTGGGTTCGGGCAGTTTTTCGGCACCGAGCGTATATGCAGTCCGCAGAGGCCCCTCGCCAAACGCTCCTCTCTCAATGAACTTCTGCAATCGAGCCATTGTGTCCCCCGGCTGCCGCCGCCTCGTCAGCAATATGAGCCGTGGATAGGGGTCAGGGAAGCCGCGACGTAGCAGTTCATGACGGTGCCGACCGACCTCTTACCGGACTTGGCGGCTCGCTTTTGGCAGCCCGCCCGGGGAGACTATTAGCGCGACGGGTCTGATTCGACCACCACCAGCTTACATGGAAGCGTAAGCTCGCCTGAAGGCAATTGCGCCCGTCACGGATCGCGGCCGCGTCCGCACCGCATGGCCATCATTGCCGCTTTGCACGATCCATTGGCCGTTCTGCTGACCGACGATCTTGCCGACGTGGTGACGCCACACGACGATGGTACCCACCGACGGGCCGCCCGCGTTGCTGCCATAGTGAGCCCACGATCTTGCAAGGTTGTACTCAGGACCCGGATCGCTCCCAACCTGCGATCGCATGTACCAGCCGCACCACGCGGGTGGTCTGCCGGCGTAAGAGTGCCCTTGCGAATAGTGGTGATGATAGTGGTGCCGAACAGGAGTTCTTGCTTCGGCGTTCGATGCGAACGTGCAGAGCAAAATCATTCCAGCCACGATTTTACGCATACTTAGTCCTTCGTGCTGTTGAGGGAAGAGATCGCTCGATGCGATCAGGAGTGTGCCGCTTCTGACGGACGCGCACGCGTCAGCGGCTCTGCGCGGCGTCATGCCGCGTTTCTGGGTATTAGAAATTGGAAAGTAAGGATGCCGCGATTACCAGCCGTACGATCCGAGGGCCATCGGCCTAGTCTGGGTTCTAGCAGTCCGCATCGTTTCGGGCGTTAGACATCGCTTCGCAGCATCGATCTCCGCCTCGCTGGCGCCTTTGCTTCTTGCCCATGCCTCTGCCGCTGCCTGACTATATTTCGCAACGTAATACCGCACGACGGAGCAAGAGACGGAGCGTAGGAAGCCGGGCCGCTCGCTCGCATAGCCGCTTGATGAAAACCCTAACAGAACTGCTAAAATGAGAAGTCCCCGTCCCATCTACGCCAACTCCTTGTATTAATGAACGGTTTTGCCTTAATTGTCTCTTTTCGGATTTGCACAAGTGCGGTGCGGTAGCAACCCACATCTGGTCTAGCACCTATGCAGATACGGGGTTGCTTGTGACAGATCAGCAGCGTCAGGCGCGAAATTCCGCTCCGCCGCGATCGCCGTTGCGCCAGACCAGATGGCACGTGAAGGAAGTTCGGAAGCCATCGAAAGACAGGGCGAAGTAATTCGGCAAAAGGACGAGGCCCTCCAAACGAAGACCGGCTCCCAGGGCCGACAAATCCCGAAGGTTACATGGCTGAACGGTGATCTGGCCAGGCAGCGCGAGTTGCACTCTCTCTGCCACGAGCTTGCGTTTGGCTCGCCGACGCTCGACGCCGCCCCATTCGTTGTCTTCTATGATCACGGTTGTTGGAGGCACTGATGTCGAAATTGCCCTGTTCTCAGGTCAATGCTCGTCGAAACCAGCGAGGTGTCTGTAAATCCACCGCCGGCCGTCATGTCGGTGCCAAACGGTGCCCCACACGAGCCGGCGATCTATCGCACGTCTCAGCACGATGATCCGCCAGACGTGCCAGACGTGCGCCCATCCGGGTTGCAAGCTGTCATCAAGGTCATCGTCGGCGACGCGGCACGCGCTCGATTGCATATTCAACCTATTACTTCGGAAGAAAGGAGCCGCCGCTCGGAGTATGTTCGCGGCAGCTCCTCCACAGCCCAGACCGAAACGCAATTTTCGGCGGCTCATCGTTTAAGAGGGCGGCGCCAAGTTGCAACCGAACTCAACTGTTAAGATTGATGGGCGCGATCTCGGTTAAATCTGGAACCGATAGAAGCGCGTCAAACGCGTCAGATCACAAAGAGGTACTGCTGTCGTAGCGCTTGGCTGCAACGCTGGGTCCTAAATCGACCCGACCGACAGCTCGACTGCCGGAGTTGCCTTCAGGGTAGTGCTTTAGGGGACCAGCCGAGCATCGTGCTCTGGGGTATTCGGCGAAGGCTGTTCGCCGGTATGAGGCAACGGTTCTCCGGATAAAGGCCACCCCCGCCACTTGGCGTGTAAGATGCGCGGGCCATTTTAGTCTTAGTCGTGCGCTTCGACGCGGCGTCTTTAAGCTTCGGTTTGGTCTCCACAACACGGATAGGCTCTCGCTCGGCGATGCCGGCCGGTAAGTGCGAGCCGCAGCGCGCGGTGGCTAAGTTACTGGGCGTCGACCAGAGCACGATCCCCCGGCTGGCAGCGCGGGCGGCGGCTTAAGCACCAGACCACAAGCCTAATCGGATAGGAGAGGCCGCTAGCCGTTTGCCGGGCTGGCGGCCTTCGTTGTCTGGGCCCAGCCAAAAGCTCACCAGCGAGCGGCGCAGGAATTTCGCATCAGGTTTCGCATACTGGGGGTGACCGACAAAGAGGCTTTTTCAACAGCCTTGAGGGCGCATTTCGCCCTTTAATCTTCGGCTTAACAAATCATTAACCATTCTCGATTCAGCCTTTCACGCGGGCCCGGGGGCTTTCGCCGATTCCGATCGGCAGTGCGTAAAGGTGTTCATTATGGCATTACACCCGGAAGAGTTCGTCATCCTTGAAGACCATGGCCCGATGACGCTGTGTTCGGCCGTGGCAAGAGCAATGGTCCTGCCGCCGGAGCAGCGTTGTCACGCCTCCATCCTGCGGCAGGGCCAGCCGTGGCTGTTGAATTTTGACGAGATCAAGCATCTCGCGGCGCGCTGGGACAGTGGGCCTTATCCTCTAGAAGATTCCGACATGGCTGGCGGCGCGTTCCGCCTCAGACATGTTGGCTAGCGCCTTGGTGGTTGGTGCGACCACGATCGGCAGGCTGCGCGCGGCGGCCTGAAGCAAGCCAGCTCAATAGCGACCCTATTTCGGTAGCAGCCCCGCCCAGCATCGTCTCGGTGCTGGGCGTCCCTATGTCAGGGCATTCCCCACCAGAGGCACCAGCGGCCCGCGCGTTGAAATTCGACCGATAATCATGATTTCAAGATCGCTGAATGCAGCGAACGTGCGCTCCATCGGCTGAGCTTGACAATGGACTCGGTGAGTCCATGTTGGAGACAGCGTTGGCGCGCTCGGACGTACAGCAGCCAACGCGATTTCCACGGACCAAGGGCGATTTCCACGGACCAAGGCGCGATAGCGCACAGGCATCGAACAGATAACGCTACTCGTAACGCCGGCCATAACGAGCGCTCCTGTAGTGGTCGAGACCAACCACCGCTAGCTTCGGCCACGCTTCTCCACGAGAATGTCGAACACCGGCCACGATTGATCTGACATCGAGATCGGTCGCCCCCGTATTTGTACCTCTGTTTCCCTCTGTTTCCCTTTGTACCCTCCATCGCAACGTCGGCACCCCGCCGGACCTTGTATGGCAAGATCATCAGCACCCGCACCTTGCAGGACCGCATCGCCTTCGCGGGACACCGGATCGACGAGACTCCGCTGCCTTCGTCGAAGGCGAGCGAGCGGTTGCAGCTCGCTATGCAGCTGCTCGCAACAGGTTGCTAGGCCCGCGCCTCGAGCACCATGGTGAAGGGACCCTCGGTCGCCCGTCGGACCTGACGGAAGCCGCCCTCCTTCAAGACCTCGGTAAGCTTCGCCTGGCCAGCCTGCGCGCCGAGGGCCTCGCCGACCTCCTGCGCGAGCGAGGTAGGCACGCAGATCATTGTCGATGCGTTGTAGTAGAGGCGGCTGATCGGGTTGCCGACATTGTCCGCGGGATCGTCGGCGGCGATCGGCTCGACGATCATCCAGGAGCCGCCCGGCTTCAGCAAGCCTCGCACGTGCTTGGCGCAACCCTTGGGATCTCCCATATCGTGCAGGCAGTCGAACATGGTGACGAGGTCGAAGTCGCGCTCGACAATGTCCTTGGCGCGCGCATTCACGAAGCGCACACGATCGGCCAGACCGTGGGCCGCCGCATGGGCATTGGCCTGCTCGATCGAAGGAGCGTGGAAATCGTAACCGATAAATGAGCTTTTCGGGAACGCTTTCGCCATCAGCAGCGTGGAGAAGCCGACGCCGCAACCGATGTCCGCGACCTTGACGCCATCGTCCGGCTTTTTCGGCATGCCTTCCAGCGCGGGAAGCCAGGATTGCACGATGCTGTTGACGTAGCCTGGCCGAAAGAATGAGCCGACCGCGCAAAACAGCAGCCCGAGCTCTCGCCCCAGGCCACGCCCTTGCCGTGTTTGAACGCCGCCTCGACCTTGGGGCGACCCTCCATCATCGCTGCTGCCAGATCGAACGCGCCTTCGAGATAGACGGGGCTGTCCTTCACGGCGAACACCATCGCCTGTTCCGGCGTCAGACTGAACCGCTGCTCCTTTTTGTCGAAGGCGATATAGCCGTTGGAGGCCTGCGCCAGTGCCCATTCGCGCACGCTTCGCTCGGTAAGACCAGTCCGCTTTGCGAGCTCGGACGCGCTGGCCGGGCCCTCACGATGCAGCGCATCAAACAATCCGAGCCGGAAACCGATGCCAGCCGTGGGCACGCTGAACGCGCCGCCGAGATCACCCAGCATCTTTCCGACCAGGGCGTTGAGCTTGTCATTGTCGATAGCCGTCATGACTCAATCCTTTTCCAGAATGTCCTCAGATAAGAAATTGCACCCTGCAATACCGATCGACTGATCACAATTCGGTCGGTCGACCGAATTAGCATCGTAACCGCAAGAAGAGTCAAGACGCTCACCTTTTTTTGAGCGGCTCTATCGCGGCGCTTGACGTCGGTCGATCGACCGAATTATGAATCGGCCAGCTTTGGGAACAGGCTGGAGAGATCGAGGATGGCGCGGAACTTGGCGGCGAGGGTTGAGACCTCCATCGTGGTGCTGGAGGCCGCAAAAAAGGTGCTGCGTCAAAATGGCTACTCGAAACTCTCCACCCGGGATGTCGCTGCGGCTGCCGGCGTTCCGCTCAGCCAGATCCACTACCACTTCGGTTCCAAGCAGGGGATGGTGCTGGCGTTATTCGAGCACTTGAATTCGCAGCTGCTCGATCGCCAAAATGCGATGTTTCACGACAGCACGTTGGCGCTGTCCCAGCAATGGAACTTGGCATGCGACTATCTCGATGAGGACATCTCATCCGGCTATGTCCGCGTGCTCCAGGAACTGATTGCTGCGAGTTGGGCCGACAGCCCGGTGGCGAAGGTGATCCAGGCCGGTCTCATGGGATGGCTGAAGCTTCTTGTCGAATTGGCGCAGCGCGCCGAGCGCGAGTTCGGCGGGCTGGGTCCGTTTACGGCCGACGAAGTCGCTGCATTGGTTGCGAGCGCCTTCCTCGGCGCGGAAAGCCAGCACCTTCTCGGTCTGGAGAAGAAGGGCGCTCCCATTCGGCGATCGCTCCGCCGCTTTGGCGATCTCATTCGAATGATGGAAGCCGCTGCCCGCAAATGAGGTGACGTCATGCGTGCCAAATTGCCGGTCGAAGAGGGTTTTGTCGAGCGAGGCGGCGTCAAGCTGCACTATGAGGTCTACGGCACGGGCACCGAGACGATCGTCTTCGTGCCGCCATGGAGCATCGTTCACTCGCGCGTCTACAAGGCGCAACTGCCCTGGTTCAGCGAGCGCTTTCGCTGCGTCACCTATGACGGCCGCGGCAACGGGAAATCCGACCGGCCGGACGACGTTGCGGCCTACACGCTGGACAATTACGTCGCCGACGCAGTCGCCGTCATGGATGCGACAGGGACAGGTCCGGCCATCATCGTCGGGCTTTCATTCGGCGCCATGATCGCCTGCCTGCTCGCCGCCTATCACGCGGAACGGGTCAAGGCCGCCATACTGGTCGGCACGGCCGCCGCCATCGGGCCAGGCTATCCCTATATGGGAAATGACCATTTTCACCTCAAGCGGTCCGAATTCGTGGACTGGGACAAATACAACTACGATTACTGGCTCTCGAACTATCCCGACTTTGCCGCGCATTTCATCGGCAACATCTTTTGCGAGCCGCATTCCACAAAGCAGATCGAGGATGGCGTGGCCTGGGCCTGCGATACCACGGGGCCCATCCTGGCCAGGACGGTAGAGGCACGGGCGAGACGACCGGCCTTCGACGTCGGCGAGGCGATGTACCGCAAGATCACATGTCCTGTCTTCATGATACATGGCGATAACGATCACATACAGCCCTATTCGCGGGCGCAGCTCGTGGCGAAGCTGACCGGCGCAGAGCTGGTGACCATCGAGGGCGGCGGTCACAATCCGCTCGGGCGCATTCCGGCCAGGTGCAACACCCTGATCGCGGAATTTCTGGAGCGAAAGCTCGAGGTCTCGGCGCGGCCGAAGGCAATCCCGTCGCGCCATGGAGGCAAGCGGGCCCTCTACCTGTCTTCACCGATTGGGCTCGGCCATGGCCGCCGGGACATCGCCGTTGCCAGCGAATTGCGCAAGATCATTCCCGATCTCAAGGTCGACTGGCTGGCGCAGGATCCCGTCACGCGATTGCTCGACTCCTGCGGCGAAACCATTCATCCCTTGAGTCATCGTCTTGCCAGTGAAACCCGCCACATCGAGCTGGAATCCGGCGAGCACGATCTAAACGCTTTTCAGGCCATTCGCCGCATGGACGAAGTCTTGATCACGAACTTCATGACCTTTCAGGACGCGGTCGAGGAGCAACGGTACGACCTCGTGATCGCGGACGAAGCCTGGGACATCGATCACTTCTGGCATGAGCATCCCGAGCTGAAGAAGGCGGCGCTCGTCTGGTTCACCGACTTCGTCGGGTTCATTCCCATGCCCTCGGGCGGCGAGCACGAGGCGTTTCTCACGACCGACTACAATGCCGAGATGATCGAGCATATCGAGCGGCATCCTACCGTGCGTGACCGCTCGATCTTCGTGGGCGAGCCGGCGGACATCATTCCGCTGTCCTTTGGCAAGGATCTGCCGACCATGCGCGAATGGGTGCCGAAGCATTTCGATTTCGCGGGCTATGTGATGGGCGAGCATCCAAAACAATTCGGTAGCCGGCCGCAGTTGCGGCAGGCGCTGGGATATGCGGCGAACGAGAAGGTTTGCATCGTCACGGTGGGCGGCTCCGGGGTCGGCAGCCATTTGATCAAACGTATCCTGCAGGCCTGGCCGGCCGCGAAAGCCAAAATCCCTGAATTGCGCATGATCGTGGTCGCAGGTCCCCGCATCGATCCAGAATCGTTGAACGCGCCTCAAGGCGTTGGAGTCACGGCGTTCGTGTCGAATCTCGATCGACATCTCGCCGCATGTGACCTCGCGCTGGTGCAGGGCGGACTGACTACCTGCATGGAGCTGACGGCGGCCGGCACCCCCTTCATCTATTTTCCCCTGCGCAATCACTTCGAGCAGAATTTCCACGTCGCCCATCGCCTCGATCGCTATCGCGCCGGGCGGCGGATGGAATTTGCCAATTCCAGTCCGGACATGATCGCGCAGGCGATGGTCGAATTGCTCCGAGTACAGTCACGATTTGAACTGGTGGAGCACGACGGGGCGGAGCGAGCCGCGCGCATGATTTCCGAGCTGCTTTGAGAGCGATTGGTCCGACGTGCCCCAGATAGGTGAAGGTAGCGCTTTTTGCCGTGATGGCGATCTCATCCCCGCCAGGAAGGAACAAAAGGACCGGCAAGGTCAGCAAGCCCGCGCGCTGAATCCGGTCAGCCACGCGCTGAAAGGAATCCATTCGACAAGGTCTTCAGCTTTGGTATCTCCGACTGTCCCGGCGGGACCTGGCTTTATCCGCTAGGCAAGAAAACCGGCGTCTTGGTCATCGGCAAGCTCGTCAATACCCATGTGAACAAGCACGGAAGGGGGAACCCGGGTACGTGAGGGCCAACCCAATGATCGAGTTTATTAACTTGGCAGCAACCGGGGTCCTGATCGGCGGCGATCCGGACCCCACTCGCAACGAATTCCCTCGTGCTACATCAAACCATTGCGGTCATCTAAGCTGGGGTCGCGCTTCAGTGCTTATTCACAAACTGCTGTCTCGTCTCAAATCCGGCTCAGTGCTGCTTGCTGACCGGGGCTATGATGCCGACTGGATCAGGGAGCTTGTGAATCGGCGCGGGGGTCCGACGCCGATCGGCGCCGGGGTCAGTCTTGCGACATTTGCAAAATCAAGATGTTAGCCATGAGGCGCGATTGATTCAGGGGTCATTTTTCGACCAGCATTTACACGAATGGCTTGTGCGCAGGGGCCTGGCGCTGGATTGGCCTCAATACTCCAAAGGTAGATACGGCGGGGCTCAGCAGGACGCCGAGGTCGAGGAATCTGGAGCGGCAGTTATGTCGAGCCATGGCTGTATCGCGCATGCATCCGGGCGAACGGAAAGCCGTCCGCCTGCTCGGATGACGCAAACTCCCATCCCTGATCGATAAAGACGGCGAGCCGGTCGGTTGTGTAGGTGAGGCTGGCGCGGTTCGGGCGACTCACGCTAACCAATTGTTCTCAATTGCCTCACTGCACAATAGGAATGAAATGGTTGCAGCTACCCGTAAACTACCGGCTTCCGGTTACGCGCTTGAAGTGGATGGCCGACTGAAGGCCGAATTTGCGACCCGCGACGGCGCGAGGGCAGGTGGAGAAGAGCTCAAGAGGCGTTTTCCGGCGATTCAGATCAAAATCTATGACGCGCAAACCAACACTCGGGAGGAAATCCAGATCCCTTAAGCTTACGTCTTCATAGATGTTGTTTGGGCGCGTGCGGTTGGCGCCGCACCGGGCTCTCATGAACCGAGACGCGCGGCGTCTCGGCCTTGCGGCTTCGAACCCTCGTGCAAGCGTTCGGAACTCCTCGCGGGGGGCACTCGCGGAAGGGGCTCGCCTTCGGCGATCGCTATCACTGCCCCGTCCGCGGGTGCCGCTGTTAACCGGTCTCGGCGTCCGCGAACGTCCCGTCGCTTGCGCTCCTCCTGGTACGCTATTGTAGTGAGGCGATGCGCATTCTCATGGCAATGCACCTTCGCTGACGCTTCGGTGCACCGGACTTCGAACGACAGAGACGGACGCGCAATCGGCATGCACTCACGGCGCATTTTTCAGGCGGCTCGAATTCACTGTCAACAGCGGGCAACTGAATGGTCGTTCGTGATATCCCGCTGACTATTGGAACTATTTACCGAGCTCCGTCGTCTTCCCGGTTTGGGAAGGAGTTTGGCTTTCCCGCACCTTGTCGAGCTATGGGGCGCGAGAGGCACGTACTCTTTCCTCGGGGGCGCCAGTATGAGCGGCAACAGGGACGCCACGCTGTCGTGACGGCAGGCCGCCAGCCGCGCGGGATTTCTGTTTGAAAACTCGGCCTTCTGTTTCGGAAACCCAGGAGCTGGCAACAGGAGATAATCGATGATGCTCCGGCAGGGCAGGTCCGGCCGGAGCGCAACAATCCAATCTCCTGCCAGATATCGGCGCCGATTGACGCGCCACATCAGTCCGCCGCCGGGAATGCGCGTGCAACGCGCGATATAGATTGAGACCGTGATGGTGCCGTTGATGGTGATGATTTCCGCCGCTTCGTCGAACACCGCAGAACCACCACCTTGCTCGACAAACCTGGTCAGGTCGGTGACTGCCTCCTTGATTTTCGCCGCAAGAAACACGCCGCGATCGACGTACCTGAAATTCGTCCGAGGCCGGTAGTTGATCAGCTTGTAGGCGTTCCTGAGACTCCCGAACCGCAGCGCATAGGTGGAATTGTCGGGCAGGTAATCCGATCCATCGATGAGCGTGGCGCTGAGGCGGCCCTTTTCGCGCAACAGGGATTCCAGACGCGCGAGCATTTCGCGATTGGAAAGTTTGATGCG
>DASRBG010000190.1:0-9154 GCA_035653735.1 Gemmataceae bacterium
TCGACCGCCCGCTCGACGCTACGAGATCAACTGCCTGCCGCTTGTAGTCGTCCGTAAACGACCGACGTTGACGTCCTTCCATCCGACACCTCCTGGCTCCTCGAGCCTACTACAGGTGTCCATCAATTCGGAGGAGGTTCACCTTCTTCGTCGCCTCTAGCTTGGCGATCAAAAGGTCAATGCCTCTGAGGCTTTGCTCATCGGTTATTCGGCCGGCGAGCTCTCGGTAGTGCGCTATTTTCTTGTCGATCTCATCGCATCGCCAGCACATGGTCAACTCCGCCACGTGCGAACCAATCGTGTTGTAGGACTGACGTTCCGGCGCCTAAGCCCCGCGCAAAAGAAAGTCGGCTCGACGCCGTGAGTTGAGCCGCCTTAGTCGGCCTCCAACGCCTTCAAGGGAGTGCCGACAAGGGAGTGCCGACGCAACGCAACGCTCTGTCCGCAGTTCCTCGAGCCGCAGTCGTCCGTACCCTTTGGAACAGAAGACGCTCGTGCTCAGAGAGAATTCCTACCGAGCTGGAAACGGGTGCCATCTCATTCGTTACTTGGAAAACAACTACGGAGGAAATCAGTCATGCGTTTATCGACATTGGCAGTTTTCATCGTTGTCGCCGGCACTCCCGGGTTTGCGGTCGCTCAACAGGCGGCGCTCTCACAGAACCTTCAAAATGAGGCGGACAAGGGTATCAAGACCCAGAATTCGGGGGCGTCAGGCTACGTCGCGGATGAACAGAAGCCGGGCTCTGCCAACCATGCGCCGGGCGAGCCCAACCGCGCGGATAACTCTACCGCCACGGCTCCGAGCGCTCAAAACTCGGGCGCTGGGATAAGCGGTGCTCCCGGTAACAAGAATGGTCCGGCGGCGAACAAAGGTACCGTTGGCTCCGCCAACGAGAACAATTCGTCCGTTCAAGAACAGGACCCAGCCAACGTCAAGGGACTGCCAGGAAACAAGAGTGGGCCGCCGGCTAAACGTTAGCTGGGTCGTCCCACGCTTTCTCGCGCCAGCGTCGCGTCGCGCTGGATCGTTCTTTTCCGGCTTCCCGGTCTTGGCCACCGTATCGGCCGTGAAGCGATTAGCGTCACCCAGTTGGCGAAGCTTCGCCACCGCGTCCTGTCGCGCCGTTCTTGTTGCTGAATGCACCGCTTCATAAGCGCCCTTCGCTTCGTGCGCTCGAAGACCAACCTTGTCCGTCCTTCCGGGCGCAAAGTGGCAGAAGGGCTGTCCGGATGCAGCTTTATGGAGACCGGGAAAAGCTTGCGCAGTACGGCGGTTTGTAGCAGCTTCAGATCGGACGGCGGATGTACCCGCTTCGATCAATGGAAAAGCCCCGGCCTCGCGGCCGGGGCTTTTTTGTTACGGCATTCGCTGCGGCTACGTGTAAGCGACGCCATAGTAATCATCTATGGTCTTCGTACGATCGGGCTTCGACCAATCCCACGATCCTTCGTCAGCGTATTTGGGCGCGCCTTGGAGCTTGGCCTCGGTCAAGCCGGTGACGTACCCGCCCAGCCCGGTGTCGTATTTCAACGATTGCCACGGCAGCGGATAGTAGTCGTCTCCAATTCCGAGAAAGCCGCCGAAGCTTAGAACCGCGTACGATATCTTGCCGCTGACCTTATCGATCATGACGCGCTTGATCGAACCAATCTTCTTCTCGTCGGCACCGTAGACGTCGGTCCCCTCGACCTTGTCACTGCCGATCAAATTTCCGAACTCACGATCTTCCATTGCCATGCAATCCTCCGTTCGCTTGGGGGTTGACGAACTAACCCGGCGAGCGAATGAAACGTTCCTGACGCTGCCAGCAGTGACCATCGGCGAGTGTTCACTATTGTACCTGTTGTTCTCGCAGGAACGTCGGCGAGGCGCGCGCAAGGAACAGAGAGACTGCAGTCCCCGTTAATCTCAAAAGTTCTGAGGAGGGATTGCATGGCGATGAATGAGACCGGACCGACAACGGAAGCATCCGGCATTGCCGGGAATGAAACGCGCATCCATCAGGTCGCAGAAACAGTCCGAGAAGTCGCAAAGGAGATCGCGGAGGACTTGCCACCTCGCGAGTGGGTCGCAAACACCTTTCGCACGTTCACAATCCAAGCGCCACTCCAGTCGCTCGCAATCGCGTTCTTGCTCGGGGTGATTGTGACCCGCAGCCGAAGATAGGCCTCAAAGCTTTCGTGCTGAAATAGCCGCGCCGCGCCGCCAAGTACGAAGGTGAGGTCGATCCAAGGATACCGTTCCGTCCAGTTCTGGGCCGCCTGGACGAGAGCAAGCCGTTCGAGGGGCGGCGGCTTGTTTCGACCACCTGCCTCCGCAAACTCATTGTCGGGGGCCAAGGATCAATCCGACGCTACGGCTCTTTCACGCCAGCGGACTGTCCAGAAGTGAACATGCCCAAGGCCGGCTACCTTCAGATCGGGAGCCGGAGGATCGCTCAAAAGGGCGCGACAAAGCTAATCAGCGAGTCGAAACATCCTAACGTATCGGCTTTTTTTCACCTCTTCTTGCAACGCAGAATGGAAACGTTTCGATTTCCCGGAACATGGCCTCGTGACGCTCATTGATCATTTTGTTTGCGAGGCGATCATGCGTCTTTTTCCAAGGGTAATAGCGCTGGTAATTGCTCCGATATTGATCGGGATACAAGCGGCGCCCGCCGCAGCTCAGAGCTTCAGCGACCGATGGTCGATCATTTCGAAGGCCCATGCGGAACCGGCTCCCCAGGCTCCTGGTCAAGCCGAGCAAGCGCCGCAGCAGCAATTCGAGCTTCAACCTCAGCAATCTTCTCAGCAGGGAACTCCGACGCGGCTAGGTCCCACCGGCTCCGAAGCGCCACGCAGCTCCGAAGCTCGTTCGGCCGCTCGATCCTTCAACCGGGTGTTCTCTGGAAAGGCCTCATACTATTCCTACCGATCTGCAAAAACAGCTCAGGGTTCTTCGTTCGATCGGGATATGCTAACTGCGGCCCACCGCAGCCTTCCGTTCGGCACGAAAGTGCGTGTGACTGATGTTGCAACCAATAAGTCGGTCGTCGTTCGCATTACTGACCGCGGCCCAAGTGTTCGCGGTCGCGTTCTAGACCTTTCACTAGGCGCCGCACGTAGCTTGGGGATCGTGGATCGCGGAGTGGTTCAAATTCGCGCTGAGGTGCTTTAGACATGCAGCGCGGAGCACCGCGCCTGAGTAGCGGCTAGGTCACCGCCTGATCTTCCTTATCTGCGCCGCGCATCACGATCTTGAGCGCTATCGGTCGAGATCCCTTGGCGGGTTTTCGTAGCGCCCGAAAATAGGCGCCTGGCGCCCAGACCGAGGCGGCAACTGTCAGCGTGACCGAGATCGACACGGTATGGAAGAGAGCTATGCTGGCTGAGAACTCGAAAGCCTTCTCGCCGACACTCGGACAACTCAACAAAGAAGCGCAAAAAAGCAGCAGCGACGCCGGCGAAGGTCAGTAACACAAGCGGGCGCAGTCCTTGTTGGGCGCGGGGCTTACGTTTCACCGCTCCCCCGGCCACCAAGTCGACGGGGGATCGCTCGCCGAAATCTTCATCATCCGTAGCGCGACCAAGTGGCTTCGCTTGTGTGGATAGCCGTCCGCAAGCGTGCCTACCAGCTTTGAATGGAAAACGGCTGTACCGATGGCAACGACGAGGCTCACTGGCTCTTAGCCCAGCGCGAGATACCGCAAGCCTCTCTCGGTGACCTCCGTCGCGGAGCGGCGATCGATAAGCGAAGAAGGCGAAGGCACTTCGAACGAAAAGCGGGTGGCCTGAAGACATAGCTCGGCACGATAGAACCTTGTGGTTCAACCTGCTTGCCTCTGGATTTTTTAGGGAACTTGCGGCCGCGCTACGCCGTTCGGTTAGCAATGGGCATTTTGCCCTGCTGCACAAACCGATGGCTTTTCGCGGCGGCAATGATCGACCTAGCTGGCGCTATCAAGTGAAGGCGCATGCGTTTCGCACTTCACGGTCATCCTAGCGTGGGTACTTATCGTCGCTGCCTTCTACGAGGCGCCTGAAGTCTTGACTGGCGTGCAGCGCTTGCTTCAACGCGGCATTGAGGATATCGGCGACGCAATTCCCGCCCCTTGGGGACCGCGCATCGAATTCGTTTTTCGAGAGATAGGTGGCATGATCTGGCTCCGGATCACGCTCATAGTGCTTCTGCTCCGGGTCGCGCTTTCAACGGTTGCCGCAACGTGGCGCGCAATCAGGTGACGAGATCAGTCGCTCGCAACGGTCACAGGCTTAGCGGCGAGTAGGTCTGTAAGGCGCGCTCATGCCGCTCCGAGGCGGCTCCTAGGCACGCAGGGCTTCGTTCCTGACTGCAACGGCCCGTGTCAAAGATACGGGCCGTGCGCAAGGCAAGCTACTCTGAAGAAGAGGACATTATTAGCAACCGGGCCTTGAATCAGCACCCGGGCTATTGGACGTAACCGCAGGCGAGTTGCTTGTGCAGCCATTGGTCGAGTTGTTCAGACCGTTGTTCGTACTTCCGGTCCCGGTTCCGCCCGTCGTGTTGCCCATGTTGCCGGTGCCCATTCCGGTCGTGCCGCTAGTCGCACTGGGCGCGCCTGGCGAGCTGGTCGGACCGGCGCCGCCGCCGGCTCCGGTGCTAGAACCAGCGCCGGCTCCGGCTGCACCGCCACCCGCTCCGCCACTTCCGGCCGCGAAGGCGCACGAGCTGGAAACGGCGAGAGTAGTAGCAAGCAAAATTGCTGTGAATTTCATTCTCGTGCTCCTTGGCTTTCCGATCGAAAGACAAGGGCCACGTGAGCGCGCTGTTCCTGCAGCGAAGAGAAAATCGACCTAAGCCGAGCGACCTGCGTATCAAAAGATACACACGCCAGCACGAAAACGGGATTTTGCTTCTCACGTTTTCGCCGTGAAGCGAACTCGGGTCGGTTGGCGCCGTTGAGCCGCATGGACGAGAGATGCCATCTGTTGGAACAAGCGGACCGCTGCCGCCGCATTGCGGAAGACATCGACGAACCGTCGATGGCCGCTGCACTGCGAGGGCTTGCCGAGGAATATGCTCGCAAGGCCGAAGCGCTCCCTCAGCCGGATCAGACGCCCGAGGCAACTGAGGCAAGCGCTTCCGATCCGGCGCAAGAGCGCGCGCTTGCAATTCTGCGCGAGTTCGAGGACGCCCGCGTCAAGCTTGTCGGCAGGGGCGTGATCCTGACAGATGGCAAAGCCGGGACGATTGACCGGGTCTTCCTAGACGAGCTGCATGGGTTACGCATCTCGCTCGAAGGCCACGAAGGCAATTGGCCTATCTCGACAGTGAAGCTGTCAGAAGTCTGATGACGCAGGCCCGGCGGCATGAACCGGGTGCCCGTTGCAGGACGATGCGCTGTCCTGCAACGGGCACCCGGTTCGCAATGCGCTAGACCTTGCGTCTCCTGAATAGAACGGCGCTATTCTGCCAACCAAGACCGCAAATCGGTTTCCGGATCAGTTGTGAGCAGATCTGCAAGCGACCGCTCCGCAACATGGGAGAGAGGCCAAAGAGCTTGCGATTGCTCGTTCAGCGCGTATCGCGCGACAATCTGGATGAGACTGTCTCACCTTGATTGTCGCGCGGCAAGCGCGGGCGCCGTATTCGACCTGTCGGGTTGGCGAGCGACCTACTGGCCAAGGATTCAATAATCCGGCGGTAGGCAATGTCTCCCCCTCTCCGAATGCCTCGATTTTGGCTGAGATTGACGGCCAAGCAGGCCGAATCGGTGGTACGAGCTGGGTTGACCGAAGGTCGCGAAACTTTCGCTGCTCTTTCGCGTAGGGGGCGAGGAGCGCCTTGACCCAGAGCGCCATGCCTTCGGCTTTCAGGCCGATCCGCTGGCTGCGGTTGTAGTGTTGCTCCGTTACGGAAGCCATGCGTTCACGTTCATCGACGCGATCATGATCGGTCTTGTGGCCGAGAATAGCCGTCGCGGCCCCACCAAGTCGCTTGTCCTCGAGTAGCGTAATCATCGTCCTGAGGACGTCGTGCAGTGTCCACGGAGCGATGCCGTAAATCTTGAAGAGGTCGGGTCTTTCCTTCCGGGGCCGCGGTTTAGGGCCGGGCTTCCCCTTTCGAGCGGCCTCTGCCTCACGGTGTGATCCTAGACGCGCCCTTGGAGCCGGTACATGAGTAGGTTCAGCGCAGCCTGCGTGATATGCTTCTTCGGGTCGCGGGCGCTGAACATCCAGTCCGACGTCCCGCCGGATTCTACATAGAAGGCGTGACGGTCATCCCTATCGGATTGGACGATCAAGGAAAGCGGAGCAAGCCCATCGAAGCCATGATTGCGGCTCTTGGAAGCTTGTCTCCAGCATCCGAGTTCACATTCGCACCAGCCGCGCGAACGGAACTTGTGAGCAATGTAATACCGGACATGTTACGTAGGGATCTTGCGCCCAGAGGACTGCTCTCGGAGTCTGTTACGATAGACTGGCGTCTGCTTGATTGGGTAGAGTTCGCCTGAACCGTATACCGCTCCTGAAGGGGTTGCCCGCGACCTAGGTTATCTTGGACTGTGAATGCTGATCGAGGATTGACCCCCATGGCCGCATGCGAGTTGCTCCCGAACGGGGACATTAATAGGAACGGTGTCCGATGGCGAGTATTTTTCTCCGTCACCGGAAGTAGCAAGGCTGTGACTGAGAGACGCTGCGCGCTCCTGTGAATGCTGATCGAACATTGACCCCCATCGGCATCGTCGAGCCCCCTTCAGGTCATTGAATTCATGGAATTGCGATAACGGGACCCCCAACGCCGATCATCGTCGAGACCCCACACCGAAACACACGTCAGACGGGAAACTCGAACTGCTTCAGGCCAGATTAATCGGCGCATAATAAGCGGAGCTGCACCAAAAATGCTCAGAGCCCAAGAGCCGCGCCGATTCACATCACGCACCTCGACGCCACAACACGGGGTTCTTCTGTGTCTATGACCACTTTCGTGGCGGCCTTGCGCCAAAACAAAATGTACGGGCGCTTGCCGATTAAACGTGTCGCTGGCCGGTGCCGGGCGCCTGAATTTCTGCGCGAACGCTGATCAGGCCCGGTTCTTGCGCGGCCCGGCGCGCCGGGCAGTCCGAACGACTCCATTGCGGATCAGGTCGCCGCAAATCTCCTTCAAGAACGCCATGACCTCGCGTGTAGCGCGGCTGACGGGACGTCCGCGCGGCAGGGCCAGGATGCGATTGGCTTCCATCCATGACAGCGGGACTGCCGAAAGCTCGCCGCTCTCCACCTCTTTATAGATTCCGGAATAGGGCATCAGCGCATAACCGAGCCCCGAGGCCACCATGCGCTTCATGGAGAGCGAGCTGTCGACGCGCAATCGGCTGGACACCTCCGGCGGGAACGGCGTGCGGCTCAGCGGCAGCACGGCCCTTGGCAGGGTCTTGAAATCGGCCAACGTGAGCTTGCCGCGCTTAAGCAGGGGATCGCGAGGCGGCCCGATCAGGTAGGTCTGCTCGACAACAAGGGTCTCATAATCGAGGTGATCGTTCGGCAGCGGGGAGGTGAGGATGCCAAGATCGAGCTGGCCGCGCAGCAGCCGATCGCTGGCCAATTCCGTGAGCCCTTCGCTCAGCTCCAGGCTCACGCGCGGCAGGCGTTCGACCACCAATTGGGCCAGCGGCGGATAGAACACCTCGCCGAGAGAAGGCGGCGCGCCGAGCCGCACGGTGCCGCTCGGCTCGCGGTTCTCGGTGCGCACCTCGGCCTTGATGTCCTCAACCAGGCCGAGCAGCCAGCGGCCGCGCTCGAGCAGCACCTTGCCTGACTCCGTCACCGCCACGCCGCGCGCGGTGCGCGTCAGTAGCGCGCCGCCGAGCTCGTATTCCAGCTCCTTGATGTGCCGGCTGAGCGCGGATTGCGCGACGTTGACGCTGCTCGCCGCTGCGCCAAAGCCGCCGCGCTCGGCCACAGCGATGAAGTAACGGAGCTGACGCAGGTCCATTGACAGCCTCCATCTCGAAACGAGATCGCACGCATATCAAACATATTCTTGTGAGATGTCAAAAACGGCGCATCCTGACGCCAACAAAGTTCAACGGGGAAGGAAACGCCCATGGGCACGTCTTCTGAGACGCCGCGCCGCGCGTCCATCATGATCGTCGGCGGCGGGCCGGTCGGCCTCGCGATGGGGCTCCTGCTCGATCGCTTCGGTATCGACGCCATCATCGTCGAGAAGAGCCCAACCACAACCGACCATCCGAAATCGCGCGGCTGCTGGGTGCGCACCATGGAGATTTTCCGCCAATGGGGCGTCGAGGAGGCGATCCGCGACCGCGGCCTGCAGGATTCCACCGACATGTTCGTGCAGGTCGAAAGCATCGCCGGCCGCGAGATCAGCCGCTCGCGCCCCGAGCCCAATCTCGGCCAGACCCCGGCCTGGAAATCGCTGGTCGCGCAGGACGCGGTGGAAGAGGAGATCTACAAGGTCGTCGCGCGCTCCAAGCTGTTGCAGGTGCATTTCTCGACCGAGTTCATGGGTTTCGAGGAGGCCGAGGACGGCGTCGTCTGCGAGACCCGTTCGGTCGAAACCGGCCGCAGCGAGTTCTGGCACGCCAAATATCTGCTGGCCTGCGACGGCGCCGGCAGCCAGACCCGCCGCCGCGCCGGCATCGACATGGTGGGGCCGGCGACGCTTGCGGTGATGCTCAACGAATATTGGCGCGCCGATCTCTCGCGCTTTCCGATCACACGGGAGGCGGCCGGCTACCAGGTCTATAGCCACAAGCCGGGCATGCCGCGTCGCGCAGGCATTCTCAACACCAACGGCCGAGACCGCTGGCTGTCGGTGATCCAGATCGGCGAGGAAAAGGACGAGCGGCCGCGGCCGTGGACCGATGCCGAGACCATCGAGATCATCCGCACCCATGTCGGCGTGCCCGATCTCGACGTGACGCTGCTCAATCGCTCGATCTGGCGCATGAGCAAGCAGGTCGCGTCGCAGTTCAAGAAAAACCGCGTGTTCGTGGTCGGCGATGCCGCGCATCGCTTCCCGCCGACCGGCGGCTTCGGCTTGAACTCCGGCGTGCAGGATGCGCACAACCTCGCCTGGAAGCTCGCTTACGTGCTGCGCGGGATCGCCTCCGACAAGCTGCTCGAGTCCTACGATGTCGAGCGCCGCCCGGTGGCGCAA
>DASRBG010000191.1:0-3724 GCA_035653735.1 Gemmataceae bacterium
TCCTTAGGCACGTAGTCTTGCACGCTCGGCGGCAGAAGCTGCGCCTCATCGATCTTCCAGGGGCGAAAATCCTTGCTCATAGCCACGCAACGAATCAGACTCGTCGCCACTTGACCAGAGACTACTTGGACAGGCTCCTAGGCCAGCGTTTTCTTGGTTCCCGCGGCGAGCTTGTAGGACCAGGTGTGGATGACTGGATACCGATTGACGTCGTCGATGCCGGCCATGATGCGCTCCCTGAGTTTGTGTTTTGAGGTCACCCGGATGTGGCGCAGGCCCAAGAGGAATATCTCTGCCCTTCAGCGCCTGACGAATAGCCGCCGCGCCGGATACCAGTCGGTCCCGTTTGCTTTATTCTGTGCATAAATGGCGTGCAAAAGTGGAGACGGGAAATGGCGGGCCGCAAGCCGAAACTAATGCACCACCAGCGCCAGGAAGCGATTTCACGACGTGAAGCAGGCGAGTCCCTGGTCGACATCGGCCGGTCCTACAATGTTTCTCACAGCACCATCAGCCGGCTATGAGGCCAAGTGGTGCCGGAGCGCGCGAGGCTATCGATCGGCAGCCTCTTTTGGGTTACGGCAGCGACCCTCGCAGGCCGATATCCAGAGTGACTCGGTTATCGTTCTCAGGGCTGGTGCGGGTACTGGCCTGACTCTGTTCGGACACAATGACAATTTCGCCACGTGGCTCAGCCTGGCCGACACTCCGAACGAGGATCGTGGCGAGCAGTAACATGCAGATGACCATCCCGCTCATGGCGGCGGTCAGATATTGATCGGACCCGTCGTGGCGCATCATTGTCGCACCCATGCGCATCGCCGCGGGCCGGCTGCAACACGTCGTTGAGTCGTGAGACGGTTTCGTGGCGGGCGGCGGCGATCCCGCGCAGGATCGCCGGTTATCACAGGCGCCATGCGCCAACCAAATATGTGAGACAAGATCGCGCGGACCATCGGGGACATTTCCCCCACCGGTTTACTCAGTGGAAGCAATGCTGCGGCTTATGGCTTGACGTATGTCCAGCCCTGCTCTTCCAGCTCCATCACACGCACGACGCCGGACTTGACGACTTGCGCCTGCGGGATGATTGGAATGTCCTTGTTCTCTGCCTTGCGCATGTTCTCCTGGGTGTTGCCGCAGGCCTTGAAAGAAACCTCCGGCGTGCTGAGCGCCATCGTCTCTATCCGGGCTTTCACCGGCGAAGTATCCTCGCGCAGCATGTTCAGGCCGGCGCCGAACGTGATTACCTCGATTTTCACCTTCTCCCCGCGGTCCTTGTAGTATTGCGAGACGTTCATCGCGTTGTTGAGCGCGAGATTCATAGCCGCTGGATCATTGGTATTCACCTGCAGGATCAGACGGTGCTCCTCCTTTGTCTTGGTTTTGGCGGATTGAACCATGTGCGCAATCGCCGCCCGGTTCCGCGTCTGCGCAGTCGCGGACGGCTTTGCATGCCTGGTCGTGATGTCCGTCCCTTGCGCGATTGCATCCTGGGATGTCAGCGGCGGGTGCTGGAACTCCCTCGCCCCAGATGACGCGGCACCAAGCAGGAGCGCGGCGATGCCGATTGTTGATGCTCTCGCTATGTGCTGAAACCTGCTCATGGTTCGTCTCCCATCAAAAAAGCTGTTCTGCCGATCGTCAGTTGTTGGGCTTCGCAATAGCGTGCGGCCACATGCATGAACCGGCGATCTTCGCGCGCACCCTGTCCAGGCCGACCAGAGAGAAAAAAGCATCCTGAGATGCCCCCATCCGGGGCGAGAGCTGCACGGCGAGCTCACCCTCGCCCGGAAGCGATTGAACCAGGGCAAAGGCGTCGACCTTGAATGCCACGCCGGGACCAAAAGCCGGTACCGTCGCCGCGATCTGCACTGGCTGGCTGCCATTGATCTGATAAGAAATGGCGTAGTCATCACCGCGGCCCGAGAACCCTGGTCCAGCGACCGCAATTTCGGTGCGTCCACCGCGGCAGCGGATCGAGAGCTGCATCGCAACTCCACCTGCATCCTCACGCGAGGATATTGTCGCGGTGGCGATCGGGGAGTAATCCACGGGCGACTTCGTCTGGCTGATGATCCAGCGGTCTTCCTTGGCCGCCGGAGGATTAGCGGACGTGATGGCCTGCGACAGTCGGTCCAGGCAATCCAGCCGGGCCGCGCCTTCCATCAGCGAGCACGCGCGAAGCTGCGCCATCGGATCGTCTTCCCCCTGCGCCAACGCAACCCCGCCCATCATTGCGAGGGCGGCCGAGGCGAGGACAGCAGCGCGGTTCATTGCGATGCCTCTGCCGGGCGCGAATGCGCATCGAGCCATGCCTGTGCGGCTTGGAAGCGCGCAAGGCCTGGAACCGTCGCAGCAAGATTGATCGATTTCCATTTCGGATCGAAGCCCGGCGCCTGCAACCTGTCGATCCGCGAGAACAGATGATCAACAAAGCGCGCAACACGTTCATAGCGGTTTGAATTCGGCGTCCACTTGAACGCCACCAGCGCCGTCGGCACGGAGATCGTCGCCACAGATTCGCCCTGCTTGATCAGTCCGGGATAGTCGGTCGCCTCGAGAGTAGCGGGAAGATAATAGTCCTCGAGCTTGCTATCGTAGGGGACGGGCAGGAACTTGAAGCCGGGATCCCAGCGCCCGCGCACAAAGGCCTCGACCGGCTTCGACGTGATGAACACAACCGCGGCCATCTCGCCCTTGCGCATCTGTTCCAGCGCGACCTGATGAGGAATGAATGTCTGCTCTACGTCGAGACCAAGACGACTGAAGATCAGCGGTCCCGAATAGGCGGCGGCAGTGCCCTGGGTATTGAAATTCACCTTCTTGCCGATGAGGTCATTCAGGCTCTGAATCTCCGGCCGGACGAAGATATGCAGCTCGGACGGGAACAGGTTAAGCACATAGGCCAGCCGTCGCTGGATGTCTGGCACCTGGCTCTTGTACTCGTCGAGAACGTCGGAATTGATGATCGCCGCATCAATGCCGCGCAGATAGAGCAATGAATTGACGTTCTCAGTCGGCCCCCGTGTCACGACCGGAAGGACATGCAGATTGTCCCCATCGTCGACCACGCGGGAAATCTCCGCGGCAAAGCGGATGGGCGCGCCTTCGAGGAGGCCTCCGGCAAGACCGACCGTCCAGGCGTTTATCTTTTCGTTCGCTGTCGGCGTCGGCAGTTGATGGGACACCATACGAGCGCTTTGCGCCTTGATATTCTTGGTTCGCGCCTCCAGCGAGGCTGGCTGAACCGCCAGCAGCAGCGGGACCAATGTCACCAAAGCCAACAGCGGCCGTGATCTGGAAAAAATGGTCATTGCCAGCTCCTTTCTGCGAATTTGCCACTGCATCTGCGTGCCGCGCCTCAACCCCGGACATCATCGGCGCAGCGCATCGAACCGCTCTCTCGCTTCCTTGACGCCGCCGGCCTGGGCTCTCGCGTAGAGATCGCGGGCCTTCGCCGCATCTCCGAGCGTCCCATACGCGCCCCATTTGCCGAGAACGAGTGGGTCATAGGTCTCCGCAAGTGCGAAGCTCGCCTGCGCATTGCCTGTCGCGGCGGCACGCTCGAGCACGATCCGCGCCGAACCGATATCGCCCTGGCCAAGCAGCAAACTCGCGCGGGCCACCAACCGTGCGACCTCGGCCGCATTCTTCGGATCAGGCTTGCCGCTGCTTCGAGCGGCTGCGGCGGCTGTCTGGGTCGCTGCAGCCGGCCTGATCG
>DASRBG010000192.1:0-7616 GCA_035653735.1 Gemmataceae bacterium
GTCGGTGATTTTCGTGCCGGAAAGGTTAAGGTTTTGGAGATTGGTCAAACCGCGAAGGCGTTCGAGATCGGCATCAGTGAATCCGGTGGCGTGCAGATTGACTTCGCGCAGCTTCGTCAACGGAGCCAGCGAATCGAGGGCGGCGCCCGCGTTGTTGAAACCGTGCAAGTCGGCGACGACCACGGATTTTTGCAGATCCTCCTGATCTATCTGGACCGCGCCGCCTCGTCGCTTTATCGACTCCATCGCCAGATCGAGTTTCGTCTTCTGGCTCTGGGCAACTCCGTTCGGGCCGGGGGTTGGATTCGGCGCGCTCGGCGGAACACTCCGGCAGCCGGCAGTCAGCGCCAGGAAAACGATCGCCGGAGAAAACAGCGCCCTTCGCATTCGTTCAACCTTGCGTTTCCGCCATCCGCGAAAAATCGAAGAAGAAGCGGATGTCGGACACCACATACCAGGGAACGGCAGGAAGGGCAAGCGATCTTCACCAACCGTTTGCTTGCCGCAATGCCTCGTAAAGCACAATGCCGACTGCGTTGGCGAGGTTCAAACTTCGGACCTTACCGGTGGGCATGGGGATGAAAAGAGCGCGTTCGCCGTATCGGTCTACGACCGAACGCGGCAATCCCTTCGATTCGCAGCCAAACAGGAGGCTATCACCCGCTTGATAAGCAACGTCCGTGTAGCGTGAAGCGGCATGAGCGGTGAAGCAGAAAATTCGGCCGGCAGCGTGGGACTCGAACTCTTCCAGCGTGGCATGACGGTGCAGGGATATTTCATCCCAGTAATCGACAGCAGCGCGGCGCACCGTGCGTTCGCCGAGCGGGAAGCCGGCCCGGCCGATGATGTGCAGCGAAGCGCCGGTGGCGACGCACAGGCGAATGATATTGCCGGTGTTCGGCGGGATCTCCGGTTCGAGCAAGGCGATGTGAAACATGAGGATGAATCCGAACAAAAGCCCGAACCGTTAGCGAGGGTAAAAGGCAAACTTCGCTGACGCTTCAGGCTCGGATAAGTTGTATCTCAGGCTTGCATGCGGAGCGAGTGGGCGTACAGTGGATCTTATGAAACAGCTCACGATCGTTGTGAAACCATTTCTCGCCGAGGCGGTGCTGCGCGCCATCGCCGATTTGGACGTGGCGTCCGTGGTTGTCCGCGAGGCCAAGGGCTACAGTCGGCAAAAGGGCTATTTGGATCGCTATCTCGGCAGCGAGTACAGCACGGCGTTTCTGCCGAAGATCGAGATCAGCGTCTGCGTCAGCGACGAGCGCGCGGAGGAGGCAGCGGGGCACATTGTTCGTGCCGCCCGCACCGGGCGTATCGGCGACGGCAAGATTTTCGTTGTGCCGATCGCCTGGCCCGATCCGCTGGAGTTTTGAATTCGTTCCTTGCCCGCGCTGCGGGCCGGTGAGGAATTATCGAAAGGATTTTGTCATGTTGGCCAAGGATCGGCTCAGCGCCGAACAATTCTTCCACGATCGCCAGGCCCTTGGACGTGCTCCGTCTTTCCACCAGGCCGATGCTCTGCGCTTTGGCGACGACGCCTATCTCGATCATGAGACGTGGATACGTCCGGCCATGGCACATCTGGGAGACGTATCGGGCCTGCCCGTGCTGGATTACGGCTGTGGTCATGGCATGGCGGCGGTGGTGCTGGCGCGGCGCGGCGCCTGCGTGACGGCGTTCGATCTCTCGCCGGGTTACTTGGCCGAAGCGAAGCGGCGAGCAGCAGCCAACGATGTACGGATCAAGTTTCTGCAAGCTGATGCCGAGCGACTGCCGTTCGCGGCCGGTCGCTTTGCGCGCGTTTGGGGCAATGCGATCCTTCATCATCTCGACCTGCGACCGGCGGCGCGGGAGTTGTATCGGGTGTTGCAACCGGGAGGAATCGCCGTATTCTGTGAGCCTTGGGGCGCGAATCCCCTGCTGTCTTGGGCCAGGCGGCGTCTGCCATATCCGGGCAAAGAACGCACGCCGGATGAGCAGCCGCTTCTTCCACGGCATGTCCGCGTCTTGCGGGAGATTTTCCCATCGCTGGAAGTGCAAGGGTATCAGTTGTTGTCGATGGCCCGGCGCGTCCTTCATCCAGGTCCAATGGTATCGGGGCTGGAGTGGTGCGACGCGCGTTTGCTGCGGCTGGCGCCGTCGCTGGCGCGATTCTGCCGTTATGTCGTTCTGACGTTGCGGCGTTCGTGAGCGCTGCGAACTGGAGCGCTTTCGAGATTGCTGTAGCGGATGGTGTTTCCTGTAGGACGGGCTTCCCTGCTCGTCCGGACGGCCTGGGAAGGCCATCCTACTTGAAAGACGCTTCTGTAGGACGGCCTTCCCAGGCCGTCCGGAGTCCGGACGGCCTGGGAAGGCCGTCCTACAAGAGACACGCTTCGAGGCCTCGAGAGCACGCTAAGGATTCAAAAGATCGCGCAATTCAAGCAAATCGCGCAGTAGTCGATCCGGATGTGCTTTCCGGAGAGTCTCGACCTGATCCGAGCCGGTGGGCACGACCCAGACGGAAAGACCCGCTTCCCGTGCCGTCTGGATGTCCACGGTCATATCGCCGATGTACAACGTCTCTTCCGCCGCCACCCTCAACCGCGACAGGCCGGCTCGCAACATGTCGGGCGCCGGTTTGGGACGCGGTACGTCTTCGGGTCCGAGAACGACATTCAGATAGGAAGCAATGCCGAGATACGCGACCAGCTCGCCCGTGAAGATAATCGGCTTGTTGCTGCACACTCCCAGGAGCAGTCCGCGTTCGTGCAGCGTGCGCAAGCAGTCCGCAGCCCCCGGCAACAAGCGCGTGCCTTCGCGCAGCACCGAAGGATGATGGGCGCGATACGCCGCGATGTTTTCCTCCAATGAGCCAGCCGGGACCGTGTGTTCCAGCAAATAACCCGCGGCGCGGCCAACGTGACGGCGGACTTCCGGCTCTGTCAGCGGCGGCAATCCGTGGAGGGCGCGGACGTGGTTGACGCTGGCGGTTATCGCCGGGTAACTGTCCGCAAGGGTGCCGTCGAAGTCAAATAATACCGCCTTGAACGAATCGATGTCTCGCACGGATAACACCCTTGGTCCTTGTCGCGTGCCTAAATTGCTTCCTTGACCGCCCCGGTCCAATAGCGAAACGTGTCCGCCGGAATCGGAAATCGCCGGCTGTGGTAGAACGCCTCAAGCCGATGGTAGAGCGCCTGGGCCTCTGGTTCCAGTCCCAGCAGTCTCAAGCTGCGGAGGATTCGCGTGATCCGCAGCCAGTTGTGGTTGGGTGTGTCCCACGCGTACCCGGCGCGGAGCATGAAATTCTCGCCCTCGACAACTTCCCCATTCGCCTCCTGTCGAAAGCCGAGGAACGTCAAGATGCGCTCAAACGACTTCCGCAGGTTGTGCCGCAATTTCTCGTCGCTTCGGAAAGCGGCGATGTCTTCCTGTGTGAGCAGGGGGGCATGGGGGTTGAAGCGGCTCGGTTCGGGTAGCGGAAACAGCCATTGGATGAAGTCGTGGACCATCTCCAGCTCGTGATCGCTCCAGTCCCAGATGTCGTGGAGTCGTCGGCCCTCGGTGTCGGTCGCTTGTCCCCGGTAGAAGTCGAGAAGGCCTGACATGGAGCAAACCCCACAGATGAGATTGTTTGAGAGTTGGGGTGTTAGGGAGTAGAAATGAAAATGTCCCGCTGCAACCCCTTCGGCGTCGCCCAGTCACCGGAGAAGCTACAGACGGGACAATGTTGTTTATACATTAAAAAAAAATCATGTCAAGGAAGTAATGAAAAAAAAATGCCTCTGCCGGCATCGCGCAACGGCAGAGGCTGTGGGGTGTGGCGATGCGGCGAACCTCCGCACAGCGCTGGGAGGAGGCCGCCCCCTTAAATCAAAACAGAGGCGAGGGGGCGTATCTATTCTGGGAGGCGAGGCTTTTTATTCGGCGGGATGGGTGAATGGGCCCGTCGCTGAGGATAACGAATCTTAGCAGGATCCTCCGGAGAAGACAAGGACGATCGGCGACTTTTTTCAGCCTGTCGCCGTCTGCCCGCGACGATCTCTTTTTTTCACCATCTTTTCGGTCGTGATTCGGTACATTACGGGAGGAGATGCGAGCCGGCAAGGAGACAGGAGAGATTATCTGCTTGACGGGTTCGGTGTCTCTGATAGTGTGAAGTTTGCGGCTTATCGGAGAGCGCTGGGCCGCAAGCGGCTCCGATGAAGGATGGAGGACCACGCTACACGGGAAGCCTCGATGACCAACGACAATGTCCCGAACCTGCCGCCAATTACCGCCGAGCACCGCCGGGTCGCGGTGGGGAAGTTTGAGCGCGCCAATCAGGTTGTCGCGACGGGAAACTTCGATTACGGCATCCACTTGCTGCTGGATTGCTGCAAGATGGACCCGGCCAATCTTGGCTATCGTCAAGCGCTGCGCCGCACCGAAAAAGCCAAGTATCGCAACAATCTGCGCGGCAGCTTCTTCGCTCGGCTGACCAGCTGGCCCATCCGCGCCCGTATGAAGGCAGCTCTCCGTAGCCGCGATTATCTTAAAGTGCTGGAATGCGGCGAACGCATCCTCATGCGCAATCCCTGGGACGTGGGGGCGCAGATGGACATGGCCGAGGCCGCCGATGTCCTGGGACTATTGGACCTGGCCATCTGGAACCTGGAACAAGCCCGGCAGAAACAGGCATTCGATCCGCACCTAAACCGCGCCCTGGCTCATTTGTACGAAAAACGCGGCAACTTCACGCAGGCGATCGCTCTTTGGGAATTGATCCGCAAGGTCAAGCCGGGCGACGTGGAAGCGCAGCACAAGATCAAGGACCTTGCCGCGGATGATACCATCATACGCGGTCAATACCACGCCGCCATTCAGTCCGGCGAGGGAGCCGGCGAAACACCGGCCCCACCAGCCACAGGCGAGTCGAACGAAGCGCCGAACCGCACGAAGCGATCCAAAGTAGACAGCACCGACGAGGCTCCCGCCGCATGGTGGCTGCGCGACGACGCCACTCCCCCGCCGCCGACCAAGGGAAGCCCTCCTGCGCCCGCCGCTCCGGCCCGCGAGACCCACGGCCCCGGCGATCGTTTGGAACGCGAGGCCGCGCCCATTCGCGCGCGCCTCAAGAACGATCCTACCAGCCCTCACCTGTATCTCCAGTTGGCAACCGTCTATCGCCGGGGCGACGATTTCGACAAGGCCCGCGCCGCTCTCCAGCAAGGATTGGGAGCGACCGGCAATGCCTTCGAGCTGATCGTGCAATTGGCCGACCTCGACATCGAGCCGTTCCGGCGCAACCTGGCCATCGCCGAGGAGAAGTTCAAGGCCGATCCGGAGAACGCCGAGCTGCGCCGCCTGCGCTCCCGCCTCCGCAAGGAAATCAACACGCGCGAGTTGGACTTGTATCGCCAGAAGGCCGACCGCTATCCCACGGAGATGAGCCATCGATACGAGGTCGGCGTCCGCCTGCTGCGTATCGGGAAAATCGACGAAGCCATCGGCGAGCTACAATCCTCGCGCGCCGATCCGCGCTATCGCTGGCAATCGCTCTTGGCCCTGGGTCACTGTTTCAAGGCGCGCAACAACTGGCGGTTGGCGGAACGCAATTTCGAGGAAGCGCTGAAGAACCTGCCCATCGGCGAGACGAACCATCGCAAAGAGATACTCTACGAGATGGCCGTCGGCTGCGCGGGGTCCAACGATCTCAACAAGGCCATTGATATGGCCCACGAGCTGGCCAACCTCGATTTTTCCTATCGCGACATCGGCCGGCTGCTCGACGAATGGCAGACGCGGCTACAACAAACGAACATATCCAAATAAGTTGTGTGTGCGACGTGACTTTGGTTAGCGACGCTTCGTAGAAGCGTTGCGCGCTTCGACGCTTCTGCGAACCGTCGCTAACCGTGTGCCAATCCTAAACCGGAGGAACGTAGTTCAACGGATTGGCCATAAACGCGTTGATGAAGACGACATCCGAGTTGAAGGTGGGATCCTGAAAGTTACCCGCGGCATGCAGAGAGGCGAGCGTGGCACTTTCGAGATTGAGGAGGAATGTATCCACTTGCCCGATGAAAACCTGCGTGTATTGCTGGCCTTTTACCGGCCCGACGGTCGCGTTTAGGTTGCTCGACACAGCGTTCATTAGGGAACTGAGTCCCGGTAGCGCCGCGACGGCGCCGGTGAGTACATTATCGAGAGCCGGAGCGAGGTTCGCCGAGGGATTGGCTTCGGCCTGGAGTATCTGTTGGTAAAGTTGGGAAGAACTCGGCGGCTGGAAGGAAGCGGCCGTGGTAGATAGCACCATACGGTCCTCAAGGTGTTCGAGCTGTGGGCGAACGGATCGCCGATCAGCACTCGGTCGCCGGTTGCCTTCCAGTCCGTGAGTAACTTTACGGATCCGAGAGAGACGATCTAGGAGGTCTAACATCGCTGGGATCTCCAAAAAGGGGCAATTGGTTGGATACAGGAGCGAGCCGGTACGCCCCTTCCCTTTCCCCAAGGGAGCTGGTAGGGAGCGTCCAAATTATATCCCAAGATCTCCGACAGCTACGTTGGCAAAGCCCACATCGAATATAAAGGAACCGGACGCACGGTCAAGAAAAACTTTTTCTTCAATCTCCCAACGAATAACAAAACTTTGCAGACAAGTCGTTTTTGGCGAGAGGATGGCTCTCGTTCCCACGCTCCTGCGTGGGAACGCACGCTGGCGACGCTCCGCGTCGCGTCCCGTGCTGAGCCAGCAGAGAGAATCGGGCCGCAGAGCGGCCGGATGTGCGTTCCCACGCAGGAGCGTGGGAACGAGAAGCGGCGCGGGACGCCGCCAGACAAGTCGTTCTTGGCGAGCGGATGACATCTTCTTGTCACGAGGAGATACGATTCCCTGCCAGCGACACGGAACGCTTGCAGGGTTCCGGCGGCAGCGCCAGGCAAGCCTGGGCGACAGCCAGACGTATCGCGACGCTTACACGTTCGCGCTGATCATATTCTTCGCGTTCGAAGCAGAATGCCACTCGGCCGACGCGGAAACACAGCGGCACGGCCTCGCCGACGTAGGCGGCAGCCACGTGGGAGCGCACTTCGCCGGTCAGCGGCTCGCAGCTTTCCAGCGGAATCGCCAGGGCGATCTCCTGCCGGGTGATCCGACGATACCAGGGCTGCGAGGAGAAAGCGCGATCCTGGCGCACGCAGTATGCTAGCATCGCCGCATGACTGTCAAAACATTCATTCCACGGCGGTCCCGACAAGACTGGATCGCCCGACCGCAGCACGGCTTCCAGATCCGGCGCGCTGCCTTCGCCGGGATCGAGCAAGACTCGGCAAACGCGGTCGTCGCCAACCTGAACGGCGGCTCGGCGGAAGACGTGCATGGGCATGCCTTCGGAAAGTAGCCGAGCGGCCAAGGCGTGCGGCGTGCTGGCGATGGCGTTCGTGACAAAATAGACGCCGCGCAATTCCGTATGCGGATCGAAAACGTATATGCGCCAGTTGCTATGCACCGGCGAGGGCAGCACGCGGCGAAGGGGACCGAAGAGACGCGGGCCGAAATGCCCGTGACGATAGGTCAAGTGCGTAAACAGGGCGTAGCGGCCGGCGCGGCCGAGGCGTTGTAATTCCAACCCCACGGGCACGAACGG
>DASRBG010000193.1:0-46115 GCA_035653735.1 Gemmataceae bacterium
CGACGCCCGGCGATCTGGCGAGTGTCAAAGCCCGCGTTCAGACGCCCGCCATTTGCCTTATCGTCGTGGGGATCCTGAACATTTTTTGGGCATTGTACATGCTTGCCAACGGCATCCTCTGGACGGTCGCGCCCGATTTCATCATCAACGCCGAGAAACGGTTCTCTCCAGCGCTTCAAAACCAGGCCGCAACGCCCGACCAGTTGCAGATGCAGGGGATAATTGTCAGCTATCCCGTGGCCATCCTCGCTTTCGTGGCCTCCGTTCTGCCCATCCTCGGCGGCATTCGCATGTTGTCATTGAAGTCCTACGCGCTCTCCGTGTGTGGGGCCGTTTCCGCGATGGTCCCTTGCCTGTCGTGTATGGCGTGTTGCGGTGTGGGAGAAGGCATCGGCATTTGGGCGCTCGTTGTGCTGCTCAACCCGGACGTGAAATCGGCATTTCAGTAACGGTTATCGCGCTCCTCAATTCGCGGTTTTGTCGGTAGGATGTTTATTCTCGCTTGGGAACCATCAGGCAATTCCATGAGCAAACGTTTAATTACCGTCGGCCACAGTCCTGATCCCGACGACGCCTTCATGTTCTACGCGCTGGCTCACGACAAACTGGACACCGGCGATCTGCAATTCCGCCATGTCTTGCAAGACATCGAGACCCTCAACCGCCGCGCGCTGCGGGGCGAATTGGAAGTGACGGCGGTCAGCATCCACGCCTATGCGTCGCTTTTGGACAAGTACGCTCTCTTGCCCAGCGGATGCAGCATGGGCGATCGCTACGGCCCGATGGTCGTGGCGCGCCGGCCGCTGACCGTCGAGCAGCTCAAGACCGCGCGCATCGCCGTCCCCGGCACCCTGACCACGGCGTTTCTCACGTTGCGCCTGCTATTGCCGGACGGATTCACGCATGAGGTGCTGCCGTTCGACCAGATCCTGAACGCGGTGGCGGAAGGGCGCTTCGATGCCGGACTCATCATCCACGAGGGGCAGCTGACGTTTCAAAATCAAGGGCTGCATCTGGTCGTCGATCTCGGCGTCTGGTGGCAGGAGAAGACGGGATTGCCCTTGCCGCTTGGCGGCAACGTGGTGCGCCGCGACCTCGGCCCTCAGACGATGCGCACTATAAGCCGCTTGCTCAAGGAGAGCATCCGCTATTCGCTGGACCACCGCGACGCTGCTTTGGAATACGCGCTTCAATATGCGCGCGACATGGATAAATCGCTGGCGGATCGTTTCGTGGGTATGTACGTGAACGATTGGACGCTGGATTACGGCGAGCGAGGCCGTGAAGCGGTGCGCCGCCTGCTGGCGGAGGGCCATCGCACTGGCATCATTCCCAACCCGGTGAATGTGGAATTTGTGGAGTGAGGATTTTACCAGCCCGCAGCGCAAGCAAGGGATATTCCGTCCCTTGCTTGCGCTGCGGGCTGGTAGGATCATAGCGGATCTACGGCAAGAGTTTCCACGATTGCTCCCGCTGGCGCCTCCCGTAGGGCATCGTCGCGGTACGATTGAATCAACAGCTCCACAGCATCCTTGATATTCGCTCGCGCCTCATCCAGCGTGGCTCCCTGCGTCACCGCGCCAGGCAACTCCGGCACCGTGGCCATGAACCAGCCGTCTTCGATGGGTTGATAAACGACAGTGTAGTCGTGTCGCATATCAATGTCTCCCGGCATTTCGACAAGTTATAATACCCCCTTTGTCGAAGGCACGCCACTCACGCGCGGATCGATCTCGACCGCCTGGCGAAGCGCCCGCGCCGCCGCCTTAAAAATCCCTTCGACAATATGATGTGTATTGCGTCCATAATGGCAAACGATGTGTAGCGCCAGTGCCCCATTCGACGACACCGCTCGCCAAAATTCCTCGGCCAAGGGCGCATTGAATGTGCCCAGCATCTCCCCCGGCACCTCGGCGCGCCAGACGCAGAACGGCCGGCCGCTCAGGTCGATGGCTGCCGTCACCAGCGTTTCATCCATCGGCACGGTGGCGTCGCCGTAGCGGCGGATGCCGGACTTGTCTCCCAGTGCCTGCGCTAGCGCCTGGCCGTAACAAATGCCCACGTCTTCAACCGTGTGATGGGCATCCACATGCAAATCGCCAGCCGCTTGCACGGTCAGATCTATGAGGCTATGGCGCGTCAACAGCGTCAGCATGTGATCGAAGAAACCGACGCCGGTGCTGATGACCGCTCGACCAGAGCCGTCGAGGTCCAACGTCAGGTCAATCTTCGTTTCGCCGGTCTCGCGGTGGATGCGTGCCGTTCGTGCCATGAAAAACCTCCGGCGAACGGCCGGCGTAAGCCGGCTGGTGAAGCCTCAACCAGCCGGCTTACGCCGGCCGTTCGCCTAGAATCGTCGTCAATTCCGCCAGCAATCGGTCAATCTCCTCATCTGTTCCAACCGAGATGCGCAGGCCGTCGCCGTAGCCTTGGTAATTCATATAGCGCACGAGGATATTGCGCTTTTTCAATTCCTCATAGATTGGCTTTACGGGCCGATCCGTGCGCCGGCACCATACGAAATTCGCTTCGCTTGGACAAACCAGAAATCCAAGCTCCATCAACGCTTTTTCCATACGGCCGCGTGTCCCCAGAATACGCTGGCGGACGGTGCGAAAATACTCCTGATCCTCAATCGCGGCAGTTGCGGCAATCAAGCTGAGCACATCACAATTATAAGAATCCTTAACCTTATATAATTGTTGGATCAACTCTGGATCACCGACCGCGAAGCCGAAGCGAATGCCCGCAAGACTATAGGATTTGCTGAATGAGCGCGTGATCACAACACCTTTCGTGCCGCGCTTCACCAACTCCAAGGTATTGTCGTAGGCAAACTCGGCATACGCTTCATCGATGACCAGTGGCCCATCGACCTCGGCCCGCAGCTGATTGATTTCCTCCAACGAGAGCATCGTCCCAGAGGGCGAGTTGGGATTGGCGAGGAACGTTAAATGCGCATGAGGGAGCGGCCACGGATAGGGCAATTTCCAGTTTGGCGAGAACGGCACGGTCATGAACCGCGCTCCCTGCAAATTCGCCAGCGTTTGATACAGCAGATAGCTCGGTGTCGGCGATACAATAAGCCCGCCTTCCGGCACGAAGGCGCGTGTGAGGATGGTCAAAACATCATCGGAGCCGTTGCCGATGAGGATGCCGTCGGGATCGACGCCAAGCACGCGGCCCGCCGTCCGGCGAAAGTGCATGCCGACCGGATCGGGATACTTGCGCAGCCGATCGCCGGTCAGCGCCGCTTGCAGCGCCTCGAAAACACGCGGCGACGGCGGATAGGGATTTTCATTGGTATTCAATTTGATGAACGTCCCGTCGCGCGGCTGCTCGCCGGGAGTGTAAGCCGCCATCGCGCGGATACAAGGACGAAGCGAATCGATCAACGCTGACACCTCGAATTATTAACCACGAAACACACGAAATACACGAAAAAAAGAGAAAGAGAATAAAGAAAAATTCCGTAAGCATTCATGATGCTTTTTTTTCATTTTATCCTCTATTTCATTTTGTCCTCAATTGTCTTTTTTTCGTGTATTTCGTGTGTTTCGTGGTTAATTTCTTTTGGAATGCGTACTTCGATGCTGGCGGCGTGAGCGGTTAGTCCTTCGCGCTGGGCTAAGCGGATCACGTCCTCGGCCATGTGTTCCAGTCCTTCGCGCGTGAATGACAGCACGCTGCTGCGGCGCAGGAAGTCGTTGGCCGACAGGCCGCTGGCGAAACGCGCTGTGCCGCCGGTGGGCAGGACGTGCGATGGACCCGCGGCGTAATCGCCCAGGGCCACCGGCGTGTAATGGCCCAGGAAAATCGCACCGGCGTTGTCGATGCGCTCGCATAACTGGTCGGCATTGTCCGTGGCGATGTGCAAGTGCTCCGGGGCGATGTCGTTGACGCAGGCCACGGCTTCGCTCTCATCGCGCGCCAGTACGAGCGCGCCGAATTGTTCGAGGCTCTCGCGGGCCAGCTCGCCGCGCTCCAACTGCGCTAGCTGCGTCTGGAGGGCGGTTTCGACCGCGTCGAGCAACGGCTCGTGCCAGGTGACGAGGATGCTGGCGCCGGGAGAATGCTCGGCCTGGGCGAGAAGGTCGGCGGCGACGAAGGCCGGCGATGCCGAGGCGTCGGCCAGCACGACGACTTCGCTCGGACCCGCGATACAATCGATGGCCACCTGCCCGAAGACGTAGCGCTTGGCCAGGGCCACGAACAGGTTGCCCGGCCCGACGATCATGTCCACCGGAGGCAGGCCGTCGATGCCGTAGGCCAGGGCGGCCACCGCCTGAGCGCCGCCGATGCGATAAACCTCGCGGACGCCCAGCTCATGACAGATGGCCAGCAAATCCTTGTTGTAGGCGCCGCTCTTGGTCGGCGGCATGACGACGGCCAGCTCCGGGACGCCCGCGGCCTGGGCGGGACAAATGGTCATAAGCAGCGTCGAGGGATACGCCGCCGCGCCGCCGGGCACCAGGATGCCGACCCGCCGCATCGGTCTATAGCGCAGCCGCAGCTCGTGCCGGCCGGCCACGGCCAGCCGCGCCGTGCGGTGCAGCAGGCCCAGTTGAAACGAGAGGATGTTTTGCCGGATGCGCCGCACCGTCTCCAGGAGCGCCGGCTCCACCGCAGCGTGCGCCTCGGCCATTTCGGCGCGATCAACGCGCAACGTGGAGGCATCGAGACGAACACGATCGAACTGCTCGGTGTAGTGAAAGACGGCATCGCGACCGCGTTTCCGCACGTCTTCGCAAATGCGTTCGACCACGCGCGCCGGCGGCAGCGCCTCGCCGAAAACGCGCTCGGTCAGCTCCCGTCCGCGCGCGGAAACCACGTTGCCCTGAGCGCTGAGCTGGATGCGGAGACGGACGAGCTGCTCGGCGGCATCGCCGCGGCCCAGCTGGATGCGACGCATTGTCAGAGCCGTCATGATACTCCTCGCCGGCCATCACCCGATGGTACGTTTGAACTATAGGGAGATGATTACCGGATTGCAAGAAACGGGCCGACAGGGGTTTTCAGGGCCGGCGCCGGAGGTGTGCGCATGATTTCTGGTAGCATTTTCGCTAGCCCAGCTATTCAAGGTGTACAATAACCCTCAATCCTTGGTGTGGGGACTTTGGAAGGCGGCAACATGACATACTTCGCACTGTTCTACGACGTGGTCCATGACTTCCTTTCGCGCCGAGCCGCGTATCGGGAGGAGCATCTTCGGCTCGCGCGCGAGGCACATCGCCGCGGCGAACTGATCTTGGCGGGTGCGTTGACTGATCCCGCCGACCGAGCGCTTCTCGTCTTCCGCGTGGCGGAACGCTCGGTCGTCGAAGAATTCGCCCGGCATGATCCCTATGTCACGAGCGGACTGGTGACCCGATGGGAAGTGCGGCCCTGGGCGGTCGTGATCGGGGGCGATACATCTCAGGCAAGCCCGAAGGCGGTGTAACATGATCGCGCGTGTCTGGTCGGCGCAGACCACTCCTTCCCAAGCTCCCGCCTACGTCGCGCACCTGAATTCCCATGTCTTGCCGGCGCTCCGAGCGCTGGATGGATACGGCGGGTCCATGCTCCTGGAGCGCGCGGTCTCTGATGTGATTGAGATCCTCGTTATCACCTTCTGGCAGTCGCTCGATTCGATCCGTGGCTTTGCCGGGGGCGACCTGGAAGGAGCGGTCGTCGCCGAGGAAGCCGCCGCCTTGTTGACCCAATTCGACCGCCGAGTCCGGCACTATGAAGTTGCCGTCAAGGATGACGTGCAAGGCAATGACGCCGCCTCGTCTTTCGAAAAGGAACAATAATGTCTCCAAAAACGTTCATCGCCTTGCTCCGCGGCATCAATGTCAGCGGCCGCAACAAAATTCCCATGCGCGAACTCTGTACGCTGTGCGCCGAACTCGGTTGGGAGAACGTGCAAAGTTATATCCAGAGCGGCAATCTGGTGTTCAAGGCAAGTGCTAAGGCGGCGAAGTTAGAGACCGAGCTGGAGCAAGCGATTGAACGCCGGTTTGGTCTGTCGATCCCGATTATCGTTCGTGCGGCGGCGGTTTGGCCGGAGTACGTCCGGGACAACCCGTATCCCGATGCCTCACAGAAGGAACCGAACCTTGTGATGCTGGCGCTCTCCAAGGCCATGCCGAAAAAGGACGCCGTGGAAAAGCTCCAGGAGCGCGCGGTCAGCGGCGAGCGGATCGTGCAAGTGGGAGACGCTCTCTGGGTCCATTATTCAGGCGGCGTGGCCAAGTCGAAGCTGTCGCCGGCGCTGTTCGATCGGCTTGTCGGCTCCCCCGTGACCACACGTAATTGGCGCACCGTGCTCAAGCTCCAGGAGATGGCGGGCCACAGCGATCGGAATACGGAATCGGCTGGGAGTAGTGCTTGATGGGGTAACTTGTGCATTCCAAGCATTCTTCCGCTTTTACCCCGCTATACTGATTGAGAAAACAAAGTTTCGAGATGCGAGGCGTCTCCTCACTGCCCTGGAGATAGAAACTCATGTCCTTATCCGTGCTCCCCCCCGACCATGTAGACGAACCGCAAGCCGCTCCGGAGTACGCGGAAGTACTCAGCCGCGTTGCCGCTGAGCGGAAACCCATCATTGTACGCCGCAGCGGCGCGGATTTGGCCGCGGTTGTCCCTTTGGATTACTTGGAATTGTTGCAAGACCTATTGGCACGGCAGGAAGCTCAGCAACTGCTCGCTCAGCTGGATTGGGAGCGGCTTCTCAAGTCCTCGCCACCTCCCCAAAGCTGGTTTGACGGCGACGAACCGCAACCGTTTTGACAATCCCGGAGCCGCAGTCATGACGCAGCCGTTGCGATGCGGTCAGATCGTCTGGGCCGAAGTCGCTGACGAGAATGGGGTTCGCAAGACTCGCCCTGTCATCATTATCACGCCCGACGATCGGCTTACTGCAGCAGAACCGTTGGAAGTAGTGGCGATCACCAGCCGTCTTCCGCAACCATTGCCCGCCGATCATGTGTTGTTGCCTTGGCATGCTCAAGGGCATCCCCGCACGGGACTGAACCGGAAATGTGCGGCGGTATGCACCTGGCTTACACGCATTGAGCGCGAGGACATTCTGAACATCGTGGGAATCGTTCCCGGTGCCATCCTGCTCGACATAGCGAGGCGAATTGCAGGCTCTCGACCTGGGCCGTCGGAGACGCCTTCTTCGGATGAAGGATCATCTGAGACGTGAACAAGCACCGAAGTCGCCGGGATAAGTGAGCTTATTCGTTAGGGAGGAAGTACCATCATGGCGAAGCGGTTCGGGGAAGGGGCTGTCGCGGCATACGATACTAGCGTGGCCGATACCCTCCTGGGCTGCATTATCGGCGGCGCAATCGGCGATGCTGCCGGGGCCGCCTTCGAGGGCAAGCAAGCCGGTCCCGCGGTGCCATCGTTGCTTAACGCGGATTGGCGGTTAACCGACGATACGCAGCTCACTCTCGCCACGTGCGAGGCACTAGCAGGCGTGGGAAATCCTGATCCAGCCTTGATCGCCGCCTCCTTCCTGCGGTGGTTCCGAGCGCGCCGACTTACTGGCCTTGGGGCCAGCACCTTGAAGGCGCTGCGCGACTTGGAAATCGGCACCCATTGGGCTTTGGCAGGGCGCAAGGGAGAACGAGCAGCAGGAAACGGGGCCGCCATGCGCATTGCGCCACTGGCCTTCTGCATGGACCCGATGCCTGAGCAATCTCGGCGACTCATTCGTGACATTTGCCGAATCACGCATCACCATGATGAGGCATACGTCGGGGCCTTGGCTGTATTGCTGGCGATTCGGTCGGCGAAGGAAATTGGCGTAACCTTGGACGGGATTGCTTCATGCCTGCCGGAAACTTCAGTGCGCGACCGGCTGGCAAGCTATGCAGCCCTCCCCTCGACGGCAACACTGGCGGAGGCGGCGCGAAACTATGGGGTTTCGGGTTATGTGGTCGAGTCCGTCCCCTTTGCGCTCTTTGCCGCAAGTCGTGTAGGGGAACTTGGCTTCATGGGAATGTTGGAGGAAATCATCGCTGCTGGAGGCGATACGGACACCAACGCCTCCCTCGCTGGCCAAGTCGCCGGTACAGCGCTTGGGCTGCATAGGCTCCCAAAAGAATTCGTGGAGAGATTGCCCCAAGCTGAATTGGTCTTCGGCATCGCTCGGACCTTTGCCGAGAAAATTGCGACTAGACGTCCTCTTTGAATGGATAATGGAGAACCATCCTCAAGCTGCAGGGAGGCGATGGATCGCTAAAATGGGAATACGAGGGTGTGCAAAACCTCTCCGAGCCGCGCACGCAGCGCAGCGGAGACGCGGCCGCCGCTTACTCCGCTGCGCTGCATGCGCGGCTCGGACACAAGTAATGCACATTAAACCATCGGAGTAATCGCCATCATGCTTGTCGCTCACTCCAAGAATCGCCGCCCGAATGCGACAGATGCGGCCATCGCCGAGGTGTTGCGCGGCGTATCGGCGGATAAGCTCCGCGCCTATGTGGACGTGCTGGCGTTTCCGCGGCACTATATTGTGGAACGAAAAGCCAATCGGCACGCTCGAGATCTCTTGCTCCGGCTGCTCCGTGGCTTTGGGTACGCCCCGGTTCTTCAAGGCAGCTACGATAACATCGTGGCCGTCTCCTGTAGCTCTGATAACGGGCCATTTCTTCTTCTCGGAGCGCACTACGATTCGGTGCCGGGCTGTCCGGGAGCCGATGACAATGCGAGTGCTGTCGCCGTTTGTCTGGAGTGCGCGCGGCTGCTCAAAGAGAATGAAGTCGGCAAGACGATGGTTGTCCTGTTCAACCGGGAAGAAGACGGGATGTTGGGAAGCCAGGAGTTTGTGGCCCATCTTGCGGGCCAACCCGCGGGGATGGTCGAGGAAGCTCACATCTTCGAGATGGTGGGTTATTGTAATCGCGCCCCGGGTTCGCAGAGGATGCCGCCGGGTTTGCCGGGCGTGGCCGCCCCCGATGTCGGCGATTTCCTTGGCCTGCTCGCCAACCGCTATTCCAATACGATCGCCGAGAAGGTGCTCGCCCTGGCGGCGACCTATCTGCCGCAGTTTCCCGTTCTCGCCTTGAAAATATACCTGGGAATGGAAAGATACTTTCGAGACCTGCTCCGCAGCGATCACGCGCCCTTCTGGGCAGCCGGTATCCCCGCCATCATGTGGACGGACACATCGGAGTTCCGCAATCCGCATTATCATCGCGTTTCGGATACGCCCCAGACGCTCGATTATGATTTTCTGGCGAACGTCGCGAAACTGGCGCTGGCGCGAGCAGTTTCACGAACTGAAAAATGACTCTCTCGCAGAGAGGCTTGCTTGCCTTTGCGATGTTAATCTTTCCTGAGCGATAGCCATGACTGAACCCTGGTACAAAGATGGTTTGCGTTTCACCTGCACGCGCTGCGGTCATTGTTGCACCGGCGAACCCGGATTCGTCTGGGTGAGCGACGACGACCTGGCCGCCATCGCGCAGAAGCGCGGGGAAACGTTCGAGGAGGTCAAAGCGCGGTACACGCGCTGGACATCGCGCGGCCGGACCCTGCGCGAAAAGAGCAACGGTGATTGCGTTTTCTACGACCGCGAACAAGGCTGCACTGTTTACGACGTGCGGCCGCCGCAGTGCCGAACCTGGCCGTTCTGGGAAAGCAACCTCATTACGCCGGAAGCCTGGCAACACACCTGCGAGGTCTGCCCCGGCTCCGGACACGGCGAATTGTTTTCCGAGGAAGAAATCACGCGGCGCTTGAGGGTCATCCGCCTTTAAGTGATAATTTGCCGATCCTGTTGGCCGGCAAGGGCAGCACTCTGAAGATAGGCCGGCGCATCCGCTCGCGCCGGAGGAGGACGAACGATGAGAAAACTTACCCCCAGCGGCACTGCTCACATTCTTCTCGACGAGCAGGGACGTGCCTGGATCGATGATACCAACGTGAAAGTCATCGAGATGGTGCTGGACAAGATTGCCTATGGATGGGGAGCCGAGCAAATCATCGCTGAATTCCCCGGGCAATTCACGCTGGCGCAGATCCATGCGGCCTTTTCGTATTATTACGATCATCAGGCCGAGTTTGACGCCGAGATCGAACGACAGGTCAAAGAGGTCGAAGCGCTGCGGGCACAAACCCTCGATTCCCCCGGTCGGCGGAAATTACGTGCTCTGGGGAAGATTCCGTGAGCCTATCGTTGTACATGGACGTGCATGTGCCTAGCGGGGTGACACGCGGACTGCGCCTCCGCGGTGTCACTGTCCTGACCGCCCAGGTGGATAGCACAAAAACGATGGATGATCCTGATTTACTCGATCGGGCGATGTCCTTAGGCTATGTCGTTTTCACACAAGATGTCGACTTCTTGATTGAAGTCGCCCGCCGACAGAGAATCGGGCAAGCGTTCGCCGGTGTTGTCTATGCACATCAGCTAAATGTCTCCATCGGACAATGTGTTCAAGACCTGGAGTTGATGGCCAAGATATATGATCCGGTGGATATGATGAACCGTCTCGAATACCTGCCTCTGTAATGAAATCAAGATGCGTGAAGGAGACCGGCATGTCGGAAACACTTCGCCGTCAGGTGCTGGAACTGTATCAGGAAGTCGATGCCGCCGTGGCGGCTGCGGGGCCGGTGTGCGTCGCTAGCGGGCGTTGCTGTCGCTTCAAGGAATATGGCCATACGCTGTTTCTCAGCAATCTCGAAGCCGAGGTTTTGCTACACGATGCGCCGCCCTACGATCCGCAAACCGTGACGCCGGATTTCTGTCCGTTTCAGCACGGCAATCTCTGCACGGCACGACACCCGCGGCCGCTCGGCTGTCGCGTCTATTATTGCGATCCCAATTATCAGAATACCGGCAACGAAATCACGGAAACATTCCTGCGCCGATTGAAGGAACTGGCCCACGCTCATGACGTGCCGTGGCGCTATGCGCCCTTGCACCATTTTCTGCGTCATCCCGAAGAAGCAGCATCTGAGCCGCGTCTATAAGGGAGCGGGGGGAAGACCGCTCCCTTACGGTCGCGGCTCATCGAAAGGAGACCTTCATGCTCTGGCTGCGTTCGCTTGTGTTGACTGCGCTTATCTGTCCCTTCGTGGCTCTGCCGGCGTTTGCCGAGGATTGGCCGCAATGGCTCGGCCCACGCCGCGATAATTCCTCGACGGAAAAAGTGCCGCCGTGGAAAGGCAAGCTCCCGGTGCTCTGGCGCAAGCCGGCGGGCGAAGGCCATAGCTCGCCCGTCGTCGCCGAGGGCCGCGTTTATATCCACGCCAAGGTGGAAAACAAAAACGAGGAAGAAATCGTTGCCTTCGATGCCAAAAGCGGCGAGGAAGTGTGGCGAACCAGGTACGAACGCGCCGCCTTTACCAGTCTGTTCGGCAACGGCCCCCGCGCCACGCCGGCCGTCGTCAAGGATCGGCTCTACGCTTTCGGCATCACCGGTGTTCTAACGTGCCTGAATACAAAAACGGGCGAAAAAATTTGGCAGGTGGATACGCTCCAGAAGTTCAACGCCAAGAACCTGTTCTTCGGCATGGCCTGTTCGCCGCTGCTTGACGGCGAGCGCGTTCTGGTGAATATCGGCGGCAAGGGCACTTCGGTCGTCGCCTTTGATTGCGGCAATGGCGAGGTTGCCTGGAAGAGCATGGACGATCCGGCCAGCTATTCGTCGCCGATCGTCTTCGGCACGGGCGATAGGCGCCAGGCCGTCTTCCTGACCGGAGCAAACGTGGCGTCGCTCAACCCGGTCGATGGCAGCGTGTGCTGGCGCTTTCCGCTGAAGGACCGCTTGATGGAAAGCTCGACGACGCCGGCCCGCGCCGGCGATCTGTTGCTGGCCAGCTCCATCACCTATGGCAGCGTCGGCTTGAAATTGGAAACGAAGGACGGCAAGCCTGCCACGGAGGAAGTGTGGAAGAACAAGGAGCTGACCTCATACTTCTCGACGCCGGTGGCGGTTGGCAAAGAACACATCTACATGGTGACCGGCACGACGCCTGGCCCGTTCACGAAACCATCGGCCAATCTGCACTGCATCGAAGTGAAGACGGGCAAGGATCTATGGAAGAAGGAAAAGATCGGCACCTATCACGCTTCGCTGATGCGCACCGGCGATGACAAGGTGCTGATGCTGACCGACGGCGGCGAGCTGGTCCTGTTGGAGCCGAACGGTACGGAATACCGCGAGCTGGCTCGAACGAAGGTCAGCGGTCCCGAAACCTGGGCGCATCCTGCCTTGGCCAATGGGCGCTTGTATGTTCGGGATAAGACGGAAATTCTCTGTTTGCAGCTCGTCCCGTAGTTTCCCTTTACTAGCCCGGAGCGCCAGCGACGGGTCACGGAAGTCCGTCGCTGGCGCTCCGGGCTAGTTGGGCATTTTGTTAATGCCTCGAAGCGATGGAATGTACCATCGCTACCGGCTCGTTCGATTTTGTACGCTCGTTTCATTTCTACTGAAAGTTAATTTTTCGTAATCTAACGAAAATGTAATGGTAAATGGCATGGCATGCGCTACAAGAGGAGCGTAAAATCGATTTAGCCCATCCCGGATGACCACTTGCCTGGTGAGGTAGGTATGAAATCCTTCACGGCCGTGCTGCTGCATACGGTTGTGATGTGTTTGCTCCTGCCCGGCACGCTCCTTAGCGCAAGCCAATTCCGCTCTTCGTCCGGAGGTCGCGAACGAGAGCGGGGACAACATCCGGCCACTATCCTGCCACGGCGGTCCCGACATCATCAGCCTGCCCTTCGTGCCCCGCGTAACCATAACACGCTCGGCATGATGCCTCCCGATGACGAAAAGGAAGCGCGACGGGTCCGGCGTACGAAGTGCTTCGTTTCCTCGCTATTCTTTACCGATCAAGCGAAAGTCTCGCACGCTTTAGCTCGGTTGACACCGCCGCATGCTCCCGACACACCTCTCTATCAAAGCCAGTGTTCGTTGCTGATTTGATCTATCCATGTCCTCCTCATCTTGGCCCTCGTCAAGCATGCGCTATCCGTCCGAACTGAGCGCTTGACTGGAGAGCCGTATAGTCAGGTAACTCCAGCTTTCTGAGGAAGCAATCGTTTGGCGGCCTTTTTCGCATCCTGTGTGGACCGGTACGCCTCTTTTTGCCGGTGGAGCGGTGGCTGCTGACACGGCCTCGCGGTCTTCTCGAAAGGAATTTCGGAATGTGGTTAATCAAGGCGTCGCTACGTAATCCGTACATGGTGGCGACCATTGTCTTCATGATTCTCTTTTTGGGAATCTTTTCCCTCTACAAGATTCCCGTCGATATTTTGCCCGTCTTCAAGTCGCCGGCCGTGCAGGTCATCACCTACTACCAGGGCATGCCCGCCTCTTCCATCGAAAAGACTATCACCAACCGCATTGAACGCTGGGTCAATCAGTCCCCCGGCGCCATGCTCGTGGCTTCCAAGTCGGTGCCGGGCGTCAGTATTGTCCGCGTCTATTTTCGCGATGACATCGATCCCAACGGCGCTTTGACCATGACGGGCCAGCTGGCCCTGGGCACGCTGCCGACGTTGCCGCCCAACACACTGCCGCCCGTGGTACTGCCCTTCGATCCCACCGCCACCATCCCGCTGGGCGTCCTCACCGTCAGCAACCCCACGATGGATGAAGCCAATGTCAAGGATGTGGCCCGCATTCAAGTGCGCAATGCGTTGGGTTCGGTCAAAGGGTGCGTGGCGCCCGTGGTTGTCGGCGGCAAGGACCGCACCATCCTTGTCTACTTGCGCCCGAGTGACATGGAAGCGCGAAACATCTCCGCCACCGAGGTCGTGCAGGCCATCAAGTCCGGCAATATGATGACCACGCCCGGCATCGCCTATTTCGGCGATAACCAACTGCTGCTCAACTCCAACATGATGGTCGATAATATCGACGAGTTGATGGACTTGCCCATCCGCGCCGAGCCGGGCAACCAGGTCTACTTGCGGGACATTGGCCAGATTCAGGACTCGGCCACGATTCAGACTTCGCGCGTCCGCATTGCCAGCAAGGAAACCGGTTGGGAGGGAAAAAAGCAGGTCTATGTGCCCGTCTACCGGCTGTCCGGCGCCAGCTCGCTGTCGGTCGTCGATGATCTGCAGAGCAAGCTGAAGGACATCGAACAGGTTCAGTGTCCGCCGGGAACCAAGCTGGAATTCGTCATGGACCAGACTATATTCGTCCGCCAGGCCATTCACGGCTTGATTCAGGAAGGTATCGTCGGCGCCATTTTGGTGTCGATCATGATCCTCATCTTCCTGGGCAACTGGCGCATGACGCTCATCGCCAGCATGTCCATTCCCTTGGCCCTGCTCGGCGCGATCACCTGTTTGTACATCACGGGAAACACGATCAATGCCATGTCGCTGGGTGGTTTGGCGTTGGCCATCGGCCCGCTTGTCGATGACGCCATCGTCGAATTGGAGAACAACCACCGCAACTACAGCCTGGGCAAATCGCGTGTGCGGGCGGCGCTGGACGGCTGCGCCGAAGTCATGGTGCCGGTGTTGGTGGCGACATTTACCACGAACATCGTGTTGGCTCCGGTGGCGTTGCAGCCGGGGATGGGCGGGTTTTTGTTCCGCCCGCTGGCGTTGGCCGTCGCCTTCGCCATGTTCAGCTCGTTCTTGCTTTCGCGCACTTTCGTCCCCATGATGTGCGCCAAGTTTCTCCCCGACGAGCATCGCCGCGGCGCGGCCGGACAAGCCGCCGGCCACGGACACCGGGACCATGCGCCGACGAGTTTCTTCGGACGAGTCCATCATCGCATCGAGGCGTTCCTGGACAATGCCACACGCGTGTATCAGCATCTGTTGACCAAGGCGTTGCAGCATCGCTTCGTGGTACTCAGCTGCGTTCTCGGCCTCTTCCTGGGCGCTCTCGCCTTGGTCCCGTTCATCGGCCGCGAGTTCTTCCCCCAGGTGGATGCCGGACAGATCACTGTCTATCTCCGCGCGCCCTCCAACATGCGCCTGGACGCCACCGAGAGGCGCGTCGCCGAATTTGAGCATTTCGTCAAGGATGTCATTCCGACGCGGGAAATGGAAATGGTCGTCAGCGAGTTGGGACTGGATCCCGACTGGTCGGCGGCGTACACGGCCAACTCCGGGCAGCAGGATGTCGTCGTCCGCATTCAGCTCAAGGAGGAACGCAGCAAGAGCGCTCAGGAATGGGCCGTGGAGCTGCGGCGCCGCTTCGCGGAAACCAAACAATTCGCTGACTTGCGTGTCAGCTTCGATACCGGCGGCATGGTGTCCAACGCCCTGAACAATGGCGCTTCCTCCCCCATCGACATCCAGGTTTCCGGCGGCTCGCGCCGTGCCTGCCGAGCGCTGGCCCGGCAGATTCGCAATCGCGTTTCCACCGTGAAGGGCGTCGTCGATGCCCGCGTCTTACAACGCCTCGATGCACCGTACTTGTTCATCAACGTCAAACGGGCCAAGGCGGCCGAGGTGGGTCTGAAGCCTTCCGAAGTCATTCAACAGGCCGTGTCGGCCATGAATTCGAGCATCTCCATCGATCGTAATTTCTGGATCGATGTCAAGACCGGCAACCAATACTTCGTGGCCGTGCAGTATCCCGAATTTCCCAATATGACGCTGGACGACCTGCTCAACGTTGAGGCCAAGGGACCGAATCAGAAAATCCCCATCAAACTGTCCGAGCTGGCCTCGTTCGAGCGCAGGCAAGGCGCCGTTGAAATCAACCACGACCGCCTTGTGCCGGTCTTCAACGTCCAACTTAACCTGGAGGGGCGCGACATCGGCCACGTCGGCGCCGAGATCAAGCACGCTTTCAAGTCGTTGAAGACGCCGCCCGGCCTGCACTGGGAAACCAGCATCGATGAGACGACCAAGCAAGAGATGACCAAGCTGGTGAAAGATACGCATAACGGTCAGGCGCCCCATGGGGGCATGCACTGGGAGATTGGCCGCGACGGCGTCGCCAAGGAAGTCAAAGATCCCAAAGGCGAAGCGGTCATCACCGAAGGCATGCGCTGGCAGATGCGCGGCGAATACGAACGCATGAACGAGTCATTCTATAACCTGGCGATAGGACTCGCCGGCGCTGCCGTGCTCGTCTACCTCCTCCAGGTGGCCCTCTTTCGTTCCTGGGTGGGGCCGTTTATCATCATGTTCACCGTGCCCTTGGGTTTGATCGGCGTTCTGACCATGCTGTTCGTGACGCGGACATCGCTGAACGTGCAGTCGGAAATGGGCGTGATCTTCCTGGTGGGCATCGCCGTCAACAACGGCGTATTGCTGGTGGAATTCGCCAACAAGCAACGTAAAACGGGTCACAGCGTCAAGGAAGCCATCGTCTCGGCGGCGGGCATTCGTTTCCGCCCCATTTTGATGACGTTCTTGGCGACGTTCCTGGACTTGATTCCGATGGCGATTGGTCTGGAGCGCGGCAGTGAGGCCAATGTGCCGTTGGCGCGAGCGGTGGTGGGTGGCTTGTTGACCTCGACGTGTTTGACGTTTTTCGTGGTTCCGATCATGTATACGCTGCTGATTAAGGACGGTCCCGATCGGGACCTGGACATCGAGGCGGAGCTTGCTGACGAGCCGCCCCCTGGTGCCGCCGTGCCGGTCCTGGCGGTTCCCGCCGGCGTCTTGGCCCCGGCACCCGCGCACGGCAGCCTGTCGCCGCATGGAGCGGGCATGGGTATCCGCGAACCCGGATTGTGAGAAATTGTAGGTGGTTAGGTGGTTAGGTGGTTGGGTTGTTAACCACCTAACCACCTAACCACCTAACAAGGGCTGGCTCATGTGGACCCCTTTGGCCTCAATGAGGAGAGAGAACATGACGATGAACTCGAATTTGACATCGGGGGGAGTGCTGCGCATCAGCATGGCCCTCGTTGTGGTCTTGGGGCTTGTGGGCGGCGGTCTGGCCTTTTTCCTGCACGGCTCGCATAACCCGGCCACGGCCAGCACCGGCGAGGAAGGCGGCGAGCCGGACGAGCCGCCGATCCCGGTCAAGACGGTCTATCCCCGTTACGATAAGTCGTTCACCATGACCGAAAAGCGGCCCGCCGACGTGCTGCCCTATTATCGCGATCAATTGGATTCCCGCGTCGCGGGTGAGATAACCTGGATCCAGACAGCCCCGGGCGATGTCGTGAAAAAGGGCGATCTTCTTGTGGACATCTACGTCCCCGAACGAGCAGCGCGCGTCAAAGAACAGAATGCGGCGGTAGAGCGAGCGAAGGCCGAGGTCAAGCAGAAGAAGGCTGCCATTGGCGTCGCGGAGGCGGAATACAAAGCCGCAAAGCAGAAAATCGAAGCGCTCAGAGCGAAATTGAGGAGCGATGAGGCCTACTTGAAATTCCGCGACAAGCAGCGGCATCGTTACGCGGAGCTCTTTGCCAACAACGCTATTGAGGCCGTCTTGGTCGATGAGCAAGAGGATCGGTATCTGGCGGCCAACGAGACCAAGATCGCTACCGCGGAAGCCCTCGAGGCGGCAAGAGCCGAGTTGGGTGCATTCGAGGCAAAGATCACCCAGGCTGAGGCGGATTTCCACGAAGCCGAGGAAAAAGTCAACTTCACGAAAGCCGAACTGGAGCACGCCGAAGCTCAGCTTGCTTTTGCCAAGATTCACGCCCCATTTGACGGGGTGATTGTCGAACGGAATGAGGATGCCAACAAGGGCGGCATCGTGCAATCCGCGGATCAAGGCCATCCCACGCCGTTGCTGGTCATCGAGCGTCAGGACATCGTCACCGTGGTCATGCGCGTGCCGGACATTTATGCCCCCTACATCACGCCGCAGACCGAGGCCATCATTGAGACGCCCTCCCTTCCGGGCGTCAAAATCCGCGGCAGAGTCACGCGCTATCCGCCGTCGCTAATCAACCCCGCGAAGGACCGCACCATGCTGGTACAGGTTGATTTGTGGAACCGATCCGCGGCGGAGTTCAACAGGGTCAAGGACAATCCGGAATTCAAAAGGGGCCTCAAGACAGGGCTGCCGGAGGATCCGGACCATGGCCTGCCGATCGTGCCGCAGATCGAGGGCAAACCGGCGGGCGGACGACAGTTGCGGCTGCTGCCCGGCATGTACGCCGAAATGACGCTGGTGCTGCGCAAGTTCGATAACGTCTTCATGCTGCCCAGCAAGGCGATTATCACGCCCGGCGGCGTCACCTACGTCTATGTGGTCAAGGATGGCAAGGCCCACTTGCAGCGGGTCAATAAGCAGGTCGATGACGGCAAGCTGGTCAAGGTCGAGCTGCTTGACGACGACGGCGAGGTCATCGGCGATCTGACGGGCAAGGAACAAGTCATCGTCAGCAACCAGGGCGAGCTGAGCGAAGGCCAGCCCGTCAAGCCGGTGCTGGAGGATGACTGGAAGTCGCTGATCCAGGGCGCCGACCTCAACGAGAAGCGATAATAGCGCCGGTTTGGAGTCTATCATGCTCCTGTCCGAACCGCGGCCGACGCGCTGGGACTTGCATTGGCGAATGTTCGGCGCGGAGGTCCGTATCCGTCCGATCTTCTGGGCCTCTTGCGTGGTGCTTGGCGTCGTCGTTTACCGCGATCCCGACATCGGCGGCATGGGCATGTTCTGGTTCTGGATCGCCGCCGTCCTTGTCACGCTTCTGGCGCACGAAACAGCTCACATCCTCGCTGCTCGTCTGGTCGGCACGCGCGTGCGCGTTGTACTGGCGGGGCTGGGCGGGCAGGTATATGGCCTGGACGAATGCAAACGTTGGCAGCGCGTGGTGATTCTTCTGGCGGGACCGTTGGGAAACTTGCTGATTTTCGGCATGCTGTGGTTGGCCACTTCGGAACGCCTTCCCTTGCCCGTCGAGCGCCTTGGCCCTGAGTGGAGTACGTTCATCGCCAACGCTATCTGGGTCTTGATGCTGATAAACGCCTTCTGGGGTGTACTCAATATTGTGCCGCTGTGGCCGCTCGCCTGCGGACGGGCCGCCGTCGAGATCGGTGAGGCGCTGTTCGCTCGGCGCGGACAGACGTTGGCTCTTTTGCTGTCTCTTGCCACCTGTGTGTTGTTGAGCCTCACGGTCATCGGCTGGGCCCGCCGTAGCCTCACCAATCGCTTCGATCCTCATTATCCGCTTTATCTCCTCTATTTCTTGATTCAGGGCCTCTACTGCTACTTCTTCTGGCTGAGCACGTTCCGTGCTCTGTGGGGCGATTCCGAATCGCTCGATGAAACCACCGCGCGGCATGACAAGGTGAGAGGGTGACAAGGTGACGGGGTGACAAGGTGAGGATGAGATGATAGCGTATCCCCTGAGTCACCTTGTCACCCTCTCACCTTGTCACCCAAGAAGCTGCCAACCCACTCAGGACGACCATCCCCATCGCCGCGATGCTTACGAGACGCCAGCACTGCCGTACTTTCGGGAGTGTCATCGGCTCCTTGGGATCGCCGAGGAGATAAACACCTTTTTTCTCCAATTCGACTCCGAGAAGTCCGGCCATGACGGCCATGGGCCGGCCGCCATTGGGACTGGGCGTCTTCGCGCCATCGCGGCGGAGGATGCGCCAAGCGTCGGCGATGTTTTTTCCCATGAGGCAGCCGGCCAGCAAAAGGAGGCCGGCCGTCAGTCGCGCTGGAAGCCAATTGGCCGCATCATCCAGGCGGGCCGCTGCCTTGCCCACGAACTCGAAACGCCCGCGATAGCCAATCATGGCGTCGAGCGTATTGACGGCCCGATAGCCCATCGCTCCAGGGATGCCGAATAGGGTCCAGTAAAAGAGCGGAGCAATGAAACTATCGCACAGGTTCTCGGCCAGCGAGGAAACGACGGCCGCGAGCAGCGCGGTTTCATCGAGACAACTGGGATCGCGGCTGCACAGAGAACGCAGCGCCGCGCGCGCCTGAGCAAGATCACCGCGCTCCAGGGGTCTGACGACGCGATCGGCGGCGCGCTTCAACTCCCACAGGGCGAAGGACGCCTTGAAGAAAAATGTGCCGGCCACGATTTGCATAAGGGGAAAGGGCTCCGCCCATCGCAGGACCAAGAACGTCGTCCCCACGCTCAGAGCGCAAATCCCAAGCGCCAGAATTGCCCCAAAAAGCAGTTGTCGCCAGCGGCCCTGTCCCGGGGCGAGCCGCATTCCCGCGCCGATCACTTTGCCGATCCACACAACCGGATGCAGCGGCGACGGATATTCGCCGAGCAACCAATCCACCAGCAGCGCAGCTCCGAGGATGACAAGGTGACAAGGTGACAGGGTGACAAGGTGAAAAAGCTCACACATCTTCATTTAATCCTCACCCCGTCATCTTGTCACCTTGTCACCTTGTCACCTTGTCACCCCGTCACCCTGTCACGGAATAGAGGTCACGCCGGCCGCGGTGAACGTCGCCATCTCGTGGGCGATTCGCAGCGATGCCTCCACCAGATACATGGCCAGGACGGCGCCGGTGCCTTCGCCCAGGCGCAGGTCCAAATCGAGCAGCGGCCGCAGCTCCAGGTCGCGCAGGATCGCCTGATGTCCCGGCTCGACCGAACGGTGCGAGGCGATCAGATAGCCGCGCACGGCGGGGCAAAGGCGGACGGCGATCAGGGCGGCCGCGCCGGTGATGAAGCCGTCGAGCAGCACCGGAAGGCGGCGAGCGGCCGCGCCGAGTAGAACGCCGGCCAGACCGGCGATCTCAAAGCCCCCGACCTTGGCCAGCACGTCGAGCGGGTCGGCGGGATTGGGCCGATTGACGGCCAGCGCTCGCTCGATGGCCTGGATTTTTCGCTGCCGGCCGGCGTCATCGATTCCCGTCCCGCGCCCCGTCACGCGCTCGACCGCCTCGCCGCACAGCACCGCCGTCAACGCGCTTGCCGATGTGGTGTTGGCAATGCCCATGTCGCCGATGCCGAGCAATCCGGTCCCCTCGGCGGCGAGTTCCCCAGCCACGCCGATGCCGATTTCCAGCCCGCGCACGGCGGTCTCCTTGCTCATCGCCGGCCCGCGCGTGAAATTCGCCGTTCCTGATCCGAGCGACGCCTGGCGAGCGGGGTCGCGTGAGCGCCCCGAGTGATGCGAAGACTCGAGGCGCTCACGCGACCCCGCTCGCCAAACGCCCCGCACTCCCATGTCCACCACGACAACGCGCGCCTCTGCCTGCCGGGCTAGCACGTTGATCGCCGCGCCGCCGGCGGCAAAGTTCTGCACCATCTGCGCCGTCACTTCGGACGGGTAGGCGCTGACGCCTTCCTCCGCGACGCCGTGATCGGCGGCCATGACCACCACGGCCTTGCGCGGAAGCGGCGGCGCTTCTGTGCGATAAATCGCCGCCATCCGGCAGGCGAGATCCTCCAATACGCCCAGGCTGCCACGCGGCTTGGTCTTGTCGTCCAAGAGTTGCTGCATCCGCCGAGCCGCTTCGTCATCTACCGGGACAATCGCGCGACAGGTTTCTTCAAGCAGAGTCATCCGCCCATCTCCGACGGATCGAGGAAAGCCGGCGACGGTTTGATCCGCAGTATCGTGCCCAGCACGGCGAAGTACACCTCATCCGCAATCGCGCTGATCCGCTGATGGGTCAACCCGGCCAGGTCGCGGAAAGCGCGTCCCAGTGGTGTCTCCGGGACGATGCCCAGGCCGACCTCGTTGCTGACCACTACCGCATGCAGCGCCCGCCGCGCCAATACGGTCGCCAGTTCCTCAACTCGTTGTAGGATGGTTTCCGGGTCGCTTCCTTCCAGCAGAAGATTCGACAGCCACAGCGTCAGGCAATCGAGCAGAACGACATCGTGATCGGCGTATCGCTCGATGACCTGGGTAACGGCCAACGGCTCCTCGATGGTCCGAAAATCCTCTCCACGATCGCGGCGATGACGCCCAATCCGTTCGCGCATCTCGTCATCGCCTGCCTGCGCCGTGGCCAGGAAAAGTCGCCGTTGCCCCAAACGCCGCGCCAGCGACAAGGCAAACGCGCTCTTGCCCGAGCGCGTTCCTCCGCCGATAAATATGATCCGCTTTCGCATTTTCGCTAACCACAGAGTCACAGAGAACACAGAGAAAACCACAGAAAAGAAATATGAAATAGTAATGAGCAATAAAGTGCATCGGAACTATTTATATTTCCATTTTCGTCCTCGGTGTCTTCTTCTCTCTGTGGTCTCTGTGACTCTGTGGTTAGCTCTCGGCGACCAACTCGCCAAAATTCCTAGACCCATTATGGGTTCGGCTGGCACTATAGATAGAAGGAAGCACGTTCCCAGGGGAGAATCGTCTCATGACCCGTTCACCGCTCGGCGCCGTTCTTCGGCACCTTCATCGTTTCGCCGGCGCACCGGCCGCCCGGCGGCTGACCGATTCGCACCTGCTGCGCCGCTTCGCCGAGGAGCGCGATGAGGATGCTTTCGCGGAGCTGATGCGCCGGCATGGGCCGTTGGTGCTCCGCGTGGGCCGCCGCATTCTGGGACGCGAGCAGGACGCCGAGGACGTGTTTCAAGCGGCATTCTTAGTGTTGGCACGCAAGGCGAATTCCATCCGAAAGGGGGAGTCGATAGGTAGTTTTCTCTACGGTGTCGCCTACCGCATCGCCAGGAAAGAATGCGGCAAGCGCGCCCAGCAGCGGCAGCGTGAGCAACATGGAGTGCCGTCGATGCCGGCACGACCCGAATATGAGGCGGCCTTGCGCGAATTGCAAATCCTGCTGGATGAGGGCGTAAATCGTTTGCCGGAGAAATATCGCACGCCGTTCGTCTTGTGCTGTCTGGAGGGCAAAAGCAAAAGCGAAGCGGCGCGCGAATTGGGTTGGAAAGAAGGCACGGTATCGAGCCGGCTGGCGCAGGCGCGGTTGAAATTACAACAATTTCTGTCGCGGAAGGGCGTGGCTCTGGCGGCGGTGCTGACAGCGGCAGGCATCGCCGAGGATGCGGCGAGCGCCAGCGTTCCTCCGCTTTTGGCCGTATCGGCGGTAAGGACGGCGATGGGGTTTGCCTCCGGCTCGTCCACCATGATGGAGACGGCCAAGGCGGTGCAATTGGCGGAGAGCGCGCTGCGGAGCATGACCGTGCTGCCGTGGAAGACGCCGACGGTGTTACTGTTGATGGTATCGCTGGTGTTGGGGGGGACGGGATTGGCGCATCGCGCCGAGACAAATCAGCAAGCCCCGCCGAGCGAAGCACCGATGCCGCCAGCGAACTCTGCAGGGAAACCAACACAAGAGATACAGAAGGCTCGCACGGATCGCCACGGCGACTCACTGCCGGAAGGAGCGCTGGCGCGATTGGGGACGATCCGCTTTCGGCAGGGGTTCCTCGTCTACCGAACGATTTTCTCGCCGGATGGCAAGACGATCGCTTGCGCTGCGGCCGGCCGGGGACTGTGCTTGTGGGATGCGGCCACCGGGAAGGAATTGCGCCGCTTCGGTGCGGATGCTCATGACAACGCTGTCGCTTTCTCACCCGATGGCAAATGGTTGCTCGGGCATGATAAGTCGGTGCCGTCGCTATTCGATGTCGCCAGCGGAAAGGTGCTTGGCCCTCTCGCCGATGCCCAAGTCGGCGTCGCCTCCGTGGCTTTCGCTCCGGACGGCAAGTCCGTGGCCGTCGCTCGCTACAACCAAGGCTTCACCGTTTGGGACGTGGATGAGCGGGCGAAGAGCCGAAAGCGTTTTGAGAAAGGACAACCCGCGAGCCGTTGTCTCGCTTATTCTCCGGACAGCAAGCTCCTGGCCACCGGCGGCGAGGACAAGATCATCTATCTTTGGGACGCGGCAACGGGAGAAGAGCGGGGCAGGTTGAAAGGCCACGAGAAGGAAGTGAACTCCCTGGTCTTTTATGCTGAGGGCCGCATGTTGGCCTCGGCGAGCAATGAGTCAACGATCCGCTTGTGGGACGTGGCGGCTCGCAAGTGTGTCCGCTTGCTGGATGGCAAGCAGGACGGGGTGTCAACCCTCGCTGTTTCGCGGGATGGCAAGACTCTGGCATCGGGACACCAGGGGGGCATCATTGTCTTGTGGAACACGAGAACTTGGGAGGAGGTTCGTCGCTGGCGCGGACACGAGTATGTAGCGTATGGTCTTGATTTCGCGCCCGATGGAACAACCTTGGTTACGGGAGCGGCCTGGGAGTGCGGCCCTCGCTTGTGGGACACGTCCACTGGCGAAGAGAATGGACCGCGGGGCGGACATCATTCTCCTGTCGATGCCGTGGCGTTTTCACCCGATGGCCAGAGTGTGCTATCAACGGGGCGCGACAAACTGCTCTTGCGCTGGGATCTAGCGACTGGACGGGAAAACGTTCGATTCAATCGACCTGCCTGGGCGATGGATCATTATGAGCTGTCGCCCGCCGGGGACGTGGCGGCAACCTGGGCTGCCAAGGACGATGTGATTCGCCTCTGGGACGTGGCGACGAACAAGGAACGGTACAATCTCGGAAAATTTCCCGATCGCATTCGGCAGGGGCGCCTTTTTGTTCCGCTGACCTTTTCGGCAGACGGTCGTTTGCTGGCGTTCGGCAATTCGGATACGCACGAAGTGATTGTCTGGGACGTTGGCAGCGGCAAGGAATGCCATCGCTACAAGGGCACTCAAGGGAACATCGCTTGCGTCGCTTTTTCACCGGACGGCAAACGCATTGCCGCGGGGGTGGGTGCGGTGGGAGTCCGCCCCACGATAGGGGTGTGGGACGTAGCCAGAGGCGCGAGCATCGCCAACTTTTCCAGTGGGGAAGCTGTGGAGCATCTCGTGTTCTCGCCGGATGGCCGGACGCTGGCTTCCAGCATCTGGCGAGGATCGACGCGGACGCGCCTGTGGGACGTGGAAACCGGCCGCGAGCTTCGCGCGTTGTCCGAGCCGGCCGAGGCTTACGGTTTGGCGTTCTCACGGGACGGCAAATGGTTGGCCGCCGCGGGTGCGGACCATGATCAAAAAATCCACGTCTGGGAGGTGCTCACCGGCCAAAAAACTCGCTGTTTCGGCGGACATTACATGGGCGCATTATCTGTCGCCTTCGCACCGGATGGTCGCTCTCTCGCTTCCGGCGGCGCGGATTCGACCGTGCTGGTTTGGGATCTCACGGGACGACAGCAAAAGGGCCGCTCGCAAGCAGCGAAATGGACGCCGCGGGAGCTGGAGAATCGCTGGATCGATCTGGCAAGCAATGCGGGGCCGCAAGCCGTGCAAGCGCTTTGGGACCTCGTCGCCAGCCCGGAGCAAGCTGTGCCGTTGCTGCATCAGCGCATCAAGCCGGTCGAGCCGGCGGATGCCCCGCACGTCGAGCGCTTGCTCCGCGATCTCGATAGCGAAGATTTCGAGACGCGGACCAAGGCGACGGAGGAGCTGGAAAGGATCGTCGATGGGGCCGAGGCGCTGCTGCGGAAAAAATTGGCGGAGAAACCCGCGCTGGAAATGAAGCAGCGGATCAACCAGGTGTTGAGCAAGCTGGAACCGGCGGCATCCGGCGATCGTCTGCGAGCACTGCGGGCGATCCAAGTGTTGGAGTACACGGGCACGGCGGAGGCGCGGGAACATCTACGGGTGCTGGCGAAGGGCGTAGCCGAGGCGCGGCTGACGCGTGAGGCGAAGGCGGCGTTGGAACGATTGGCGAAGTGACGGCGAACGGCCGGCGTCAGCCGGCTGGTGGGGGCATTTACCAGCCGGCTGGTGGGGGCATTTACCAGCCGGCTGACGCCGGCCGTTCGCCAGTTAGCCCGAAACCCCGACCACGCCATTTTTTCGCTGACCACTGCGGCACACGTCCATGATGCGGCCGTGGTCGTCGAGAGCGACATGGAAGCGCTCGCGGCCCTGGATGCGATGGAGCGACATGTGATAATCGCGGCTGCTGACGGCGAGGTAGCTTAATTTGTCCGGCGTCTTCGGCGTGCGCAGCCGGCCCCAGGAGCCGTCGCCCAGGTACAACACGCCGTTGTCGTGGGCCAGGCCGCCGAGGAGCGGTTTGGTCCGCTTGAACGTGTGGTCGTGATGTTCCAGTACGACCGGGACGCGATACTTCTCGAACAGCGGCACCCAATGTTTGCGTTGGTCCGCGCCGGTGCCGGCCTTGCCCTTTTCCGGCTCCGGATTGCGATACGACGGATACGCGGGAACGTGATTGACCACGAACACGTTGGGATGGTCCTTGCGTTCGCGGAGCGTTTTCTCCAACCATGCCGTCTGTTCGCCGGCGACGGGCGTGGTGTGATTGGTGTCCAAAAGCACCAGGCTCAGATAATCGCCGAAATCGAGGCAGACGTAGCCCGTTTCCGGGTATAAACCGTCGAAAAGTGCGTAATAGAACGGCGCCTTGGCGCGGGGCTGATTGTAGCCGCCCTCGACTTCGTGATTGCCGATCGCGGCGATCATGGGGATGAGCCGGCCGCCGCGGCCAATCGCGTGCTTGCTGTAATTGCGGATAAAAGCGAGGCTGATCGGCGCCGATATGCCGTTGTCGTAGCCCAAGTCGCCGCCGATGAGGACGAACATCGGATCTTGCCGGGCCGCCTCGATATTATTGGCGACGGCATGCGGATTGATGCCGGCATCGCCGCCGGAAACGAAGTGAATGGTGTCCGTCGCCTTGGCCGGCATGGTGCGGAAACGATAGATCGGCGACTGCTTGCCGATCCAGAACTGATAATCGGTCCCCGGCGACAGGCCGGTCAATTCGGCGCGGAAAACCTTCAAGTCGGTGCGCGGATAGGGCCGAACCTCGGTTGCTTTCGATTCCCAACTTACTTTGCCTGCGGGGGCGTAGTAGATGGTCGTGTCCGTCGTCTCGCCGGCGACGCCGATCCATTGCACGGTCATGGTCGTGGTCGGGTCGCGCTGCCAGGTGAGGAACAGCGTATCGGGACAAAAGGCGGGATCATCGTCGCCTTTCTTGGCGGGTTTGGCAGGAGCGTCGGCTCCGAGAACCGGGCCGGCGGCCAAGGCTGCGAGGGAGGTTCCGAGAAAAGTGCGGCGAGAGAAGAACATGGTAGATTGTTCCTAAAAAAGAGCACCAAAGTAGAAAAGGGCGGTTGAGCTTTCTCTCTATGATAGCCGAGCCGCCCGCCTCGATCATGGGACTGCGTAACCTTTTCGTGAAATCGTTCGGGACGCCCTAGAGTCTCCGATGGAGATTACCGCGAGGATCGGATCCTCGTGTTCCTTCGGCTGGTGTTGTTGTCTGCCCGCTCCAACTCGGCCGCCAGCTCTTTCAAGGCACGCTCGGTCTCGGCGATAGCGCGGACGAGAGCGGCGTTGTCGGGCGCCAACGTCCTGGCGGCGTTGAGCCGGGCGAGCGCCTCTGTTGTTGCTTTCAGGGCCGCCTGCTTTCCCTCTCCGGCAGCGGGGCCGGACGCCTTGGCGATCGCTTCCTCCAACCGTCGAACGCGTTCCTCTTCTTTCTGGGCTTGCGCGGTCTTGGTCTCGACCAAAGCCGCAACCGCGCCCGCCGCCGTCCTTGCTTTGGCGGCGGCCTCCTCCGCCGCCCGCACCGTGTCCTTGGCGGCAGCAAGCGCCTTCCGCGCCGCGGCCAATTCCTCGTTGGCCCGCTCGGCGGCCTGACGCGCGTCCGCGAGATCTTTCCGCAGAGAAGACAGCGACGCCGGCGCAGCCGGCGCTGAGGGTCGCGGAGTCGGGTTCGGCACGGGGATCACGGCGGCGACGGCCGGCTTTGCCTCGATCGGCGCGTCCAGCTTCACGGACTGGCCCCCAGCGACCGGCCATACGCGAATCTCGCCAGACCAGTCGGCGGCCACAACTTCCTTCGCTCCCGGAGCAAACCCGACGCGGAGGACAATATCGCCGGCGGGTCCCAGGTTCGCGATGCGCTTGCCGGTACCATCCCAAACGTGGATGCGCTTGTCCCGGCCGCCGCTTGCCAGCATGCCGCCGGAATGAAAGTCCACGGCCAAAACGCCGCCTGCGTGGGCTTGCCAGTGGACGGACTCCGCGCCGGTGTGCATGTCCCAAATGCGGATGGTGCCATCCTCGCTCGCCGAGGCGAAGGCGTTCGAGTCGGCCCGCCAGGCGATACCGGTGACGGCCTTCGTGTGGCCGCGCAGCGTGAGGAATTCCTTGCCCGACTGTGCCTCCCAAACGTACAGACCTCCGAACCGATCGCCTGCCGCAACCAGCAATCCCTCCGGACTGAAGCTAGTGGACAACACCCAGTCGGTCGGCTTGCGGAAGGCGTGTAGCTGCTTACCATCGCCGGTGGAGAAAACCTTCACCACGCGGCCCGGCCCACCGAGTACCACTTTCGAGCGATCCGCCGTGATGTCGGCGGCGAGCACTACATCCGCCTCGTCGCCGACCTCGAATGCGCGTCGCCAGGACTCGGTGTCGAAGCCGACCACTTTGCCGGATTGCCCGCCGATGCCGCCGCCGGCCAATAATATGCGCCCATCGTGGGAGAATCGCAGGACATGGACCTCCCCTTCGGGGAAGGGCAGCGCGCCTGCCAGTTCGCTGGTCGGCAGGCGGAAGAGAAGGATCTGTTTGTGACCCGATACCGCAACGAGCGGAGCGGAAGGGCTGACCGCCAGCGCCGTGATCGCCGTCGCGCGGGGAAGCGGCAAAGCCCTAACCAGGCCGCCTGTTGCCGCAGCGACGGCAGGGGCGTTCCCGGACTTCTCCACTAAACCTCCGGTGATCCAGGCGCGGATCAAGTCCAGTTGGCGCTGGGGAATCTTTGGCTTGCCCGGAGGCATCTTCGGGTCTTCGAGATGAGCCGGCATCAGGTAAAGCAAACTCTCCTCGGGCTTACCTGAGACCACGGCTTTGCCCGATGTGCCTCCCTCTCGCACTGCCGCCATCGTGGACAGATCCAATCCGCCCCGCGGACGATCCGCGTTATGGCAGCCGATACAGTGCTGTTTGAAAATCGGCTTGATGTCCTTCGCGAAGGTAACAGGTTCGGCGGCAGAGGCGGCGCCGTGGAAGACGGCGAGGAATACGAACAATCGAACAGTCACCATGAACGCCCTCTATATCCAGCGTCGGCAGCAAACGCTCAGTGATTAAACAAGAACTCGTTGGTGTTCAAAAGCGCCCAAAAAAGGTCTTCTAAATTCTGTTTCGGGTCGGGCTCTCGGCCGAGCTTGGCGGCGATGCGGGCGGACTCGGCCGGCGTTGGTTTGCGGCAGAGGCAGCGCAAGTACAGTTCCTCCGCCACCTGCTTCGCATCCTTTTTCTCGGCCAACAACCGCTCGATTACCTTGCCCTCGGCAATTTTCCCCGTCGTTGTCTCGCCGTTGATAAGGTGCAGCGCCTGCGACAACGTCGGTGCGGTCTTCACCTCGCAAGTGCAAGCGGTGGCCCGTGTGGATCGGCCGAATATTGTCAGGAAGTAGTTCGGCGTGGGACCGTCCCGCAGCTGTACCGCTCGACTGCCGGGCGGCAAACCGGGGAACTCGTTGGTGGTTTCCGTCACCTGCGTTATGCAGTCGAGCAGCACCTCCGCGCGCAAGCGGCGCGGCGACTGCCGGGAGAAGTTCCGCTCGTCCCAGCGGTTGGTCGCGTTGCGCCTTGTAGTGAGTTGGTAGGTCCGGCTGGTACAGATGTCCCGGGCCAGTTTGGCCACGTCAAAGTGATACTCGACCGCTTTTTGGCCCAGCGCGGCGAGCAAGGCCGGGTTGCTCGGCGGGTTGCTCACGCGCATGTCATCCACCGGCTCCACGATCCCCCGGCCGAAGAAGTGGGCCCAGGCGATATTGGCGAAGTTACGGGCGAAGCGCGAATTGTCGGAGCTGGACAGCCAGCGGGCGAGGACCGCCCGATAATCCTGACCGCTCTCGATCTTCGGGGCCGACCCGCCGAGGAACCTCGGACGGACGACGCGGTCGCCCAGTGGATGCCGCATCTCCCCGCTGGCCGCGTTGTACACCGTCAATTCGCGGGGATCCTGGGCGTTCTTGTAGCCGATCTGGCTGAAAAAGGCGGCGAAGCCGTAATAGTCATCCATGGTCCAGCGGTCGAACGGGTGATTGTGGCACTGGGCGCACTGGATGCGCGTGCCGAGGAACACCTGGGCCACATTCTCCGCCAACTGCTGCGGGCTGGTCTCGGTTTGGTAGAAGTTGACGGCAGGGTTTTCAAACGTTCCGCCCGCCGCGGGAAGCAGCTCGGCCACGATTCGGTCGAGTGTGAACCCGGCCCGCACCCGGTCGCGTAGCCAGCGATCGTAGAGCCGCAGCCCTTTGGGGCTAATGCCGTTCGCCGTGCGGATTTGCAGCAGCTCCGCCCACTTCATCACCCACAGATCGAGGAATTCATCCCGTTTCAAAAGTGCGTCCACCAGCTTCACCCGCTTCTCCGGGTCGGGGTCGGCCAGGAACTTCTCGCGCTCGGCCGGCGTCGGCAGCAAGCCAATCAGATCGAGGTACGCCCGGCGGAGGAACACCTCGTCGGTACAGACCTCGGCCTGGACGAGGTGCATCTTGTCCAACTTCGCTTGGACGTGCTTGTCCACGTAATTGAACGCGGGGGTTGGCGAAGCGACGAACGGCGTACCGGGGCGGATGATGACCGCCGTGCCGGCGGTGAACTCGTCGAAGCGGGCCATGATGAACGCCTCGCCGGCTCCGGTCGCCGTGATCGTACCATCTTCCGCGACAGTGGCCGCGCCGTCATTGTTGCCCACGAAGACCGTGAAGCGAGTCACGTCGCGGTCGCTGCCGTCGGAATACCTGGCGCGAACGACCATCCGCTGACTTTCTCCCTTGGCCGCGAATACGACCTCACGAGGAAAGACCTCGATCTGAGTCGGTCGAGGAACATCGGGCGGGTCTTTCGGCGCGCCGGACTCCAGCCAGCGGACGAGCAGCAGGTAGCCTTCACCGTCCGGTTCCAGCCGCCGGCCTCCCGTGTGAGGCACCTTGCCCGTGGCTTTGTTGAGGAGCAGGCAATCGTCCGGCGCCGCCAAGTTAATACGCCGGCCGCTCAGCTCGCGGGTGAGACGGAAGTGGTCGCCGGCGGGATCGTAGCCGAAGAGAGACAGCCGAAAGCCGTCTTTGCCGGAAGCGGCGCCGTGGCACTTCCCCGTGTTGCAGCCAGCCCGCGTCAGGGCCGGCAATACGTCGTTACGGAAGCGGAGCGGCTCAACTTCTTTCGCCTTGCGAACGGTGACCGGCAAGGTCGCGGAGTGCCCGGCATATTTCACGTGCAGGGTCGCGGCGCCATCGGCGGCGGGGGCAACGAAACCGTTGGCGATCGTGGCGACCGGCTTGTCAAAGATCATTTCGGCGGAGGCGGTAACGTCGCGGGTGCTGCCGTCCGCGAACTCGGCCTGGACAACGAGTCCCTGCCGATCGCGGGCGCCGGTCAACTCGATCACGTCCGGCTCTACGACGATGCGAACGGGCGAAGGTTCCGCGCTGCGGCCCGCGGCGGCGAACAGGACGGTCAAGACGATGGCGGCAAATCGCATGGCAAGCGCCTTCCTTATGGTTTCTTCATCCCTTCTTTCCGTTCGTTTCGGCGCAGCGCATCCAGCGGGCTGAGGGCTTTCCCGGATGCGTCACTTTTCACGGCGCCTGGCGGGTGGACCTCCAAGACACCGCCGCGGCCGACTCGGTAGACCACGTTCTGACCCTCGACCTTGCCGGCCAGCTCGCAGACCAAGGACCGATATTCGCCCGGTGGAGTCGTGGCATCGACCACGATTGTGAACTCGACGCGCTTCGCACCCGGTTTCAGTTCGACTTTCTTGGCCGTCGCCCGCGGCGGCAGGCCGTCGAGCGTCGCCGTGAGTGCTTCCGAAAGCGGGGCGGCGAAATCGAGTTGGCACGTCACCTTCACCGTCTTGCCCTGCTCGGCGACGAGGGGCAGAAAGCGGCCCTTGAGCGGCGGTGCCGCCACCTTCACATCCAAAAGCTGCGATGCAACCGGCAACATGCCTTCGGCCACGCGCCGTCGATTTTGCAGGGTGTTGCCGGCGCCGGCGACGAGTGGGTCGCGCCGGCCGCGGGCCGTCGCGCCGGGTTTCGCCTCGATCGCAAGCCGCCAATCGCCGACCTCCGCCGAGGGATGCGCGATCAAGGTCACGACCGCTTCATCCTTCTCCGGCGGAACGGCCACGGCGGTGGGCGCTTCAACGCCCGGCGGAAGACATGGGAACGATATTTCGACCGACGCCCCGAAGTCCTTCGCCCGCATCACCTTTACGGTCAGGTCCAGTTTGCCGTCCACGGCGAATGGACAGGATGGCGGGACAACGGCGACGGAAAGCGGCGTCTCCTCGGCCACAACGACGGCCAAACGCGACAGCCTTACCGCATGAAACGAGGAATCGCCGGGTCCGGGGGTCAGGTTCGCTTCTTGACGGAAACCGCCGCGAACGACGTTGGGAGCATCACCTCCGACGCCGTTCACTTCGATCAGCCGGCCGCCCAGAGGAGCGTCCGGGGCGGCCTCGAACAGGACGGGAACCAGATAATCGTCGGCCGGGATTGTGCCGAAAGTGACCTTCACGCCCGCAGGAAGTTGGCCCAGATCCAGTTTGACCGGACCCGAAAAGCCGTCACGGCGGACGCCAAGGTAGGCCAGCACGCGGTTCCCCCGCGGAATGGAGATGGCCTGGCGGTCCTGAGACTTGCGCTGTGGAGCGGCGAGGAAAACCGTTAGCCCCGATATGGGACGGCTCAGCTCAAGACGATACACGAATGCCGGTCCGCCGCCTTTCTTCTTGTCCGTGATGCGGACCACGTATTCTCCGTCCGCCGCAATCGTGACACGGAGCCGGCTGTCGTGCGTTTCGTCGTCATCATTCGCGGCAAGCACCGCGCCCGACGGGTCAAGGACAGCGACGATCGTATCCAGCGGCGAGCCGATTCGAGCGGCGAACGCCTGCACATCAATCACGTCCCCCTTCGCGGCGCGGAAGCGGAAATGATCCACATCGCCGGGCCGATCAATGACGCCGTTGAACGCGACCGGCCAGCCGTGCGGACTGGGATTCGCCTGGCTCGGGTCGTCGTTGGGTTCCGTTTCGATCACGTTGGGGAAAGGGGAGACGCGGAAGGGATTCGGCGTCGGGGCGGTGGTTTTGCCATCCGTCGCATAGAAAGCGAAACCATCGGCAGATTCCGGCAGCTTGACGGTCTGGGTCCGCTCGCCTGCCGCATCGCCGAGCAACTTTACCTTGACCTCGGCACCGGCCTGCCCTCCGGGAGGGAAGACGGCACTCGGCCGCACGAAATCGCCGATGTGGAGGAGGTACCGGCTCGTATCGCTGCCGTTGTTGTTGGTCTCGCGGACCTGTACGGTGTAGATTCCATCGGTCGGAGCGAGCAGGGTGAGGAGAGGATCCTGGCGGAACAGCGGGGTGTCATCGACCATGCCGAGTTCCCGGCCGTCTGGCCCGAAGACAGTGAGGACGGCATCGGTCAGCTCGCCGCCGAGACGAACCGCCTCGACCTCAGCGGCGAGCCTCTGTCCCTTTTTCAAGCGAACGGCGAAGCAATCGACGCCGCCCGATTCCATGTTCCCGGCGATGCTCACGTTGAGCGGCACCTGCTGGGCTTGGCGGGGTGTGTCGTTCGGCTCCTTCTCCGCGACGACGGGGAACGGCGTGATGCGGAAGGTCCGTACCTCGGATACCCCACCGCGGGTACGGAGCCGGAAAGCGTATGTGCCCAGACGACAATCCGGCGCGGCCCGAAGCGTTGCCTTCGCCTCACTCGGCGATGTGGCTGCCAGCCGAGTGCAGACGACGCCGGGTTCGTAGAACAGCAGCTCCTCGGGGCCGGTCAAGCGGGCGCCGGTCAGAATCAGCGTGAACTCGGCGCCTCGCTGACCGGCGGCGGGGAAAACGGACTCGATAGTCGGTGACGCCGCCCTGGCGGCGACGGGAAGGAACAGGAGAGCGATCAGAGTAAGCGCAGTGCGTGTCATGGGTGGATCCTCACCACCGGGACGCCGGCGGTCCCGGTTCGCCTCGTTACGCCAGCAGACCTTTGACCACTTGGCCGTTGGCGACGATCGGCTGTGGCCGGTTGCCCGGCGACATGAGATCCTTCTTGGCGTCGATGCCGAGCAGGTGGTAGACGGTGTGGGCATAGTCCTCGACGGAGAGCGGCGTTTTAACCGGCTCGGCAGCCAGGCCGTCGCTGGAACCATAGACCTGGCCGCGCTTGATGCCGCCGCCGGCCAGCACGATGCTGAAGACGCGGGGCCAGTGGTCGCGCCCGCCGCCGGCGTTGATCTTCGGCGTCCGACCGAACTCGCTGTTGACGACTACCAGCGTGCTGTCGAGGAGACCGCGGCGGTCGAGATCCGTAATCAGTCCCGCGAAAACGATGTCCAAGAGCGGCATCTGGTTCTGGATGCCGTTGTAGTGGAAGGCGTGCGTGTCCCAGGCCCCGAACGTCACGGTGACGAAGCGGGCGCCCGCCTCGATCAGCCGACGCGCGATCAGGAAGCGAGCCGCGCTCCGATTGCGGAAGGCCAACGGGCCAGTTAGTCCGGTCAGGCCGTACAACTCCTTGGTCTTTTCCGTCTCGCCCTTGAGGCTGAACGCCTCCCGTGCCGCTTTCGAGCTGAGCAAGCCGTAGGCGCGCTGGTAGAACGTGTCCATCGTCGCCAGCGCGTCGTCTTTCTCCAGGTCGGCAAAGTGATCGTCCACCAGCTGCTTCCATTCCTTGCGGGAGGCGAAACGGGCGTCATCCACGCCCGCCGGCAGGCTCAGGTCGCGGACGGTGAAGCCAGGCCGGCCGGGTTCCGCACCGAGAGCGAACGGTCCATAAGCGCTACTCAAGTAACCGCTGCTGAGGAACTGGCTGCCGGCGTTGGGCACCACGATGTAGGGAGGCATGTCGCGGCGCGGACCGAGTTCGTGGGCGGTAACGCTCCCCATGCTGGGGTAGACCAAGGCAGGGCTGGGCCGATAGCCGGTGAACATGCTGTGTTCGCCGCGGCTGTGGTCCACCTCGGTATGGCTCATGCTCCGCACCACGGTCAGTTTGTCGGCGATGGCCGCCGTTTTCGCCATGTGCTCGCTGAAACGCACGCCGGCCAGCTTGGTCTGGACCGTTCCCAGGATGCCGCGATACTCGGCCGGCGCGTCCGGCTTGGGATCGAAGCTGTCCATATGGGCAAAGCCGCCCTGCAAATAGATGTGGATCACCGACTTGGCCTTCGGCTCGGCCCGCGAAGCCGAGTCTGCCGCGCGGGCGGCTTCCAGTTTCAAGAACGATCCGAGGGTCAGTCCGAGGCCGCCGAGCCAGCCGGCGTACAGAAAGTCCCGCCGTGTCGGGGAGGCGAAGTGGGCCGGATCGGCATTCCAGGTGCCGGGTTGTGGACGGTGCATGGAAAGTCCTCCGAAAGGGCGCACTTGGGATCACTTCTTGGGCGGGGTAAACTCGACGGTCAGGCGCGGCCGCTGCTTGATGTCCTCGAACTCCGAGGTGTAGAAATCCCAGCCGTTGGGTCCGGTGTTGATGAACACCCAGCCGTGGTTCGCCGTACCGTTGACCCACGCCTGCACGGTGTCGGTCACCTCGAAGACAATGTCCGAGGAGCTGGCCGAGATCTTTCCGAAAGTGAAGCTGTCCTTCTGCGCGGACGCCTCCAGGCCGTTGGCGGTGATGCCGGCGACCAGGCTGTTCCAGGTGGCGGTTCGCTTCCACGGAACCAGCATCCGGTGAAGGTGAACGGGAGTTCCAGGGTCGAACGCGCTGACGACCAAGCGGGCGGAATGAACGGCCGAGTGGGGCGGGATACGGCGGGGGCCGTCGCCGATTATGTCCTCGAAGCGGATAAGAATCTGGCTCTCGCCGCCGTCATTGTCCGCGTCGCTGGAGGCATTGGGGTTGCCTTCCAGACAGGTGTTGGGAGCGACCGCCCAGATTTCCACATCCACCGTACCGGTGTAGCCGTTGGCGCCCTGCTGGAAAGAGATGGACTGCTTGTCGCCTGCCGCCTCGTTGTTCTTTTTTCCAGCCGTCGCCGCGAACACGAGGGAGAGGCTCAAAGCAAGAGATAGCGTCTTCATCTATACCTCCGGTTTGTAGCCGAACCGGAAGCGTAAGCGAAGGCTGTTCATTCCTTCGCTTACGCTTCCGGCTCGGCTGCAAATCGTTCACGACTTGGGATTATCCAAATCGATGACGATTTCCTTGGTTCCGCTATCCACGTCGAAGACGAACGGGGAGCGCATTGTATTGAACTTCCCACCGAACTTATCCTTCTTTTTCTTCATCAGTTCGACGGCGACCCGGTACTTGCCCGGGGGCATCCCCTTGAGGTCCTTCCCGGCCGGCCGGAACGTGCCGGTCGTCTGATCGACTTCGGCGTAGTAGTAATCGGGAGCCGGTTTGCCGTCGGGCAGAATCGGGACGAAGGTGATTTCGATGTATTCCCCCTCCGGCGGGATGAACGGCTGGCCGCTTTTGAGCAGCTGGCCCTTCGTCCGCAGCCGCCCGTCTCCGCACCCGGTAATTAAGATGCAGAGTCCGAAGGCTGTTAGCGTCAGAGTGCGTCGCATGGTTTGGCCCTCCGGATTAGTAGTCGGTGTACGTGCTGACCTGGCCGTCCGACTTCGAACACAACCGGCACCAGTCCACTTCGGTTATCGATCTTTGGATTATGTGGACGCTGCCGTCGCCGAAGCAGATGTTCACCCCGCCGCCCGTGTGCAGGCTTCGGGACATGGCCGAGGTCATGAGGGTGCCGGAGGTAGTGCAGCCCATCCCGAGTTGTGCGTTCTGCGGACTGCAGTACAAGTTCCCATCCTCCAGTTCATCCCCGCCGTCGGCCGGGGTGCCACCAAGGAGGTTGTTCGGAGTAGGATTGTACGTTGCGCGCCCTGCGTTTGTGACGCTTGCCCCTGGGAATCCCATCGCCCACACCCCGCGGGGGTCGATCTGGCTCAGTCCGGCGCGGATTTCAGTCACCATCGCGGTGTTCGATGAGCCGTCGGTCATATCCGTGATCCGACAGCCGTAGTTGGAGCACATAACGGGGCTGTCGGCGATCCCCGCGGCGCCGCACACTTGATTCGGGTGGCCGGGGAAGGTGACTCCGCCCGCGACGTGGTCGTAATCGTCGTACCCGGCGTTCGCCGCATAATTGCCGCGCGCCCACCCGTTCGGGGCGCCGGGCACCGCCGGGTTCAAGAAATTCGTTTGATTGTACCCGTCGGATGGGCAGAGGAATATTTTGATCGGGGTGCCGACAATGACCCGCCACGATATGTTGGCCCCCGGGTCAACGTTATTTTGCACGATCGGCACGCCCGGGAAGGATTGGACGTTTGCCTGGTTGTAGAGGGGAGTTTGTTCGATGAACGGCAGGATCAACACGGCCCAGTTCGGCCCAAACGTGCCGTGATATTCCATGTGACAATCACCCGTGCCCGGTGTGCCCCACGGCACCTGCGAGGCCGGCGGGAACCTCTGATTCACGTCGTGGTAATTGTGCAGTCCCAGACCGATTTGCTTGAGATTGTTTTGGCACTGCATTCGTGCGGCGGCCTCGCGCACCTTCTGTACGGCAGGCAAGAGCAGGCCGATCAGAATGGCGATGATGGCGATGACCACCAACAACTCGATCAGCGTGAAACCAGAGCGGCGAAGCGAGCGATTGGGGCGGATCGTTTTCACGGCTACATCCTCCATTGGGTGCAAGGAACAACAAGAACTACGACAACGATACCCGGATCGAAGACATTCGCTTTTAGCGCCGGTGATGCAAAACCACGTCGGGCAGCGACAGAGTTTGCCCCGGCGACACTTCGAATTCGCGCCAGGCGCCGGCGGCGTCCTGGTAGTGGTTCATGCGATAGCGCGTGCCGGGAATAAGCAGCGGCAGGGTAACGCGGCCCTCGGCATCGGTCCTCGGCCCGTCGCGGTAGTGTTCGGGATCGAATTCATCCAGTTCGTGCATCTCCGCCGTGCGCGGCGGCATTTTCACGGTGGGATGAGGATTGTGGGGATCCTTGCCGAACTCATCCCATACATGGACTTCCATCGAAGCAAACTCCGGATCGTCCACCTCCTCGCCGGCTCGATCCGAGGGAACCATCAGGTAAAGGAACGGTTGATAGCCGGCGACCGGTCGGCCGCGTGCATCGACAAAGCGCACCTCGGCCTCGCCGCAGGGTTTCAGGCGCACCTCGACCGGCTTGCCGTCCGCGGTCGCGGGCAATTCCACGAGAGCGCCCAGCCGGCGGCGGGCATCGAGGAACAGAAGAGGATAGACGCGGCCCGGCACGCAGCCGCGGACAACGAATCGGCCATTCCAATAGGGTTGCGGCTGTCCTTCGCCCGGCTCTTCGGGGCAGGTCCGTCCACGGCAAATCCACGCGCCGTCGCCGGCCGGCTCGCCGTCCGGCCCCACGATGCGGCCCGTGATGCGCACGCCGCGCCGCAGGATCACGCCCACTTCACGGACTTGAGGCCCCGTTGCCGCATCCAAGGCCATCAGGCGATTGGCCAGAAGCGGGCCGGAATAGCCGCGGACCCGGCCGGTCCATTCCTCCATCACGTAATCGCCGCTCGCCTCATGCACGAGCAAGAAGCCTTTCGCCTTGGGCACAACGAGGCGGAACGAACCGCCGGCGTCGCTGAGCGCGCGGTTGTTCAACCCCGTCAGGATTTCCGCGGCAACCGTGGTGTCGTCCAGCGGGCGAAACTGAACGTGCGCTTCCGGGATAGGTTGGCCGCTGTCGGCGTCTCGGACGACGCCGCGGACGAGAATGCCGGGCGGCAAGCGTAGCTCCAGTTCTTGCCGTGTTGCCTCCGTCGGCCATCGGATCTCGCGGGCAATGCCGGCATACGCCGCGCCCTCGGGAGCGAGGGCTTCAATGCGATACGTGTCGCCGATGGGCAAATGGATGCGGAAAGCGCCGGCCGCATCGGCGCGAGCGTCGAGAGCGCTGCCGAGGGGACGCCGCGCCGCGTCGTAGACCAGCACGCGCAATCGGGCGGCGGGCAAAGCGGCTCCCTCGGCCGCCATGACGCGGCCTTCAAGAACGCGAGTGGGAGCAAGGCGCACCGTCCGCTCCTGGCCGCGCCAGCGTTCCGGCTGGAGATCCACGCGGCGCAGTGCGAAGCGATCGTCACGCACGCACAGACCGACGCCTTGTTCGAGATTCAGTCCGTGCAGCGTGAATCGCCCCTGGTCGTCGGTCGTCGCATCGGCCGGCCAGAGCGCCGGCTTGCCGTGCCCGTCGCCGCGCCCCTGGATTGGCTCCAGGCGAATATGCCCTATTTGAGACACGTTAACGCGCACATTCGCGGCAGGCCGGCCGTCGACGGCGATCAGCCGGCCCCGTATCGCCTCCGGCGGGCCAAGACGCGCCTCGATGGACGGCGAATCGGGACGCCACGGCAAACGGAGCGTCGCCGGAGCATGACCGGGCGCCGTCGCCCACAAATGCACGAACGCCGTGCGCAACGACCATACCGAATCCGGGCGAGGGACCTTCAGATGGAAGCGCCCCGCCTCATCGCTGTTCCCGCGTGCCAGCACTTCATCGCGGACATTGAGCTTGCCCGGCCGAAACGAGCGCAATCCCGAAACGGCCACCTGCGCTCGCGGAATGGGCTTGCCGTCGGCATCGACAACGGTGCCCCTCAGTACGATTTGCTCCACGGTTTGCGACAAGTTGCCGTTTGTGCGTCGCGGCGTCGGAGCGGCTGGGTCCGAAGGTGGACGCACGGCCACTGGATCGGCGTGTCCCGGTCTTGGTTCATTCCACGCTCGCACGGCCCAATAGCCCCCGCCGGCGAGCAACAAGACGGCGGCGAACAACGCATACTTCGTTTTCGCGGCGCCGATCAAAAAGCCGCTCATCCCACCCGCCGCCAAGGCCGGCGTCACATCGGGCGCCGTTCCCATGGCGGCATGCACCGTTCGCAAGAGCAACGCCGCCGACAGCGATGCCGCCTTCCCCTCTTCATGGAGCAACGACGCTAATAGGACCAGCGACAGGTTAATCCCGCGACTTAATAGGCGTTGACGCAGTTGGCTGTATGCTCGTCTCAATCGCTTGCATAGGGCCGTCCGATGCAGCCCCAGCTCGCGTGCCGCCTCTTCCTGCGTCTTGCCCAACAAATTGCACAACACCAAGGGAAGGCGATATTTGTCCGGCAAGCGATGCAGCTCTTCATACAGCACCGCCTGAACGTCTTCGCGCAGGATGCCTTCATCGGGGCTATCGTCGCTCTGCGGCGATACATGCTGTTCCTCGTGGCGGCGCTGTCGAGCCATGCGTTGCCGTACACGCAGGGCCGCGTGATAGGCCACGCCATGAATCCACGAGCCGACTGCATCGAAGCGCCGCAGCGATGCCGCCTCGCGCGCCAGGGTCAGGAAGGTTGCCTGAAAAGCGTCCTCGGCGTCGTGGCTGCGATGCAGCACGTTGTAACAAACGCGCAGCACCATCGGCCCATAGCGGCGCACCAGGGCCGCGAATGCCGCTTCCTCGCGCTCGATGGCGTATCGCCGCACCAATTCCTCGTCGGCAATGCGCTCCTCTCCCGGCATTTTCACCAGGTTGCGAATATCGCGCAGGGCGGCTTCCAGTTTTTCGCTATTCATGCTTTCGACCCTGGGGGGCATTTACTAGAAGAGATACCGCTGCCGAACCAAGAGTGAATGTTTTCATCCCGAATTCATGTGAAGGTTTGGTTTGGGCTACCGTCCCACTGCGCCGGCGAGCGGGGTCGCGTTAGCGCCCCGAGGAACTCTCGGGGCGCTAACGCGACCCCGCTCGCCCGGCGCCGATTTCATTCTGAACAGCGCTTGACATTAAAACAGTTGTTTGATACAAATGTATTGAACAACGGTTTGCTTCGACTAAGTGAGGATCTCTTCGATGACGACCCCCGAAAACCCCCGCGAGCGGCTGCTGGACGCGGCGGGCGAAATCTTTGCCGAAAAGGGATTTAAGGGCGCGACGGTGCGCGAGATTATCGATCGCGCGGGCGTGAACATCGCGGCGGTGAATTACTATTTTCGCGATAAGGAGCGGTTGTACATCGAGGCGGTCAAACACGCGGCGTGCGGTCAAGGCGAGGAGCCGCACTTGAGCTGGTCGCCCGATACGCCGCCGGCGCAGAAGTTGCGCGACATCATCCGCTTTCAGTTGCTCAAGCTGCTCGATCCAAACCGGCCGGCGTGGCTGGCGCGCCTCATCATGCGAGAGTTGATCCAACCGAGCGAAGCCTGCGCCGAGTTGGCCCGCGAGTACATCGAGCCGAGGAGCAAGATTTTATTCGGCGTTGTCCGCGAGCTGTTGCCGCCCGGCACGCCCAACCGCAAAGTCTTCCTGACCGCGTTCAGCATCGTCGGCCAATGCCATTTTTATTGCTCGCACAAGCCGATCATCCGCATCTTGATCGGCGAAGACGAATACCAGCGTTTGGACCCGACCACGTTGGCGGAGCATATCACGCAGTTCACCCTGCGTGCGTTGAAGGCAGAAGAATAGGGACCATGAAAAAAGGACGAAGAAGGACAGGAAAGGACAAAAAGGACGGAAAAAAGAGAATTCTATCAAGGCAGCAGTGATATATTTTTTTGTCCTTTTTGTCCTTTTTGTCCTTTTTGTCCTTCGGGAGAAACCATGAACTGGATCGCCTGGAAGATGCTGACCGGCAATCGGGCCAAGTATTATGCCATCATCTTCGGCATCTCGTTCGCCGTCATGCTGATGTCGCAGCAAGCGGCCATCTTCTCCGGCTTGATGCGTAACACCACCAGCCAGATCCGCGACATCGCCGGGGCCGATATTTGGGTCATGGACCCCAGCGTGCAATTTATCGACGACATCACTCCGTTATCGGACAACGCCGTCTATCGCGTTCGCGGCGTGCCGGGCGTCGACTGGGCGGTCAAGTTCTACGATGGCAAGGCCCGCGCTCAGTTTCCGGAAGGCAATTTCAAGCAGTTCATCGTGCTGGGCATCGATGATCAATCGCTGGTGGGCGCGCCGCGGAAGATGCTGATCGGCTCGCTGGCCGACTTGCGCCGGCCTGATGCCGTGGTCCTCGACTTGAGCGGTTACCGCTACCTGTTCCCCGGACAACCGCTGCAAACCGGCCTGGTCTTCGAGATGAACGATCGCCGGGCCGAGATCGTCGGCATCTGCGAGGCTTCACCGACTTTTCAGACCTTTCCCGTCGCCTATACCACGTATAGCCGGGCCGTGCGCTATGCCGCCCAGGAGCGCCGTTCGCTGTCGTTCGTGCTGGCCAAGACGGACCCGGACGTGCCGCTGGAAGAAGTGTGCCGCCGTATCGAGGAGCAGACCGGCCTGATCGCCATGTCGCCGGGCGATTTCGCGTGGAAGACCATCGATTACTACATGACGATGACCGGCATCCCAGTCAATTTCGGCATCACCGTGCTGCTCGGCTTCATCATCGGCGCGGCCATCGCCGGGCAGACGTTCTATCTGTTCACGATCGATAATCTCAAGCAGTTCGGGGCGCTCAAGGCAATGGGCGTGGACAATCGGCGGATCGTTGGCATGGTGCTGATCCAGGGGTTGGTGGTGGGGACGTTGGGTTACATGATCGGACTGGGGATGGGATCGGGGCTGATGGATATATTCGGCATAACGATGCAAAGACGCGGTCTGCCGCCGGCCAACTTCATGGCCTGGCCGATCCCCGTGGGCACCGCCCTGGCCGCTGCCTTGATTGTCATCGCCTCGGCGATGGTTAGCCTGCGACGCGTCCTGCGGCTGGAACCGGCGTCGGTATTTCGATAAAGGGAAGAAAGCGCCACGGAAAGGACAGAAAGGACAACAAGGACAGAAGGGACAAGAACCAAGATGAAATAGTAAGATAAACATTTGTTGAATATTATTGATTTTTTGTCTCTTTTGTCCTTGTTGTCCTTTCTGTCTTTTCCGTGGTGATCCATTTGGGGGCCATCCATGAGCTGGATCGCCTTGAAGATGCTGATGGGGGACCGGGCGAAATATCTCGGCATTGTTGCCGGCGTGACCTTTGCCGCCCTTTTGATTGCTCAGCAGGCGTCGATCGCGCTAGGTTTGCTGTTGCGCACCACGGCTCATATTCAGGACATCGCCGATCCCGACATCTGGGTCATGGATCCCAACGTGCAGTTCATCGACGAGTTCAAGCCGTTGACCGAAAGCGATTTGTACCGTGTGCAGAGCGTGCCCGGCGTGGCCTGGGCGGTGCGGTTCTACAAAGGGCAAGGCCGGCTCAAACTCGCGGTCGGCGGCGATAAGAAGAACGCTAAATATCAACAATCGATCGTGCTGGGACTCGACGACGCCACGATGGTCGGCGCCCCGCGCGAAATCATTCTCGGCAGCCTTGCCGATTTGCGCAAGCCGGATGCCGTTATCATCGATGAGAGCGGCTACCGCTACGTTTGGCCCGATGAGCCGTTGGCCGTCGGCCGGGAATTGGAGATGAACGATCATCGCGCCGTCATCGTCGGCATCTGCAAGGCGTCGGAAACGTTCAACACTTTCCCGATCTTCTATTGCCGCTATCATCAGGCTATCCGCTATGTGCCGCAAGAGCGCAAGGTGATGTCGGCCATTCTGGTCGGGGCGGAAGAGGGCGTGTCTCATGAAGAGGTGTGCCGCCGCATCACCGAACAGACGCGGCTCAAGCCGATGAAGCCGGGCGACCCGCCGCGGCCGGGACTCAAGGCGCTGACGCGGGAACAGTTCGTCGAAAGCACGCTGATGTACTTCGTTCAGCGGACGGGCATCGTTTTCAATTTCGGCATCACCGTGTTTCTGGGCTTCCTCGTCGGCTGCGCTATCGCGGGGCAGACGTTTTACACTTTTACTCTTGAGAATTTGCCTCAATTTGGATCGCTCAAGGCGATGGGCGTGACCAACTTACGGCTGGTCGGCATGGTGCTGCTCCAGGGATTGGTGGTGGGGCTGATCGGTTACGGCCTGGGCGTCGGCGGGGCGGCTCTGTTCGGCAAGTTGATGACGGCCGGTGGCAGCCGCTTGGCCTTTTTGATGCCCTGGCAGGTGTTGGCCGGCACGGGGGCGGCGGTCGCGGTCATCGTCACGCTGTCGAGCTTGGTGAGCGTTTATAAGGTGCTGATTTTGGAACCGGCCGCGGTCTTTCGAGGATAAGGCGTATGGAGACAGGGATTATGACGGCAGCAGCGATGAAACCAGCGTGGGGAGTACCAGCGATGGCCAGCGCGGCTTTGGCCGAGCGGGCGGTGGTTTGCCGGGGCGTCACCAAAGATTTCGGCGCGGGCGAGACGCGCGTGCAGGCGCTGCGCGGCGTCGATTTGGAAGTGCATCCCGGCCAAATGACGCTGTTGGTCGGTCCGTCCGGCTGCGGCAAGACGACGTTGATCTCGATCATTGCCGGATTGCTCGATGTCACGGAAGGCGAAGTCTCGGTGCTGGGCCAGAGTCTGCGTCAGCTACGCGGCCGGGAGCTGGTGCGCTTCCGCGGGCGCTACATCGGCTTCGTCTTCCAGCAGTACAACCTGTTGCCGGCGCTGACGGCGGCGGAGAACGCGGCCGTGCCGCTCCTCATCGCCGGCCAGAAGCGGAGCGAAGCCGTGGCCAAGGCCAGCGCCATTCTCGGCGCAGTGGGCTTGGCCGACAAAATCAACGTGTTGCCCTCGCAGCTGTCCGGCGGCCAGCAGCAGCGCGTGGCCATCGCGCGGGCGCTGGTGCATGAACCGAAATTGCTGGTCTGCGACGAACCGACGGCCGCCTTGGACGCCCACTCCGGCCAAGTCGTGATGGAGCTGCTGAGGCGCGTGGCCGTGCAACCGGGCCGGGCCGTCATTGTCGTCACGCACGATAGCCGCGTCTTCGGCTTCGGCGATCGCATCGTCCATATGAACGATGGAGTCATCGACAAAGTGGAAGATAAGTGAGGAGTTCGTCAGAAGTGAGGAGTGAGGAGAAAAAAGACGGTTTCCCCCTCTCCTCACTCCTTACTCCTCACTCCTCACTTCAGACGAACTCCTCACTTCGGAGGGAATTATGAAAAAAAACATTGGCAAACTCGTGTTGCCCCTCTTCGCGGTGGGCATGTTAGTGTTCGCGATTTACCATGTAGTCCAGGCGCAGCAGAAGCCGCCCAAGCCGCCGCCACCGGTGGAGCCGGCGCGGACGCCATTTGGCCGGACGGTCGCCGGCGCGGGCATCGTCGAGGCGCGCAGCCAGAACATCGCCATCGGCTCCGCGCTGCCCGGCGTGGTGCTCAAGGTGTGGCCGCCGGAGGAGCTGGGATTGCCGGCGCGACCGGGAATGACGCCCTGGGAGGCGCTCATCGGCCAGTCCGTGAAAATGGGCGATCCGCTCTTCCGCGTTGATGATCGGCAGCTCAAGGCCATGCTCGCCTTCCATGAGGCGAACCTGGCGTCGGCGCGGGCGCAGCTGGCCAAGTTGGAACAGATGCCGAGAGCGGAGGAGTTGGCCGTCAGTCAAGCCAAGGTGGCGGTCGCTGAGGCCACGGTGGATCTGCAACGCGACCTGGCGAACCGTGATGCGAAGCTGGTTTCGAACGGCGCCGTCAATGAAGAGCAGTATCACCAGCATTGCCTGACCCTCAACATGGGCCGGCGGCAGCTGATTCAAGCGAAGGCAGATCTCGCTCTCACAAAAGCCGGTGCCTGGGAGCCGGATAAGGACATCGCCCGCGCCGCCGTCAAGTTGGCCGAGGCCCAGGTGCTGCAAGACAAAACCGACATCGACCGCGCCATCGTCCGCGCGCCCATTGACGGCGTGGTCTTGCAAGTGAACGTGCGGCCCGGCGAGTTCGTCGGTGCCAGTCCCGGCTCGCCGCTGGTTGTGCTGGGAACGGTTGCCGAGAGCGTGAATATTCGGGTGGACATTGATGAGCACGACATTCCGCGATTCCAGTCCGGCGCTCCGGCGATCGCCAGCGTGCGCGGCGCTCCGGAAAAGAAGTATCCGCTCACGTTTGTCCGTGTCGAGCCGTATGTGATCCCGAAAAAGTCGCTGACCGGCGACAACACGGAGCGCGTCGATACGCGCGTTTTACAAGTGATTTACTCGCTGAACCCGCAAGGCAAGCCGGTTTACGTCGGCCAACAGTTCGATGTGTTTATTGATGTAGGGGCGGTGCCGCCGGAGTCGTCGGGAATTTGAGGTGATGGTTAGCCGCGACCCGTAGGGGAGCGCGTTCGCACTCTCCTACGGGTCGCGGCTAAACGAGTTTACAGAGCGTTTTTGCCGTTGAATCCGCCCATGCCCTTGCCGGCGAATCCGCCCATGCC
>DASRBG010000194.1:0-4702 GCA_035653735.1 Gemmataceae bacterium
AGATGAGGCCGCGATTGCCCCGAGGATGCCTCCGGCGGCAACGAGCTTTTGCGTGCGGCCCATCGCGGCATCATTTGGCACAGCTGGAGTCCGGGCCGGTTCGCAGCAGGAATTGGTTGAGGAATCATTCATGAATACGGCTTCCTTGATTGACATAAAATTCTGCTACATCCTGTAGCTGCTACAGGATCAAGGAGATTTTTCATGCGCCCGATCAAAGCCTTGCGAGCGGACGGAATGCCGATCGGCGAACTGTCTCGCCTCTGCGGCGTGAATATTGAAACGATCCGCTACTACGAGAAAATCAAAATGCTACCCGCCCCGCTTCGCACCGAAGCCGGTCATCGGGTCTATGGGCCGAAAGAAACGCGCATGCTCGCCTTTATCCGCCGCGGGCGGGAACTCGGGTTCACTCTCGATCAAATCCGCGCCCTGCTTAATCTTGGCGGGCCGGAAAAGGCGTCGTGCGCCGAGGTGCGGGAGATCGCTAAACACCACATCGAAGACATCCGTGCAAAGATTAATGATCTTACTAAGCTTGAACGCCTGTTGCGTAAGACCGTCGCGCAATGTTCCGGCGGGAAGGTACCAGATTGCCCCGTGCTGGATATTCTGGATACCCAAGGCCGAATCAAGACATCCCGCACATAGCGCCGTTTGGTTGGAACTGACTGTTCCGTGATTCCCATTGCGCGGAAGCGCGATTTCTTTCCGTCGCGAAATGTGCGCAGGTGTCTACCTTTGGGCAGCAAGGGCCAAAGAAGCCGCTATCGCGAAGGACCGCTTTGGGGTCGGGAGCTGCCAGGGCGCGCCATCCGATTCCTTCGCTACGCTATCCCTCAGCCCGGCGTCTCGCAAATTGGACTTGCCGTTACCGCGCAATGGATTTCTGGTTTTCCGTCGCTATGAACGCGACCAAGATCCTCTGGGGCCAAATCCTTGCGGTCAGCACCATCGTGCTCGCTTTCGTGTGGGGCGCGACGGAATGGGTTGCCTCGCGCCTTGCCTTCCAGCCCCAGCTCGGCCATCCCTGGTTCGAAATTCTCGGTTGGCCGGTCTATCAGCCGCCCGCTTTCTTTTGGTGGTGGTTCGCCTACGACGCCTATGCACCGCACATCTTCGTCGAGGGTGCATATCTCGCCGCCTCCGGTGGCATCGCCGCCGTCATTGTGGCGATCGCAATGTCAGTCTGGCGCGCGCGAGAAGTCAAGCGCGTCACCACCTATGGCTCCGCACGGTGGGCAGAGACCCGCGAAGTTCGTGATGCTGGTCTTCTCGGCCATGACGGTGTGCTTTTGGGCCGTTGGTGTGATCATTACCTTCGTCACGATGGCCCCGAGCACGTTTTGTGTTTCGCACCAACCCGATCCGGCAAGGGCGTCGGCCTCGTGGTGCCGACGCTCCTGACCTGGCCAGGATCGGCGATCGTCCACGACATCAAAGGCGAGAACTGGACCCTCACCGCCGGCTGGCGCGCCCGCTTCGGGCGCGTGCTGCTGTTCGATCCAACCAATGCCGCGAGCGCGGCGTACAATCCGCTCCTGGAGGTCCGCCGCGGCGAATGGGAGGTGCGCGATGTCCAGAACATCGCCGATGTCCTCGTCGATCCAGAAGGCGCCTTGGAGCGCCGCAATCACTGGGAGAAGACGAGCCATTCGCTGCTCGTAGGCGCGATCCTGCACGTGCTCTACGCCGAGCCTGATAAGACGCTCGCCGGCGTCGCCAACTTTCTCTCCGACCCGCGCCGCCCGATCGAGACGACATTGCGCGCCATGATGACGACCTCGCATCTTGGTGAACGCGGCGTGCATCCGGTGGTGGCGAGTTCAGCGCGTGAGCTTCTGAACAAGAGCGACAACGAGCGCTCGGGCGTGCTCTCCACCGCCATGTCGTTCCTCGGCCTCTACCGCGATCCGGTCGTGGCGACTGTGACCCGTCGATGTGACTGGCGCATCCGCGATCTGGTCGAAGGCACCGCGCCTGCTACCCTCTACCTCGTGGTGCCTCCATCCGATATCAGCCGCACCAAGCCCCTTGTGCGCTTGATCCTCAATCAGATCGGCCGGCGGCTGACCGAGGATTTGGAGGCGGAGCGCCGGCGGCATCGCTTGCTGCTGATGCTCGACGAGTTTCCGGCTTTGGGCCGGCTCGACTTCTTCGAGAGCGCGCTCGCCTTCATGGCGGGCTATGGCCTCAAAAGCTTCCTGATCGCGCAATCCCTGAATCAGATTGAGAAGGCCTATCGCCAGAACAACTCAATCCTCGACAATTGCCACGTGCGTGTGAGCTTCGCGACCAACGACGAGCGCACGGCCAAGCGCGTTTCGGACGCTCTCGGCACGGCGACGGAAATGCGCGCCATGAAGAACTATGCCGGGCATCGGCTCAGCCCGTGGCTTGGCCATCTGATGGTGTCCCGGCAGGAGACGGCGCGGCCGCTGCTCACGCCTGGCGAGGTGATGCAGCTCCCTCACGATGACGAGCTGGTGCTTGTCTCAGGCTGCTTGCCGATCCGCGCGAAGAAGGCTCGCTATTTCGAGGACCCGGAACTCAAAGCGCGCATCCTCCGGCCGCCGGCGCTGTTTCGTCCCAATGCGCCGTCCGGCACAAATAGCGCTCAAACCATTCCCGAAGTCGACTGGGTTGGCGCCATCGTGCCGACGCCGATAGCCTCGACAACTGAGGACCCCGCCAATGCAGGCATCAGGCGAGAGCCGGAACTGCCCGAGCATGAGGAAATCGCCCCCGAGCCCCGAACGGCGGTCCATGAGTTTGAGCCGATGGAAGACGAACCGGAGGACGAACCACAGCGCCAGCGCATGATTCAGCGCACGATGGGGAGCATGGCCCGCCAAGTCTCGCTCGACCCCGCCGATGACATGGGAATGTAAGCCCGATGCGGAGCAAGCACACCGCCTGCCTCCGGATCTTGCGGGAAAGTTAGCCGACTATGCCGCGCGCAAAGGCGTGCCACAGGCCTTGGTCGTGGAGGCAGCGCTCGCCTCACATTTATCGCCAGATGGGGCCGATCGCCTGGAGGCGGCTTTGGCGCGTCGGCTCGATCGCATGACGCGGCAGATCGAGCGCCTCGAACGGCATGTCACCATCTCGAATGAGGCGCTCGCGGTGTTTGTTCGCTTCTGGCTCACCAGCACGCCACCATTGCCGGACACAGCTTTAGCAGCAGCCCAAATCAAAGGCAGGGAGCGTTACGAAGGTTTCGTCGAGGCTATGGCGCGCCGGATTGCCAAGAGACAGACGCTGGCGCGGGAGATTTTGGAAGACATCCCAGCCAAGACAATACCTCCAGCCGGCGAGCAGACGAGCGAATAATAAGAGCCGCTGTCAGTCAGATTTTGAGCGAGCAGATACCCGAATAGCCTTCCTCCGTCGCGATCTGGGCGACCAGAAACTCCACCCAGCGCTCCGAATATGTATAGTCTTTATGCGCGGCGTGGTAGATGCAGTATTCCTTATTCGTAGCATCCGGCTTAGCCGCGCCGGCGCGCGGTCGCACCTTAAACTTCCGCCAAGCCTGCGTGTGATTGTGACCGTTGAATCGTTTCCCTGATCGCTTGGCGACGAGAGCCACCACGACGCCCGGCTTGTGCGGATAAAGCTCGTCCGCAGATTTGTACTTCATGAGGACGTTTTGAATTTCTTTCGCTTCATCGGAGTTCGGGTTGATGAACTGGATGTGCGATCGACTCTTGGACGCACTGTCAAGCGTGTAAACGACGCGAAACTGATAGTCGAGGTCACTCATCTCCTCTTCAGTCATGCCTTCTCTGAGCCGTGCGTCGAGGGCCTCAATGTGACCAGGGATCTCGTATTTCTGAATGTCGCTGATCTGATCGACATTGAGCCGAGCAAATTGGAGCGCGAATGCAAGTTCATTCTGTAGCGAGAGGGCCTCGCCAAACTGTTCTCGAATGACCTTATCAAAATTTAGACAGGACGCCTGAAACAGCGAAAGCCATTTGAGATCGCTCCGGCCCAGCAGGTTATGCTCGACCTCGTCCCGAATGAGCTTAATCGCCTCCAGATTCTTCTTCATGCCCGCGGTCAATGGGCAGTCCTGCCGCTTCAGCATTTGGCTGAGAAGCAGCGTGCGGCCGTCCTCGCCGATGATCTTGACTTTCCTACGAATGTAGAACTCGTGCAGGAGGTAAGTCCAGGCCACATTGACGAGGATGGAAAAGACCTCCGTCTTGAACCTCAGCGTCGGGCTGTTGAAGATCTGAACAGCGAGCGCCATCGCTTCGCGCGCGCGGATCAGCCGCTCATCATCAAAGAAGTTCAGGCCCGTTACCGGATCGAATGACCTCTTCTTGCGGATGAAGAAATTCATCTCCGCATCGCTAGCGGCGGCGATTACTTTGTTCTGCTTCACCTCCGTTATACGCGCGCCGTTGATCGTCGCTGCTCGGCCAATGTTGACGAGCGCCTGAATGTCCTGATTGCGCCACCCCTTGGAAAGGAGGGCTTTTACGATCGTGACTTCTTCTTTGGTGAGGGTACCTGCCTTGTTTCTCATGACTTCCCCTTGGTCGTCACGACACTGCCGTTCGCATGTATTTATACGCCAGAGCCTTCCAATGCTCAGGAGGTTGTTGCCTCGCTGCGCTTTAGGCTCTTTCTAATCAACCCCGCTGACACATTCGCCTTCCCAACCGAGGCGGCGTAGCAGGGTTCGAGGTGA
>DASRBG010000195.1:0-3299 GCA_035653735.1 Gemmataceae bacterium
AGTTGGTGTCAGCAACCCGACCCTAAACCCAGAAATCGCCGATGACCCCCGCAAGCCCGCTCGCTCGCTACCGCGCTACAAAGCGAGCGCGCTCACGAGCGGCCTTGCACCGCCAGCTACACCACCAAGTGGGACACGACCAAAAAAGGTCCCTCCACTACGCCTCGCTTCGCTCGGCTTCGGTTGGGACGACGGAGGCTTGAATCATCATGCTCTAGCAAATCGAAAACGACCGTGCGCCAAGGCACTTCGATGCTGGTCCACGGCGCGTAGTCCCGATGTCGTCGATCTCGCCTCCGCTCGACTGGCCGTGTCGGTTGCGCCGATCAGGATCATCATTCAGGCCCCGCCGGAGCCTGGAACAGACGCGTGGCCGTCAGCGGCCTTCGCGAGAAACGGCTTGGCCAAAACCGCGCGCGGGAGGATCGGGTCTACGCGACCAGGGATCTGCTGGAGGACGTGTTCCACCATCTGCGTACTGATCTACGGTGATGGCGGAGCGCTGGACGTGCTTCGCCGTGGGCTGACGCCAGCGGTATCCCATGCCGCAGTAGTTCTCGATCTCGTTCCAGCCGGGGCTGACGGCGATGAACTTGTGACGCATCCGCTTGATGCAGGAGCGCACGTTGCTCTTGTAGCCGTCATCGCCGGCGCCCGCCGCGAAGCCGACATAGCGCACGACATCGTAGATCGCCCGGTAGGACAGGAACTCGCCAAGGTGATCGGTGAACAGCTTGAGGATGCGAAACTCGGTGACTGTCAGGTTGACATCGACGCCATTCCACTCGGCGCGCTGCCGGTCGAGTTTGAGCACCAGCTCGCCGACCGCGATGGCCGGCTGGGTCGCCTGGCTGGCGATGATGGCGTAGGCATTGACCACGGCGAGGACGTAGCTGGTGTCGCACTGCTCCTTGCGGTCGCGCCAGCGCTCAAGCCAGTTGTGCAAAGCGCATCGATCGTCGCTCTGGAGCAGGCCAAGAGCCTTTGTGTGGGCAGAAAGCATTTCAGCAGACTTCGTTCAGTTGTGGACGCCCGTCCAAGGCCAAGCGTGGTGTGACGAAGCGGCGGAAGCGGCGCGGCACCGACGTGACTGAGGCTCGGCGGGCACACCTCGGCGCGGCCGGGGCGCGCTCCTCCACCTTCCTCCGGACACAGCCGCCCCCAGGACCAAACACTTTCAGCCATCGACCTTGGTCATCGCGCGCCACGAGAACCTCCGCGTTTTTCCGGCCGCCTGTCGGATTATGCGCGAGGTCCCGAGCGAACGCGGAGCGCCATGCAGTGTTACCTCCTCGGCGGGGTCTCATGGCGTCCGTCGGCCCTGCCGCGGTCGTCCTGCCGATCAGCCGCCCCAGGCCCGCGCCGCGGGAAAGCGGTTCGCCGATCGTCCGCGCAACGCACGTGCACCCGGGCCATTGGACGTACCATCAAGGTATGAGAGCAGTGCCTTTCCGCGCGATATTGACGATATCGCTTCTTCCTGTGGTGGAAGTCGTGCGGAAACTGATTTGGTCGCCGTCCTTAGCCACGACCAGATTGGGTACTGGGCGAGGTCGCACGGCAGGCGCGCATGGCAGCGGCATAGCAGGTTCAAGGGCAAAGCTGGTCACCCGCCCCTGCAACCGCCGGTCGATTCCCCTTGGAGACGGCGACCTCGTGTTTCGGATGGACATTCAGCGCGGGATTTGCTCGGCCATCTGCTCGTACATCTCTGCGATGTTCTCCAACGCTTCGCGATCTTCGGGATATCTGCTCGCGCTCATGCGGGCTCTGATCGCCTTCCTGAGCCAGTGGGCCGTGGTCCGAGCGCCTCCATCATCTTCATCCTTGGACTGGCCTGCGGCGCCGTCACGGTCGGTCACCATGTCAACCCCCGGCGCAACCCGTCGCTCAGGATCTGCCGAAACGAATCCACTTCTGCTCGAAACAGTTCGACCGACATCTGGGCAAACTCATCTGTCGGATTGGCAAGCAGCCGGCGCTCGGCCTCCATGAGGTCGGCCCGCGCCAGCTGAATCGCACGATCGAGGCGCTCTATCTCCACGTATGACATTGCTCTAGCCCCCAGACTGCATTTGCGCTGCGAACTATGCCGACACGCCGGCCGCAGCGCATGGGTGCTTGAGGAGTAGCGCTTTCGTCACACTCTGCTGATAGCCGTCGGCTCAGATGACGCCAATGAGATGCATCACCACACCAAGCGCGATCAGAACGAGCAGTAGAATAAGGAGCTGACGCCCGTGGCTCATCTCGACTTCTCCCTCGATCTGTTTCAATTCGCTTTCGGAGCCTGCCGAGCTCCCTTGACTTTGGTCTTGTCGCGCGTTGACGGCCAAGGAGAGCGTACCTCATAAGAACCGGTGCCGAACGCGCGCGTAAGAGCTACGCCGTCTCCATCATGACCGCCATGAGACAGCCTCGCTGCCGGCCGGCCGGAAAGCGTCGCGCGCACCCTGCCCTCGGCCTGTTCCTGATCATCGTCATCGGCGCTTGCGCCCTGTGGGGTGCGATGGATCTGCTGGCGCGCGTCGCCGGCATCGACTGGCCGATCTAAGCGCCAACGACCGCGGCGGCTACGTTAGAGATTGTAGCCCCCTATCGCGGCGCGGCCTGCAGATCGCTGGGCATCATTGGACCCGCGTCGAAGAATGGATAATTCCACATCGATTACGATCCCCTTCTGATCTACATCCGCTACGCGGCCGGCGATCAGTCGGGGGCCTTGGGCACCTCCGGAAGCTTGATGTTGCCGGGATCGTATTCGGGATTGGTCAGATAGAGCCCTACAGGAATGCAACTGAACTTGGGGATTCGGAATAGCTCGTCCTCTGCCTTTGTGCCGGAGGCGCGCTTCATCCGATCATTGAAGTTGCTCACGTACCCGGCAGTGATCTTGTCTCCGGCATCGAAACATTCGCGAATCGTCGGAAACGTCTTGCTGGTCGGCAAAGGATGGCCTGCGAGGATCGCGACGAGCAGCCAAGAGGAAAAGTCCATGTTCAGAGCCATCCCAGTGAGTGCAGCAAGACTAGAACATATTCCGTCCGGCCGGAATCGGCCGGACGGAATATGCCTGCTGCAACAGGCATCGTCCGTGCGCGCGTTTCCGTTCAGATGGAACCGCGCCCGCACGATCATCGCTTGTCCCGTCGACCAATGGCGCGGTTCCATCTGAACGGAAATCGCTCTAGCAGGCTGTTGAAGAAGTCGGTTAACGGCGAGCGATGAAGGCAATGTCATCACCGTTGTCGAGGGAGATCTCGCCCTTGAGGGAACCGTCGTCCTGCAGTTCAGCCCAG
>DASRBG010000196.1:0-68359 GCA_035653735.1 Gemmataceae bacterium
CAGATTTTCTCGAACGCTTTCAGGGTGGCGGGATCGTTTTTGCCAACGCCCTTCAGCCAGTCCAATGTCTGGCTGCGGACCGTTTCCGGTGCGGGCGACCGGAGCAAACTGAAGGAGGAAAGCTCCTTCGTCGGTTTCTTCTCGGCATCCGCCTGCACCTGGCTTGCCCCCACCAAGAGGAGCATCAGGGCAGCAACCGAGAACCAGCGTGTGAATGTCACCGTCAGTTCTCCTGTGGCCGTGGTGAAAGGAATCGACATTATTGTTCATGCTCGCATAATACCGGCAAGAACGCAAGAGGTTGGCTGGCGAGCGGGATCGCGTTAGCGCCCCGAGCGTCGTTTCTCGGGGCGCTAACGCGACCCCGCTCGCCCAACCTCACTTCTGCTCGTTCTTGCCCGTGGCGATGTCGTGCGTCACCTTGCCGATTTTTTGTTGACGCTTCGACAGATCTTTTAACTCCGTTTGAATCCTTTCGTAGCGTTCGCGTTCCTCGTTGTTCGATCCTTGTTCGGGCGGCGGCGCCTGTTCGCCGGCATACTGCTTGCCGTACAACTCGGTGCGGGCGTTCACTCGCTTCTGCATCGAACGGATCATCTTCAACTCGGCGAGAAGATCGAGCAACCGATCCGGCTGCGGCATCCCGCTGCCTCCGCCCTGGCTTTTCTTCTTGCTGTCGGCTTGCGCCTTCTTGAGCGCTTCGATCATTTCCTTCAACGTGTCGATGATCTGGTCCTCGATCGCAACGGTCACAACGCCGGTATCGGTTTTGCGGAGGCGGGCTGCCACCGTCTCCATGTCGCCTTTGACCTGGGAGAAGACCTCGGCGAATGCCACGGCGGAGCCTTCTTCTTCCAAAAGCGCCAGCCCGGCCCGCGCCTCCTTGACGATCTCTTCTTCGCGATCGGAGAGAACGAGAGACGCCTGCTGATCGACGCGGCTCGCCGCGCTGTTGGGGTTGGATTTGATGACCTTGTCCAGGGCAACCGTGTCGTCGCGGACACCGATTTGCAAGGCCAGCATGCGCCGGCACCGTGCTTCCAGGCGGGCCAAGAGACGCTCGATCTCTTCTTCGCGCAGCTGCCGCAGCAAGTCTTCCAGCGCCTTCTTGGCCTGATTCAGCTTGTCGAGGGCCGCCTGCTCGTCTTCGGGAGCGTCTTTGCGATTGTCCTTGCGGAGATTGTCCTCTGCTCTGTGCTGATACTTCTCCGCGTCCTCAATCTGCTTCTTGATCTGGGACTGCTCCTGGTTGGGCTGTTGCTGCTGCTGTTGCTGACCGCCTTTGTTGCCGCTGCCGCTCTTGCCCTCGCCCTGCTGTCCCTGTTGGCCGGATTGACCGCCCTGGCCAGGCTTTCCCTCGCCTTGCTTGCCCTGGCCGGACTTGCCGGAGCCGCCTTTGCTATCGGCCTTGCCTTCGCCTTTGCCCTTGCTGTCGCCGGACTTGCCGGCGCCCGGCTTGCTCTCTCCCGATTTGCCGCTGCCCGGCTTGCCAGATTTGGCCTCTCCCGGCTTGCTCGTTTTCGACTCGCCGTTCTTGCTCTCTTTTCCCTTACCATCCTTGCTTTCGCTTTGTTTGTCATCCTTGCCCTTGCCGTCTTTCCCTTCGCCGGATTTACCGTCTTTGCCTTCACCGGACTTACCGTCTTTGCCTTCACCGGACTTCGCGTCCTTGCCTTCACCAGACTTCGCGTCCTTGCCTTCGCCGGACTTGCTGCCCTTGCTGTCTTTGGCATCGGCCTTGGGATCTTTCGTGTCGTCCTTGCCTTCACCAAGGCCTTTCTGGCCGGACTTGTTGCCCTTGCCCTCGCCTTTTTTGGCCTCTTTCCCTTGGTTGGATTTCGGATTCACCAGATCATGGGTCTGCTCCCGGACGTTGCGCTGGCTCTTTTCGAGATCCTGGTTCTTGGTCCGGCCGATGATGGTCTTATTGAGCACCAATTCCTGCTTCCGGATGACGTTTTTCAACTCTTCCAAAAGCCGTCTTGTCCGCTCGATCTCCTTCTTAAGCTCAAGGTCGCGGTCGTCCTTCGTGAGCAGTTCGATGATGTCGCGGAGGATGCGGCGCAGTTCATCGTTTTCCTTGAGGATGTCTTGGAGGGCTTCGGTATTGTTGGCGGCGTTGCGGCCGCTCAGCATTTCGATGAGAGTGGTAAAGCGTGTCTCGATGCCCTCCGCGCTGGCCTTGTTGAGGGCTGCACGAAGGATCTTAGCCTTCTCGCGGTCTTCCTGCTTGGTGCTGTTCTCCATCGTCTGAGCCAAGCGCAGCAACTTCAGCTTGAACTCATCGAATTGTCGTTTCAGATGTTCCTGCTGCGTGGCGGCGTCGCCGATCTTGATTTTGGGATCGGTCTTGTCGTCGGAGCGTTTGACGTCGCTCTTGCCGCGGGGATTGATTTTAACCGGGAGGCGATCATCTTGCGCCCGCGCTGCCACGACGAAAGTGGTGGCCAACACTCCCAGCACGATCAACAGACGACGTGTCATGGACGTGAACCCTCCGCTTATGGGGGACCAACCCCCGAAGTTACGATGGTATCCGTCAAAAGTAAGGACGATCCGGCGGCGTTTGTCCAACAGCCCGGCGGTTTTTCACCAACCCGAAGCGTAAGCGAGGGTAGCCCTTCGCGAGGGCAGCTCTCGCTTACGCTTCGGGTTGGTAAGATTCACTTCTTCTCTTCGGGCTTGCCGCTGGTTCCCTGGTCGAACAGCTCGTTCACCTTGTCATCGTAGATCTTCTTGATCGTATCAAACTGAACCCCTTCGGTCCTCTCGATCTCCGCGAGAATCTTGATGACGGCATTGAGATCGCTCATTTTTTGCATGGAAGCAAGAATCTTCTCCAGCGCCCGCGTCAGGGCCAGCATTTGCTCCTTGGCTGTGCCGCCCGCCTTGCGCGACGGCTCGATCTCCTTGCCATCCAATACCTTGCGGAAATTCGCCACCGCATCGCGGGTCTCTTCAAAATTGCCGTCGATGCGCTTGAGGGGATCGACAATGGTTTTCTCGACGCGATCGAGGAAGCGCTCGTTTACCTGGTTGGCTTTCATCTCCCGGAGGATGCGGGCGTAATCGGTGTACACTTCGCGCGCGGTATTCTGGGCTTTTTCCAGCACCTCGACGACTTGATCGGTGCGGGCGCTCATCGCTCCCAATTGGTCCTCCTTGAGGGCGGAGCTAGACAGGTCGAGGTTGACCTGGGCCAGCTTGTTCTGCATGTCAAGCAAAGCCTGATAGCGCTCGTCGAGCTTGCCGTACAGCTGCTCTTCTTCCTTGCCAATTTCGGTCAATAGCTCGTTCTCCGAGACAAGGAAGAAAGTGTACTTCTCCGTCTCCTTGATGTGCGGCTGAGGACGGCCGTCCTTGGTCTTGTCGCTGTCGAGGTCGTTATCGACGGCCTCCAGCCACAGCTGCATCTGATAGCGCGGCTGCGGGCGGGAAGGATCGGTCATCTTAAGATCAGGATGGATCTTCCACAGGGGAAGGTCGGACTCCACGGGATCAAGTTCCGGCTGCGTCCAATCGTCGGCTTTGAGCGAAAAATGCCGCAACAGCTGACGATAGGGCAACGTCTTGCCGCTAGCCAGCTCGCTCGGCTCCGGATGCTGCACGGTATCTTCGGGGCGTTTATCAAGCTCCTTGCGAAAGCTCGGCAGAGTGTAGAGCTGGACCGGTCCTTCTTTTCCCTTGCCCTTGGCCTGGGGCGATATCTGGAGCAGCTGAGCCAGATCGGTCAATCCCGGAAGAAGTCCCTGACCGGCGGGGTTGAGGCTGGCGCCGCCGAGCAGCGGCCAAGCGTCACGAGGGTTGAGCCGGCCGGTCTCGTCGTGGGAGATGGTGTAAGCGTAGCGCACCTCGTTCAGTCCGTGGTCGTCTTGGACTTGGGCCAGGAAGGGGATGCGCGCGGAGATGGTTACCATGTAACCGCCCTGCACTTTGCGGACGATCGGGTCAGGGGCGAATTCGCTGACGGTCGGCGGCGCATCCTCCGATGGGATAATAACGACTTGCCGTTGGCCCGTCACGCCATCGCTATCGATGAAACGGAACAGGAAGTTCTGCTCGAACCGGATGTTCTCGAAGCGCGTCGTGAAGGTGCGATCATCGATCATCTTCGGCTGCGATCCGATGAGAGGGATGCCCGATTTTTGCAAGCGATGCGGCTCAATCCATACCTTGGCGAGATCCTTGCTGGCGGTGGCCGTCAGTGTGATGTTGCTGCCGACGGGCACATCGACGTGCGACGCCTCGCCGCTTTGCAGCGAGACCTGGGCCGGTTCGAAGCGCTGCTTCTTACCGCTCAGCTCGGCCGGGTTATCCTCGCGGCCAAGGCGATAGTAGAGATAGGCCGGCCGTTCATCCTCACGCAGCAAGCGCTCCAGTAGCGGCGGATCGACGACGACGACTTTGCGCGGGGCCGTGTAGTAATCGAGTCCCTGCACGCTGAACGAAACGGTTTCCTTGAGGTCGCCGAACTGGCCGCTGTACTCATTATCGGCCAGCCGCAGCATGGTCGTTTGGCTATTGGTGTTGCTGCCCTTGTAAATCAGCAGGGCTTCCTCGGGGATGGTCAACTTGCGCAGGGTCCGGCTTAGCGCGGGGTCGGCGGCCCGGCTATCAAGCTTATCGAGAACATCGCGCATGCCTGCTTTGGTTTCGGGGTCCAACGTTTTATGCGTCTCGCTCTTGTCGAGATTCAATTCGATCTCATCGAGCGTCAGACCGGCGCGCAAATCTCGCGCCTTCCAGTCGGCCGGCAGCGTGATGTCCGGCACGGAAGCGCCAAGCAACTCCGGCGTCAGGTCGAACCAGGACAAGGCGCGCCAGCCCTCGGCCGGCCTTTGCCGAAATTGCTCGATGAGTTGATCTTGTTCGTCGCTTTTAACGTCGCTCTTTGCCAGCCAGGCGTGGTACGATTCGACGGCCTTTTTGCTGGGAGCGCCGGCGATAACGTACTTCAAGGCGCGCACGCGAATGGTCGGGCCGCGATCGCCTCGGCCGATGCGGTATTCACCGTTGAAGGGAGGAACATCGAGATATTCCAGGTGCGCCTGCCGCGGCCAAATGACATCTTGCAAGAGGACGTTGCGCTCGAACCAGATGCCGGCAACATCGTGAAACTGCGAGAAGCCGGCCGCGGTGAAGCCGTGGTCGCCCATGGCATTGGCGGCGCAGAAAAGGCCGCCGGCAATCAAATAGCCGCCAACTGCCAGAATGCCGATGAGGACCCCACGGCGAATCAGACGTTTCCAATCGAAGACTTCGTTGATCTTCAATTGCTCCACGCGCTGGGCGGCTTCGTGGATGGTCTCTTGCACCATGGCGGGCGAATAGCCGATCTCGGCCGCCTTACGCGGATCGGCCAATTCGACCGCGGTGATGAGGCGGTCGCCGAGGATTTGCGGATACCGCCGTTCGAGCACCAGCGCCAGGGCGGCATCGCGGAACTCGCGGAACAGCCGCGTCAACACTTTGAGCGCCACCGCCGCCAGCAAGCCCGACAGCAGCACGATGAGGACGCCGCAACGGAAGCTCCAGGGCGTTTCCTGCACCCAATCGAAATGGAACAGGCGGAACACGCCGTAATCGAGGACCAGGCCGATCCAGAACCACAAGGTCAGGTACAGCCCCACCACGGCGGCGCCTTCGATGCTGACGTAGGCACGGATGAAGCGCCGCAGCCGCTCCAGCGGACTGCGAACGCGCTGATGCGCTTCGGCCAAATTGCGCGAGGGCGTAGGGGTCGTGATCGTGGCCATAAGAAAGTACCGAGTTCTGAGTTCTAAGTCCTGAGTACCGATTCGTCGATTCTGAGAAATCGTTTTTCTCAGAACTCGGTACTCAGAACTCAGAACTGATTATGCCAGACGCAGCAATTTGCGCGTCAACCATTCCAGTGACAACAGGCCGACAGCGGCCAGCAACACATACGACATCGTGATCGGTTGCGGCTCGCGGTCCCAAACCACGAACCCATCGTCCCACATATCCTGAATCGGTCCCCGATTGCGCAGCGTTTGCACGTCGGGACGCATGCACGTCGGGATTAGATGGGCGTTCTTCAAGTCGAAATAAAGACGCAGTTTGTCGTCTTTATTGTCGGCCAAGGCAGCGCCCTCCATCTTGGGCCGTTGGAGACTGCGTTTCAGCTCCTGGCGTTCGGCGTCGCCCATACGGCCCAGCACGTCGTCGGCCTCGCTGGCGAGCTGATACATCGTCTGGAAATCGGGCCGGGTGTTGTCCATCTCCGGGTTCGCTTCCTTGACACTGAAGCGATGTGTCAAGGAATCCCCGGTCTCCGGGTTTTTCACGGTTAGTGTGTAATCGCCGGCGGCGCGGACCTGGAACCGGCCGCTGAACCAGCCTTCGCCGTTGGGTTTGCCCTTCATGTCGAACGGTTTGGGGATCACCGCGTCGGACAGTCCCGGCGGCGGCGCCAACTGGACCGTCGGCAGCTTCGGACCCGGCGGCAGCGGCTCGCCGTCCTTGCCCTCGAACTTGGCCTCGAACTCGATCGGCTTGTTGGCGATGTGCGTCGAACCCATGTATAGCCGAATGCGCTTGCTGATCCGGCTCATCGTGTTCGAGGCGGCATAGCGGAGTAGCTTCATCCAAAAGCGCTCGTGATAGGGGACATTGAAGCTCCGCAAACGCCACATTTCGCCGGAGCCGAGCCAAACGACGCGGCGATTGCTGCTCGGCGAAGTCGTCACGAGGTACGGTTGCAGCGAGTTGTCCTTGAGCTTGCCCTTGGGATCGGTGAAGCGGGCGACAACCACGGCGCTCGTCTTGGCCTTTTCGACCGGATAATAATTGTAGAACCCCCGCACGACGGAACCGCCCTTCTTGCCGTCGCCTCCGTAGAAGAAAACATCCCAATCGGCCAGGAATTTGGCCTCCTCGCTCTCGTCCAGTTTCAGGAACTCCATGTCGGGCGTGGCACCGGTGAAATCGAGCGGCCAGGGATCCTTGGTTTCCCGATCGAAGTCGGAAATGCGGACATCGCTGAGGACCACGGGATAGAGGTCGAGAATCGGCTTGAGCTTGGCCGCCTGCGATTTGGGCCGGGCTAGCTCCAGGGTGTTGATCGGCCCGCCGACGGCGATAAGTCCGCCGCCGTTTTCAACCCAGCGTCCCACCATTTTCAACTGGTTCTCGCTCAACTGCGTCCAATCGGGATCGAAGGCGACGATCACGTCGTACTGATCGAGAGCGTATAATCGATCTTCTTTGTCCGCGGCTTCCAGTCGGGTCGGAAATTGGCCAAGCAACCGTTCGGGCGGCACGTCTTGCACGACGCCGCCGCGCCGCTCGGTCACGCCGGGCGGCAACTGCAAATAGATCGACAACTCGGCTCGCTTTTTGTCCATCTCGCGGACAAGGATGGAACGCAGGAACTGATAATCGCGCGTGGCGGAGCTGGCAAAGAGCAATACGCGCAGCGGCCTTTTGATGACGCGCAGGATGCCCGGCTCGGTGACGTGGAAAGGCGCGGCGAACGCTTCCTGCGCATCGCGCGGCACGCGGACGCGGAAACGCAGCTCGCCCTCGCCGGTTTCGCTCAGCTCCCATTTCTTGCCGGCGGCATCGCCGGATTCCAAATCAATGTGAGCCGCCTTCGCCAACGTCAGCGCGTCGATGGGAAATTCCACCGTGGCTCGCGGCGGCGAGCTGCGATCGAACGTCACCGGGGTTGGCGACTCCAGTGTCAGCTTTTTCGTGTTCAGCGATAATGTTGTCCTTTTTTCCTCGGGGTTGCTCGTATTCACCTGCTCCGTCAACTTTAGGTCGAGCTCAACATCCTTGCCGCTTTTGTCCTTTATGGTGTGGGTGATGTCGAGGAACACTTTGACCGGCTTGTCGGGCAGTCCTTCGCCTTGCAGTTCGACGACGGCGCGGAACTTGTCTTCGGGCTGCACCTGTTCGGGCACGCGCAGGTCCACGATGTCGATTTTGATTTGCGGCCGTTCTTGGCCGACGCCGACGACAAAGAGGGGAATGCGTGCTGTCTTGGCACGCTCGGCGATGTCGGCGAACGCCCGGGGCGAGCCTTCGGTGCTGCGGCCGTCGGTGATGATGACGATGCCCTGCACCCGCCCGTTCAGCTCGCGGTTGACCAGCGATAGCGCCGCGCTGCCGAGATTGGTGCCGCTGTAGAAGCCGGCCTCGCCGAGTTTCTTGGTCATCTCATCGAGTTTGTGCAGACGCGACCGGTCCTCGTCGCTCCATTCCGGCGGCGGCTCGACGTTGGTTCCGGGGTTGAGCCAGGCTTGCACATACTCCACCGGCAGTTCTTTGGATTCGGGCAATTCCGTATTGCGGTCGGTGTTGCGCGTGAACTCTTCCCACTCCTCGCGCGTCCAGTTGCGGCCGTCCTTGAAGAGCATGTAGTTTTCATCGAGGCGGCTGGCGAAGCGGAACAGCGATACGGGATTCTTCGCTTCCAAATCCTTGAGAAACTTGTTGTGGGCGTTGGTCAAGAAGGCGAGCACTTTGTCTTGCCGCGTTTGCAGCTTGTCGTCGCTCTTGCCGGTGGGAATGTCGTCCATCACTTTCGTCATGCTCGGCGACGCATCGACGAGGACAAGCACCTTGCCCATGACGCGTGTTTCTTCCCACGTCTGCTTGGCGGGCAGCAGGAAAATGACGGCCAGGAGGAAATAAACGCAAGCTCGAATCGTGCCCAGGAAAATGGCCCACCACGGCCCGACGCCGCGGCTGTCCTTGACGTACATCCACACGATGTAGAACAAACCGGCCACCAGAACGCCGCCGAGGATCATCAGCCACAGCCAGCTGGGAAAATCGTGGCCGCGCACCGTCAACGGCTCGCTGAGTCGCCTCCAGACGAGTTCCTGATAAGTCGAGGTATTGTTGGCTTCGTTCATGATGTCGAATCGTCCTTATGTCCGCCTGGCGAGCGGGGTCGCGTTAGCGCCCCGAGTGCTTCCTCGGGGCGCTAACGCGACCCCGCTCGCCGGGATTACGCCGCGGCGGCTCGAGCTGGCGCCGCCACCATTCCGGGCACTGCTTCATTGGCTTTCAAATGGAAGCTCAAATGCACGGCCAGCGCCTGTTCCACCACGAGAATGACTAGGAAAAACAAATACAGCCACGGCGATTCCGAGGCATCGGGCATCTTGTTCTTGTACTCTTCATAGGTATCGCCGGGCGATCGGAGCAAGATGGTTCCCGCCTGCTTGTCGCGGGGGCGCCGGCTCTCCAACTTGTCGCGCGCCGCCCGGCGTAGGTCGCTCTCCTTGCCGGCGTCCAGGTTGAAGGCATACGACCGCACTTCCTCCTGGCCCGTGGCGTCCTTGCTGTTGGGATAAAACATGAATTGGTACACACCCGGCTCGCGCGTGTCGCGGAAGTCCAGTGTCAACACGTTGTCTTTCAGAGGCAGCGTACGCTCCGGATATTCGATCGGTTTCGTGATTTCGTCGATTTTGCTCTTTTCGAGGTCGCGTTGGGGGGTGAAGGTCATCTTCATCTTGGGCTGATAACGACCCGAGTCCAACTCGACCTTGACGCTCTCGCCGACCGTGCGGTTGAGGTCGTCGCCGGAGCTGATAAGCCAGCGCTGTAAATCCATCAAAAACGGCGTGTAGCTCCACGAGGCCAGGCCGTTGCCCCAGTCGTTCCAATGCGTTGCCGTGCCGGCGCTGGTCAAGACGGCGCAGACGCGGCCCTTGCCGTACTTGCGAGCGACGACGAGCGGATCGCCAAACTCAATGGTCGTCCGATATTCATCGAATTCCGCCGCCAACGCTTTCATTTTGGAATGCGCCCACAACGTTTCCATATCAGGCCGCTGGGGATCCTTTTCAGCGCCATGATCGTGTCGCAGCGCATCGATCACGCGCACCACGTTCGAGAGATACGGCTTGGTCAAGGCGTTGCGGAGCTGCGCTTGATAGCGCTCGGCCGGCTCGACGTAACGGCTGAACGCATCCGGCTCGTCGATAGCCAACTGCCGCGTCTGCTCGACCAGCTTCTTGGCCAGTTCCACCGCATGACTGCGATAGCCGGGATTGTCGGTCGTCTCATTGTTGGGCAGGACGATCAATTCTTCAGCTCGCACGCCGCTGACGGGTTCCGGATCCCAGCGCGAACGCGGCTGCGCCTTGAAGTAGCGGTCCATGCTCAGAAAGCGCAAACCCGTCCGATACTCGGCCAGCGTCCGGACGGCATCGTGCTTCGGATCGCGGAAAAGCAGCTTCGGCTGTTCGTCAAAACGCAGCCGGTCCTTGGCCTTCTCTTCGCGCTGTTCCTCCGTCTCTCGACCGTCGGGGTTAAGCGGATCGTAAGATTTGCTCTCGATCAGTACGGGAAACAGGCCGTTGAACTTCTTGAACAGCGTATCGTTGTAGAAGGTCGGCCGGGCTTTATCGCCCAGGAAATAGCACAGACTGCCGCCGTGCTGAATGTATTCCTGTACTTTCTGGAGCGTTTTTTCGCTCTTGATCTCGCCGACGTTGAGAAAGATGATCGTCGGATATAGCTCGAAGTTGATCTTGTCGAGATCGTCCACCTTGCAGCGCTCAATCTCGTAGGAGCGAGCCGCCTCGTAAGCGGCGCGGAGATGCTTCAAGTCGCCGCCGTCGAGATCGGGATCTTGGCCGCTGCCGTCCACCACGAGCGTCGGCACACGCTTGCGAACCTCAACCACCATGTCGCGGATATTGTCCGCTTGCAGGCCGGTCTCTTCCGGCTCCAATTCGGCCGTCACCTGCACGAATTCCTGATCGAGGCGGCGCTTGCGTTCGCGGTCTTCCGGCAAATCGTTCGGACCGATCGGCAGCGACGGCTTTTTCTTGGCGAAGATCAGCGTGAACTTCACGGTTTCGCTGTCGTCCGCGGGAATGCGGTCGACGGGACGCGAACCGGCGTAGCCCTTGTTCACGTCTCCATCCACTTTGATATGCAAAAACGTCTTCTTGTCGCTGGAGCTGTAATTGCGGATGGTGACGCTGAATTCCGTCTCGACGCCCTCGGCGACGACGCGCGACTCGGCGTGAAAATCGGTAATGGCCAGATTGTCGTGGTGCAGGGCCACCTGTCGATTCGAGCCGCGATAGGGATGGGCCGTGTCGATCAAGCTCAGGTGAATGCCGGCATCGACCAGTTTCTCGATAGCTTTGTTCAATTCCAGCGCGCCAGAACCGCTCCAATCCAGATCGCGAAAATCGCTGACGAGATGCAGGATCTTCTGTCCTTGCGGCACGTCATTGAAAAGCTCCTGCGCCTTGTTGACTCCCTCGATCGGCTCGATGTGCATGGCCGATGGCTTCAGGTCGCGCAGCTTTTCATCAATGGCATCGGTGGAGCGGTCGTTAAGGCGCTGATCGAACAGCGCCGTTTCTAGATCCGACAATCGATAGATCCGCATCTGTTGGTGCGTGGGCGCCTGGGCGGCGCTGTGCGCGAGCAACTTGATCTGTTCGCGGGCTACCTCCAAGGAGTTCGTTTTTGGCCCCTTTTCGGTGAATTGGTCGGCCATGCTGGGCGTGTCATCGATGACGACAATGTGCGTCGCCCCCTGTCCGGTTGGCTTGGCGCCGACAAATCGCGCCACCAGGAAACCGGCCAAGAGAACCAGCAGGCAGCGCAGCGCCAACAGGATCATCTGCTCGATGATGAGCCGGCGGCGATTGCGTTTCTGCGATTTAAGCAAAAACTCCATCGCCGCCCAGCGAATGCGCTTGAAGCGCATGCGATTGATGAGGTGAATGATGATCGGCGAGCTAATCAGCAACCCGCCGGCGACCATATACCAAGGATGCAGAAAAGGATCCATTTATCAAAACCTCATAATTCACCACGAAACACACGAAAAACACAAAAAAGAGAAAAACCGAATAAAAGAAAAATCAGATCCCCTATTTCTCTTTCTTTTTTTCTTTCTTTTCGTGTTTTTCGTGTGTTTCGTGGTGAATTCTTCTTACACAGGTCCACGGCTGCGCACGGTCGTGGCGCGGCTGGCCATGCGGTGGCTCAGGAATTTCGACAAGACCGCATCGAGATAATCGCCGGTGCGGACCAGTTGATAATCGATACCCAGCCGCGTGCAGCCGCGGCGCACTTCGACAAGATATTCCTCCAGCGCTTCCAGGTAGCCGTCGCGCAGGGCACGGGGATCGCAAAGCAAATGCGGCAACTCCTCCATGCCCTCGAAGCGCGTGGTGCCGGCGAAGGGGAATGTCATCTCATCGTCGTCGAGGACGTGGAAGACGAGGATGTCGTGCCGCCGCTGGCACAACATTTCCAGTCCTTTCAAGAGTGGCTCACGATCGACCAGGAAATCGGACACGAGAACGATCATGCCGCGCTGCGGGATGGTTTCGGTGACGCGGCGGAGAATGCGTTCGATGTCGGTTTTCTCGCGCGGCTTGCTAACGTGCATCGCATTGCAGATGGCGTCGATGTGCGTCATCTGGCTGCGCGACGGTACGATCTGGCGCACGTCCGAATCGAAGGTGGTGGCCCCGACGGCATCCTGCTGGCGCAGAAGCAAATAAGCCAGGCACGCGGCGATAGTGCAGGAATAGTTGTACTTGTTCATGGCGCCGCGGCCGTAGTGCATCGATTCGCTGACATCAATGACGAGCGTGCTGCGCAGATTGGTTTCCGCCTCGTATTGCTTGATATAAAAGCGATCCGTTTTCGACCAAACTTTCCAGTCGAGATGGCGAATATCGTCGCCGGGCGTGTACTCGCGGTGCTGAACGAACTCGATGGAATGCCCGAACAAGGGGCTTTTGTGCATGCCGGAGATAAAGCCCTCGACCACCTGGCGGGCGCGCACGTCCAGCTTCGAGATTTTGGCGATGGTCGCGGGATGCAGAAATCGACGGGGATCGTCTTCGTTTACGGCCACGGATGTTACTCACAATTCTGGCGGGCGAGCGGGGTCGCGTAAGCGCCCCGAGTGCTTCTCTCGGGGCGCTTACGCGACCCCGCTCGCCTGTGTGGTTACGATGCAAAAATCTTCTTGAACCGCTCATCGCGGGTCAGCTCATTGTCCTTGGACGGCGTCTCCTCGATCAGCTTCTTGATGACCGTGTCCGCGGTGATGCCTTCGGAGGCGGCGGTGAAGTTGGTGAGGATGCGGTGCCGCAGCACAGGGTAGGCCAGCGCTTGAATGTCCTCGGTCTGGACGTGGACGCGGCCATGCAAAAGCGCGCGGGCCTTGCCGCCGAGAATGAGATACTGCACGGCGCGTGGGCCGGCGCCCCAGGACAGCCATTCGCGGGCGAACTTCGGCACGCCCGGCTCACCGACGCGCGTCTGCCGCACCAGTGCCAGCGTGTAGCGGATGACATGATCGCTGACCGGCACCTTGCGCACCAGGTTTTGCAACTCCAAGATCTGCTCGCCGCCCAATACGGCCGCGATTTCATCGTTTTGCAGCGACGTGGTCCGCCGCGCGATTTCGAACTCTTCGTCAAACTTCGGATAGCGTACGAACACCTTGAACATGAAGCGGTCCTGCTGCGCTTCGGGTAGTGGATACGTGCCTTCCTGTTCAATGGGGTTCTGCGTCGCCAGGACGAAGAAGGGCGCTTCGAGGCGATGGCGAACTCGACCGACGGTGACTTGGCGTTCCTGCATGGCTTCGAGCAGAGCGGCCTGGGTTTTCGGCGGCGTGCGGTTGATTTCGTCGGCGAGAATGACGTTGGCGAACAAGGGGCCGGGGATGAACTTGAACTCGCGCTGGCCGGTCGAGCGGTTCTCCTCGATGACTTCCGTGCCCGTGATGTCGGCGGGCATCAAGTCGGGCGTGAACTGGATGCGGCTGAAAGCCAGCGCCATCGAGCGCGATAAGGTCGAGATCATGAGCGTCTTGGCCAGGCCGGGCACGCCTTCGAGGATGCAGTGACCCTTGCTGAAAAGCGCGATCAGCAGCTCCTCGATGACCTCGTCCTGGCCGACGATGATGCGGCTCAACTGTTTTTTGATATTATCGAAGGCGTCGCGCAGACGGCGCACGGCTTCCAAATCGTCTTGGCCCATCTCGGCCGGTTGATTCACGGTCTCGTTCATGCGGTTCTCCATAGACCAAGCCTGAAGCGTACGCGAAGACCAATCCTTCGCTTACGCTTCAGGCTCGGATTAGCGTTGGTAAATCGGCAAGGCCGCGTTATCCAGTTGAAGGATGGTCAGATACACCGGGGTGATGAAGTTGGCCCCGACCATGCCGCCCGACCAGCTGCCGTCGCTCGACTGCGAGCTGAAGAGGTTCTGGAAATTATCCTTCTTGTAGCCGCTCCAGGTCAGGCGTTCACTCGGCTTGGAATCGGGGAAAAGGCGAGCGTAGCCGTCCTCGCCCAGCATGTAAATCGCCTGAGCGTAGTAATAGTGCGTGTACTCGTCGTGGCCCATGCGCATTCCGCCGCCGAGTCCGTGCAGGTTCTGTTGGCAGAATTTGAACCACTTCTTGACCAGCGGCGAATTGTAATCCCCGAAGCTGAACCCGCAGGCGATCGCCGCCGCCGTCAAGGCCGGCCGGCCGCCGCCTGCCGCGACGCCGCCGCCGAGGCTGTACACGACGCCGCCGGTGCTGTCGGTCGAATCGCTGAGGTATTTCTGGGCCATCTTGATGGCTTCTTGCGGCACGGCGACGCCGGCGTTGCGCGCCGCCCGCAGCGCTTGCACCTGCGTGATTGTCACCGAGCCTTCGTCAAAGTTGCCGCCCTCCCGCGCCGAGACATAGCCCCAGCCGCCGCGATTGGTCTGGGCTGCGTGCGTGAACTTGCAGGCGCGTTCGAGAATGTCCACCAAACGTCGGCGGCGATCGCCCTCTTCTTCCTCGCCGACAACGCAGGAAAGAAAAAGGGTGGCAAAGCCGTGGCCATACATGTAGCGGCCGGCTTCACCGGGGATGTTGACGTTGCCGATCATGCCGTTGGGCATGGAATGGGACATCAACCAATCGACGGCGCGGCGAATGTTGTCCTTGTATTTGCCTTCGCGGATTGTGCTACCTTCCATGAGCATCGCCATGCCGGAAATGCCGGTCATTGTGATGGAGTATTGATCGCTCCAGTGGCCGTCTTTGTGCTGATTCTTGGCCAGCCACTCTAGTCCCTTGCGCACCGCCTTGCGCTGGTCTGCCGACATTTCGTCGGCCCGCGCCGCCGGCGCGAAAAACGCCGCCGCGGCCAATACGGACAATATCAAACCTTTGGAAATAAGACGTGAGCGCATGACGATCAGACTCCTTGCCAACCAAACCCGACGAAAAAATCGAAGGGGGTTCCTTATTATGACGATTGCCGCGGCGATTTCTGACAATCGGGGCAAACGAACACGATTTATCGTTTCTTCCGAAACGATAAATCGCGCTCGCTGTTTTAGCTAAACTCAACCGGGGGGCAACGGCGGGGCAATTTCACGAATGCGGGCGCGATCCAAGGCCGGGCGAAGGGCCTTCTTTTCCACGGTCCTGGGTCGAATGGCGGGGGAGAGAGCGCCGTCCAAACCCGGAGACTCGGCGGCCGGCTTCACCCCTCGCTTGGCGTCCGCATCCGGAAAGTGCATGATCTTCAATTGTGTACTCAGCAGTTCCACGGTGTTGGCCCGCGGATCAAGTCGCACGCCGAAGAAGTTCGTCTGGCCGTTCGACTGCATTTTCTCATCGAAGACGGCTTTGCCCGTGTTCTTGTGCAGGCTGGTAACTTTGAGCATCGTAGGTCCGCCGCCTACCTGCCGGACGCCGCCCAGGACGATTGCACCGCCCGGCCCCCCCGCACCGCCGACTGCCACGCCGGCGTTGGGAGAATCGTGGCCTCGCCCGGCCAGGAACACAATGGGCGAGTCCTCGAACTGGTCGAGGATCAAGAATTGCGGCGTCTTGATGTGCGAGTTCCAGGCGAGGCTGCCGCTCTTTTTGTCAAAGGCGTGCAGGAAACCATTTACCAGCACCGTGCGCATCCCCCATTGCGTCATAACGCAAGTCGCCGGGGACTCCATTTGAACGACGCCGTTCTGCCCCGCCGCTTGCGAGGCGAAGTAGTAAAACATGCGGTCGGACAGAAGATGAAAACCCTGGACGTTCTTGAGGTCGCCGGCCGACTCCTCGCTCATCTCACCGCTCATCACTTCCTTGCGTGCCCGCAGATCGATGACGTGAACTTTGCCGCTAGGCTCAACGACGCCGGTAAGACCGGCATCCTCGCTCCGCGCCACGATCGAGCGGGCAGGATACTTCTCCTTCCACACGTCCTGGCCGGTAACGATGTCGTAGAGCCGAACCACCACGCCATTCGCGGGGTTGATCTCGGACAGGAGCAGATAGCGCCCCAACACTTGCAGCCGTTTGGCGAACAAGGCGGCAAAGTCGGGCGCCTTGACGCTGATGCCGTCGGCCGCACGGAAGACGCGCGTTGAGCTTGGGGTATTCTGGTTGTCCAGCTCGACGACGAACACATAATCCTCGTCGGAGAAGAGGTAATTGCGCGAATGGACATCCATGCGCGACCACAAGGTCCGGCCGGTCAACGGATCGAGCGCGCTGAGCCGATCGAACGACTGCACGCAGACCGTCTGCCCCTGGAAGGGGCTGACCTGACCGAGCCGTTGCGCCCAGTTATCGGTGTAGGTAACCAACACGCTGCCGTCGCGCGGATCCACCACGGGAGGATGCTGAGGATCCCACGACGCTCCGCGAGAACTCACGTGAACTGGCCCGGTTCCTTCGGACAAGAGATTTTTCTCCCACAAAACGTGACGATTGACCGGATCGATGCCATAGACTCGCTGGCCAAGAGGCAGGACGATGAGATGTCCCACGGTCGAATAAGGGAAACGCGAATGGGGATTACTGTTGGGGTTGATCGGGGCCACCCCCACGACACCATTCATGGCGTTTATCTGATTCAGGTGGCCCAGCACCTGGTTGCTCAACGTCTGGAAGTTCGTATCCGACAGCTTCGCCGACATCCATTCTTTGGGCGTGTGATTTTCGTTCTCCAGGTTGCGATCGAGGATCAGGAAACGGTGTTGGTTGTCGAGAGAGAGCCCGACGATGCGATGACGGAAGAATGGCAGCCTTTCGCCGCTGTGCTCGAACTGGAAAAGCGGCCCTCCTCCCGGCATCGGGAAACTACCGCTCTCCTTTTTGTAGCGGAATCCGGGGACGTTGCCGAGCGGCAGCGGATCGTCGAGGTAGGGCAACAAACGCTTGTCGGTGGCGGCCTCGTCATCATAAATCTGTTGGCCGGTTTTGCCGTCGCGGATGACGATTTTGCCGTAGTCCTTGCCGAGCTTGCGATAGCAATAGCCAGCATCTTCAAGCAGCCCCTTGCGCGTGTACAGCCGGGCCAGCGCTTCGGTAGCGCGAGCGGCCAATTCGGGGCTGTGCTTGCCTGTGCGGAACTGATTCAACTCAAGCTCCGCCTCCAAGAGCGGATGCTCCTCGCCGCTGTCCTTCTGTTCCATCAGCCGTTCGACCAGCTCAAGCCGAGCCTCCTTGCCGGCGTCGGACACCGAGCCGAACATGCGGACGAACGAACGCAGCTCCTTGAGATCGTTGGTTTCCCGAAGCTTGTTCCATTTGTCGGCGATGAGCTTCTCCAGCGGCCGGCGATTTTCCGGCTTGGCGTTGTTCATCATGGCGATGATGCGGCCGCGCGACCAAACATCGGGAGCGGTTTTGACTTGCCGATCATCGACGGCGGGCACTAATTCCGACTGTTTGCCCGCTGCCTCGGCGAACTCTTGATATTTCTCAAACGCCTCGACCAGCCGTCCCTGCTCCTCGCGGCCCTTGCCGACCAGCCAGAGATAGGTCGCGCGCCGTCGTCGCTGTTCGGACTCCAGTTTGCCGCGCTCGGATTCCGGTGCGTTGTCCAGATCGATCTTGCACAGCTCCTCGTATTCCGCCAGGTACCTCTCGGCGTCGTTGAAGTGATCGGCGATGTAGACCGTCAACGTATCGTATAGCTTGGCGCGGGCCTTCTCGCGCGTGTCTCGGCTGGGGTCGTTTTTGAGCGCGGTGCTCAGGTCGTCGATGGCGCCGGCCAGGTCGCCTTTGTCCAGGCGCAACTCGCCGCGCTCGGTCAGGGCGTCGGCGTCGTTGGGGTTCTTGGCGATCTTGTCGTCCATCTCGCTGATCTTGACCTTGAGCTGCGGATAGGCGACCACTTCGCCCTCGCTTTCGTGCTCGCTTCTGCCGAAGGGAGTGACGGAGACGACCTTGCCCTCGGCGAAGATCAGGTTGCCGGGAATGTCGGCGTCGTTCTTATCCGGTTCGCTGGGCCGCGACTGGCTGCGGGAGACGATCTTGCCGCGGTCCATGTCAATGCCGACGATTTGCGGCTCATGCTTACCCTTGCCGGCGTCCTTGAGCGGCAAGTAGTAGACATTGTCGCTGCCGATGCCCTGGCCGGAGGGCGTGCCGGTCTCCACCGTCCACAGCGTTTCGCCGCTGGACAGACTGAGGGCGCGAACGTTTTTCTTGCCGACGATCAGCACCTTGCCGTTGTAGACATTGCCCAGGTACAGATCCTCATCGTGCTTCGGCCTGCGCCACAGCGGCGAGCCATCGCGCAGGTTGATGCAGTGGATGGAACGGGCGTCCGGAGCAGTGAAGACCACTTTGCCGTCGGAGATGACCGGGGCGGTGACTTTCCACTGACCTTGGTAGTTCTGGATCGGATGAAGGTTGCCGTCTCGTCCCATCTGAAACCCAGGAGGAATGCCGCCGCGCATCACTCGCCCGTTCCACTGCGGCGCCGGCTGCTCGCTGGCATCGCTTGGGTCGCGATAGGGGTAGGCCCAGACCAGACTATTCTCGAGCAGATTGACGCCGAAGACGGCCCCAGCGTTGGTCGGGCAGACGAGAATGCCCTCGCCATAAGCCAAATGGGCGGCCCAGGTGCGGCGCAGAGCGTCGTGCTGCATCTTCTCCTGCGTCATGCCCAACGTCTGGGTAGAAACGATGCGCGGAACGTAGATCGTTGTCCCGAGCGAACTCCGTACCTCCGTCGTTTCCAAGCAGATCAGGCGGATTTCTTGCTGTTTGTCGGCCAGCACATACAATTTGCCGGCCAAGGGCAAGGGAGGCCCCAGGAAATAGTGATCGTGCAGGGGATCTTTTTCATCATCTCCCAAGGCCCAGGTCAACGCGCCCGAACGCGCCAGGCTGAGCGCGAAGAGGCGGTTGTGCGAAACCGCATCCTCGAGTTCCTTATCGAGAGGCGCTTGGTTTTGTACCATTCCGCCGCGAAACACCATGCCGTTCTCGAAGTTCGGTTGCGGTTCCGGCGGGACGGCGAGATCTTCGACGACGTAAACAAATTGACCGTCGGTGCTGAGCGTGCCGACGGTGGAGTTTTCAAACAGGATTTGCGGATGTTGACTTTGATAAAAAGTGAGCCAATTGCCCACGGAGTTTTGCTTTGATCCCCCCTGGCCCAGCATGCGTTGCAGGCTCCAGTTGGAAGGCGATGCCCAGGCCAGCGAGCCATGACGCAAATCGACAGCCATGACGCCAAAGAAATTCTTGTAGATGAGCAGGGGTTTCTTTTCGCCCTTCCGGTCAAGCACCGAGAGCGTGATCGGCGAGAAGGAGGGAATGATCGGCTGATTTTGCTTTTTGATGGTATCCTTGGCGATCTTGATGCGGCTGCGGGCTTCGGAAGAAGCCGTTCCGGGGCTATCGTACAAGAGCGAGACGGCCCACTCGCGCTTTCCCATGTAAGCCGGGCCGCCGGTCAGCTGATTGCTGCGGCTGATGGTGGCGCGATAGAGCAAAGAGTCGGTGGCATTCTGCTCCAAACGGTTGCGATCCAGCTTGGCGACATGCTCTTGCAGATCCTCAACGCCGATGGCCTGGTCGCCGAACTGGACCTCGCGCGTTCGGCCGCGCAGCATCTTCCATAGCTCTTTTTCGCTGTAGACATTGGCCACCGTCACAGTGTTCTTGTCGGACGACGAGGGTGGGGCCAAATGAGCGGCCCATGCCGCCTTGGCCAGGATGGCGATCGGCGTTTTTTCTTCGCCCAGGCGGTTGATGAGCTTGCTGTAGCACAAGAGAGCGGGCATGTATTCGCCGCGGTCGAATTTATAGTCGCCCAGGAGTTTAATGGCTTCGGCGCCGGCCTCGGTGTGGGCGTATTTCTTCATGATGTCGTTGAGCAGGCCGGGATCGCCGGTTTTCTTGGCCTTCTTGAGCAGATCGGCGGCCTTGGCGCCGTAGGTGGCCTTGTAGAAATCGAGACCAGCCGCCGGCAGCGTGCCGATGAGCCGGTCCGCCTCTTGCTTGGCGCTGACCCAGACGAAGACTTCGTTGCCCTCGGCGTTCTTGCGCTTGAGGCGAACGAAAACGTCCTCGTCGATTTCCAGCAGTTTTTGCAAACGCTGGACGGCGGTGGCCCAGTTCTCATCGTTGATGTAATCGATGGCCGCCTCGATCTGTTTGCCGCGGCCCTTTTCGTCCTTGACGAGGTGGATGCCGTTGTTCAGGAAGCCATCGGGGTTCATATTGGCGTCCGGCCGGCCAGGCTGCTGCGCGGCGGGCGGCGCAATAGGAACGGTTTTAGCTTTATCGATCATCTTGACCTGAGCGTGGCCTGGCTCCAGCCAGAAGGCGGAGGCGGTCAGGATCAGCGGCAGCAGGACGATGGAGGCTCGGCGTGCATTCCACGACATTGGCGTGATTCTCCCTGCTTCCTTGAATTTCGGCCACGGCGGCGATGCCGTGGAAATGGCTTCAACGCGATTCTCTCATAGCGTGCCGACGAATGGCAAGCGCAATCTCACTCATCTTATGACGATTCCGCCCACAGCGGACTAACAACATCATTCTCCGAGCCTGAAGCGTCAGCGAAGAAACGCCAACATCAGCGAAGAGACGCCTTCGCTGACGCTTCAGGCTCGGATAAGTCCTACAATCGTTGTTAGCGCCCATTTCGGAGTTTTGCCGATGTCTCGCTCTGTCCCGCTGATTCCGGCCAACGCACGTGGCGAAGGCCGTCCCGTCCGCCGTCGCACGCGCACGTTCCGTCCCAATTACCTATCGTTCGCCGGAACTTATCAGTGTAATCTCGATTGTCCACACTGCTGCGTGCCGATCGAATGGCCGGATCGTCTCGACATCGCGGCGGCCCTTCGCTTTCTCGAAGACGCCCATAGGGAAGGCATCGCCATCCTTGGCTTCACGGGCGGCGAACCGTTTCTCTATCCGGAGTTTGTGATCGCCCTGTGCCGTCGGGCCGCCGAGCTGGGGTTTCGGTTCGACAAGATCATGAGTAACGGCGTCTGGCACGACGATGCCGCCCATCTGGAGCGTGTGCTGAGCGAATTGGCGGCGACCGGCTACAGCGGCAAGCTCGGTCTGAGCGTGGATAAGTTTCACGGCCGGCATACGGCAAAGGCCGTGGAGTTCTGCCGGATCGCTCGAAGGATCTTCCAGCGCGATAATATCGTTTCGCTTTCCTACGCCAGCCGCCGGCCCGATCTCGGCCTGGAGCCGGTCCACGAGCTGGCCCGCGAGCTGGGGGCGGTGATCGAATGGTCCGATTTGCTGCACCGTTATCTGCTTGTCTCCGATGAGCTGACGATGGTATTGAACTGGAACCATCTTGCCCCGGTGGAGCGCGCCGAACGCTTCACAGGGGCATGGGACGGCGAATGGTTCGCGGAGGACTACTGCGAGGGACCGGGGCAAGCGTTGATCGTGACGCCCAAGGGCGAGGTGAAGCCGTGCTGCGGCTTCGCCTCGGACCTCGATCTGTTGACCATCGGCAACATTTACCGCGACAGCGTCCGCCGCATTATCCGGCGAGCGCGACGGCATCCGTATGTCGGCAAAGTGTTCCGCGAGGGACTATCCGCTATCCGCGAGGAGATCTTGGCACGCGATCCACAATCGCTGCCGGGAGCGACGAGCAATCACTGCTTCTTCTGCTGGTATGTGCTGACCAAGGGCATTTTCGATCAGACGCGCGATCGTCCCTCCGATCAGGTCGGGTGCGGCGGCAGTCCGTGGGAGCAAATCAAGAACGGACGGATGTCGCTGCCGATGGTATAACGAATCGCCCGGCGAGCGGGGTCGCGTAAGCGCTCCGAGTGCTTTCCTCGGTGCACTTACGCGACCCCCGCTCGTTTTATGTCAAGCGACCTCGGAGAATCCGGCCAGGCGGGCGCTACGATCGGGCTGCCGCAGCTTCTCCAACCCGCGCGACTCGATCTGGCGCACACGCTCGCGGGTGATGCCGTACACTTGTGCGATCTCGTCCAGAGAACGCGGCCGTCCGTCCTTGAGACCAAAGCGCAGCTCGAGCACTTCGCGATCGCGGGGGGCCAGACAGCGCATCACTTCGTCAAGCCGCTCGCGCAGCAGGCGAAGGTCTACTTCACGAGCCATATCCGGCGTGGAGGGATCGCTCAAAAAGTCTTGCAACGCTCCATCGTTGTGGTCGCCGGCAAACGTTACATCGATGCTGGCCGGCTGATGCCCAGCCGCCTGGAGTGCGCGGGCCTCCGCCGGCGTGATGTTCAGCTCGGCGGCCACTTCCTCAATCGTCGGCTCGCTGCCGCGCCGCGTCGCAAGCTCGCCGCGCACGCGCTCCATGGCCCGCAGCACGCTCACCTGATGGCAGGGAACGCGAACCGTGCGGCTGTGGTCGGCCAAGGCCCGCGTGATGCCTTGCCGAATCCACCACGTCGCATAGGTGCCGAATTTCCAACCCAGCCGATAGTCGTACTTATCGACCGCTCGCATCAGACCGCTGTTGCCTTCCTGGATCAAGTCCGTGAAGGCCATCCCTTGGCCGCGATAACGCTTGGCAATGGAGACCACCAGGCGGAGATTGGCTTCGGCCAGCTGCGCACGTACCTGCTGATAGGCGGAACGACGGCGTTTGAGCACCCCAAGCAGCCGGTCCAGTTCGTCGGGTGTGGTATGGAACTGGAGGATCAAGGTCCGCAGTTCCTTCTTCTGCTGGGCTGCTTCCGCACGAGCCGCGGCGCCTCTTCGCGTTCCCCCACCTCGCTTAGAATCGCCGGCGACCTGGCGGGCACGTTCATTCATCAAGGCGGCATGCTGCTGGAGTTCCGCCGTCCAAGCATTCAACAGCTCGATACGCGGCGATAGGGACTCAGCCACGGCCACCGCTTGACGCAGCCGCGACCGATAGGCGCGGCGTCGGCGGACTCGCTCAGCACCCGAGCGGGCGCGGAGGAGCTGGCGGTATCCCTCCCGGACTTCGCTGAGTAGATCGCGAAGTTTTCGTAGGCGGCGCGAGAGCCGAGGGCGAATGCGCGCGGCGGTTAAGCCCAGGCTAGGAACCTCATCGATATTGCGATCCAGCGGCATTTCCCCGGCGTGGATGCGCTCGAACAAGTTAACCACGTGGGCAAGAACGGAGACGCTGCACAACGCTGCATGGCGGTAGCGCCGGCGGAGGCGCTCTAATCGACTGGTCAGCTCCAGCTCTTGCTGCCGATTGAGCATGGAGATGGCCCCCATCTGCTGGAGATACAGCCCGAAGGGGTCCGTTGCCGAAAATCCTTCTGCTCCCTCCCCAGTGCCGGCAGCGATAGCCTCCAGCTCTTCCAAATCGCCTTCCTCATGTCTCTCTTCGCGATCATCGGCAAGGTCTATGCCGGCATCAGCCATTTCGTTTTCCCACGAAGAGAAATGTTCATCGGGTCGCTTCATCGTTGACTCCTCATCTATTCCAGGACCCATCGCAATGGGTCTTGACGGCTGCTGTCTGCCCCTCTTCTTTTACTGCTGGAAAAATCAAAAAACAGGCCCCGAGTGCCGGTAAGCCCTCTCGTCCAATCGCTGACGCTCGCTGCCCTGATAACCTGTACTAATTCGAGCGAGGATGGCGGGAATAGGTTCGCCCTGTATTGTTTCGACGGGATTTCGCACACTTCATTATACGCGTGTCCATTGCGTGAGGCAAGGTGACCCGTACCTTGGGGTCCCCCTGTTCGGGCGGCGTAAACTATTTAGTATATCGAACATAGCCGCCGAATTCCACCGGATCATCGCACATGACTCCCCTACTGCTGCTCAATGCCGTCGGATTGACGCCGCGTCTGTTGCCGTTCGCTCCGCGCCTGGAAGCGTTGGCCAATGCCGGTTGGATGCGGCCGCTGCGCGAAGTGGTGCCGGCCGTCACTTGCACTGCGCAGGCGACACTGTTGACGGGACAGTTGCCTCAGCAGCACGGCATCGTTGCCAACGGCTGGCTCTGGCGCGACAGCGGCGAAGTACGCTTCTGGCAGCAATCCAATCGTTTGATCCAGGCGACGCCGCTGTACGTCGCCGCCCGCCGTCGTGCCGCGGAGGCGGGCCGATCGTTCCGCTGCGCCAAATTGTTCTGGTGGTTTAATCAGGGTGCGGCGGTGGAAATCAGCGTCACCCCCAAACCATACTACGGAGCTGATGGAAACAAAGTTTTCGGCATCACCGGGACGCCGGCCGGATTGACGGACGATCTCGAACGCAGGCTCGGCCCGTTTCCGTTCTCCTCGTTCTGGGGACCGATGGCGGGGTTGCCCTGCACCCAGTGGATCGCGCGCTGCGCCGCGGAAGTGCTCCAGCGCGAACGGCCGGACTTGACGTTGGTGTATCTGCCGCATCTCGACTACGATCCCCAGCGCTTTGGGCCGAGAGGCTGCCATATGGCCGGTCGGACTGGCGAACTCGATGCGGCTTGCGCTCCGCTGCTCGACGCTGCCCGCGCCACCGGGGCGCGCGTGTGGGTGGTCAGCGAGTATGGCCATGTACAGGTCAGCCAGGCCGTGTTTCCCAATCGTGCCCTGCGCGAGGCGGGTTTGTTGACCGTGCGGCCCGGCCCGTTCGGCGAGAGCCTCGACACGTTCACCAGCCGGGCCTTTGCCGTTTGCGATCATCAGCTTGCCCACATCCATGTCGCCGACGATTCCGACCGGCCGCGCGTCCGCGACGTGCTACTCGGACTCAAGGGTGTGGGCCGCGTGTTCGACGGCGAAGAGCGGGAGGACATTGGGTTGCGACATGAGCGCTCCGGCGAACTGATCGCGCTGGCGGACGCCGATGCCTGGTTCGCCTATCCGTTCTGGCTCGATGACCGGCAAGCGCCGGACTTCGCGCGTACTGTGGACATTCATCGCAAGCCGGGTTTCGACCCGTGCGAGCTGTTTTTCGATCCGCGTTTGCTCTGGCCGAAAGGGCGAGCATTTTGGCGGCTTTTGCAAAAGAAGCTCGGTTTTCGCACGCTCTTTGATGTGGTGCCGCTCGATACCAGCTTGGTGCGAGGCAGTCACGGCCTACCGGCCGCCGATGCTCTCGATCGCCCCTTGCTCATCGGCGAGGGGCCTGCGCCGGAGGAACCGGAACTGCCGATGACGGCGGTGCATGATTGGGTCTTACAACGGCTTTTGAGCGATTGAGGGGCGAACGGCCGGCGTCAGCCGGCTGGTGATGGTTGCACCAGCCAGCTGACGCTGGCCGTTCGCCTTGCATATCCCTCCTTTCCGGCATTTCTCGCGTGGATTTTCTCTCTTCTCGCTCCGCTCGCTTTTGGGCGTGGCCATTTCGATGGTAGAATTGACTTACTGCGGATAATTTTCCGCGCTTCCCTTCTTTTCGTGCGGAACCTTCGGAGCAGAGACATGGGGCAGCGACGCAAGCTGAACGGCTTACGGATCGTCATTACCGGCGCCTCGCAGGGCATCGGTCGAGCCTTGGCGGAGGCGGCGGCGCGGCGCGGAGCGCGCGTGCTGGCGGCGGCGCGTTCCAACGAACTATTGGCCGATCTCGCGCAGAAAGTGCGGGCGACTGGCGGCATCATCGAGACGGTCCATGCCGACATCACGCAGCGCGAAGACCGCGAGGCGATGGCGGGGGCTGTTTTGCGGCACTTTGGCGGCGTCGATGTGCTCATCAATAACGCCGGCATCGGCGCCACCGGCCATTTCGCCGAGGTCAGCCCCGAACGCCTGCGCAAAATCATGGAAGTGAATTTCTTCGCCCTGGTCGAGACGACGCGGCAATTTTTGCCGCTGTTGCGCCTGGGCACGACGCCAGCCATCCTCAACATCTCCTCGATCGCCGGCAAGCGCGGCATTCCGGCCCGCAGCGAATACTCGGCCAGCAAATTCGCCGTGCAGGGATTCAGCGAGGCGCTGCGCTCCGAACTGGCCAAGGACGGAATCGACGTGTTGCTCGTGTGCCCCGGCCTGACGCAGACGAATTTCTCGCACAACATGCTGGAGCAAAAAGCGGCGCTGCAACTGGATCACATGCGCGGCATGACCGCCGAGGCGGTGGCCGAGGCGACCCTGCGTTCGCTGGAGCGCGGACGCAACGAAGTGTGCCTATCGCTGAATGGCCGGCTCATCGTGCTGGTCAATCGCTTTTTCCCCCGCCTGGCCGACCGCTTCGCCAAGCGTAAGGTTTTCAATCTATTCCGCGACGAGATCGCGGCAGGCGGGCCACAGTTACAAGAACACAAACCGGTCGGTACGTGATTGCCAGCCCGCAGCGCATGCAAGGAACAACGTGCGCGCACCTCGGTTGGTCTTCCTGTGTCCATCATCTATAATCGCTCCAAACGCGAACCATAGACACAGGAGCCGACATGGCCGCCGAGAAAATTACCAGCCGAGCGAAGGATTACTCGCAGTGGTATCTAGACATTGTTAATCGGGCCGGACTCGCCGAAAATTCCGACGTGCGCGGCTGCATGGTCATCAAGCCGCACGGCTACGCCATCTGGGAGAAAATCCAGCGGGCGCTCGATCGGATGTTCAAGGACACCGGCCATGTCAACGCTTATTTCCCTCTGTTTATTCCCAAATCGTTTCTGGCCCGCGAAGAGCAGATGGCCGAGGGGTTCGCCAAGGAATGCGCCGTCATCACGCATCACCGTCTGAAAGCGATCCCCGGCAAGGGCGTCGAGGTTGATCCGGAATCGAAGCTCGAAGAACCGTTGATCGTCCGGCCAACATCGGAGACGATCATCTGGAACACCTATCGCACCTGGGTCCAGAGCTGGCGCGATTTGCCGCTGTTAATCAACCAATGGGCCAACGTGGTCCGCTGGGAGATGCGCACGCGCTTGTTCCTGCGCACTGCCGAGTTTCTCTGGCAGGAGGGCCACACCGCCCACGCCACGCAGAAAGAGGCCGAGGAAGAGACGAAGCGAATGGTCGAAGTGTACCGCACTTTCGCCGAGGAGTGGATGGCGATGCCGGTCCTGGTCGGTCCCAAAAGCGAGGGCCAGAAGTTCCCAGGAGCCGTTTACACGCTTTGCATCGAAGCAATGATGCAGGACAAAAAAGCGCTGCAAGCGGGTACAAGCCATTTTCTGGGCCAGAACTTCGCCAAGGCGTTCGACGTGGAATTCCAGAATCAGGAAGGCAAGCGGGAACATGCCTGGGCGACGAGTTGGGGCGTATCCACGCGCCTTGTCGGCGGCCTCATCATGACGCACAGCGACGATCAGGGTTTGGTGCTGCCGCCGCGGCTGGCGCCCATTCACGCCGTCATTGTGCCGATCTACAAAACCGACGCGGAGAATTCCGCCGTTCTGGAGGCGGCAAACAAATTGGCACAAAGCATCCGTGATCTGCCGCTGCGCGAATGGCTCAACTACGAGCCGGTGACGGTCCGCGTCGATGACCGCGAGCAGGAGTCGCCGGGTTTCAAGTTCAACGAGTGGGAGTTGAAAGGCGTGCCCGTGCGCGTCGAATTAGGACCAAAAGACCTCGCCAAAGGCGCCTGTGTACTGGCGCGCCGCGATCTGCCGGGCAAGGAAGCAAAGGAAATGGGCGTGCCGTTGACCCGCGCGGCGGCGCGCATCGGCGAAATGCTGCAAGCAATGCAGTCGGCCTTGTTCGACCGTGCCCGCAAATTCCGCGATGAGAACATGCACGAGGTCAATTCCTACGACGAGTTTAAGAAGATGATCGAGGAGCCTGGCGGTTTCCTGCTGGCCCATTGGGACGGCACGCGCGAGACCGAGGACCGCATCGCCGCCGAAACCAAAGCGACCATCCGCTGCATCCCCTTCGATCGCAAGAAGGAAGCCGGCAAGTGCATGGTCACGGGCCAGCCGTCGGAGGGGCGAGTCGTGTTTGCCAAGGCGTATTGAGCGTCATCCGTCTCCATCCTCCCACCGGACATGCCGTGGACGCACGGTGACGAGCCGGTTTGTCCCACGGCAAGGGCGGCGAGAGGGGATCAGAAGGGAATAAACGGCATCTGCACGTTGGCCTGGGTGGTCATTTTCGCGCCGCCATTTGGCAGGTGATAGAATAGGCCGTTGAACAGACCCGTCAGCGTCATATTTAGAGTTTCTGGCGTTGCGAGCGCCGCCGGCGAATAGACAGCGACAATGTTGCCAAATCCCTGAGCGACGACCTGGATGTTGCTGATTCCGCTGAAGAATTGGAAGCTCTCGCCGTTCCACTCCACAGCGACATCGCCTTGGCCGTTCTCCACAATCAACGTGGTTGAAATGCCGGGACTGGCCACATTAACCGCCAGCACTGAGCCTGCCTGGACAGCGGTCCCCATCGACACCGAGGCCGGCGCCGTCCGATCTTCCAGTGGCTCCAGGCACGGGCGGAAATGGTAGCGTTGTTGTGAATTGCCTTTCCTGCTCATGGCATGATCCTTCGTCTGTCTGAACTACCGCACATCGAACACGGTTTATCTCTCGTCGCGCTGGACAGACGCCGGAATCATCGGCATATCGGAAACAGGTCTTGATGGCCATGAAAGTTTCCAAACGATGGAAGACGTTAACGGCTTCCAGTTGCTCGGCAAATAGCGAACGACCCGATTTTGCATCTGCCAGGGTGTCTGGGTAAGAACATCACGACTTGCGTTGCAAGAAGGGTGAGAGCATTTCTGCAACGTGGTTACCGCCTCCACAGCTTACGGTCGAGACTGCGGTAACTGATCGATTCGATGACGTGGGCCGCCTTGATGGATTTGCGGCCCTCGCATCAGCTTCTTAACTTGTGGCAATCGCAACGTTTTTCGCCATGATGAAGTAAGGCTCGTTGTTTTCACTCGGGTCCGGAATGGGTGAATCCGGGTTCAGGACCTCGAACCCGCACTTCTCGTACAGGGAAATGGCAGGGTTAGACTTGTAGACGTCGAGAAAAAGAAGCGTGGAAACGTGGGGCATTTTTCGGACTGATACTGCCGCGTGAGCGACTAAATGCTCCACGATCCTGCGACCGTGTCCGCGATTCTGAAAGTTCGGGTGAACTGCCAGAACTGGTATGTACGGATGTGGTTTGTCCCCGGTGAACCGGGCGTAGTCCTCGCACAAGTCAAGGGTGCCGAATCCTACAATGTCCCCATTATCGTCACGGTAGAGCCAAATCAAACACCAACCATAAGCGGATCGTTGAGGAATGTCATTTTGCAGTACACGCTTCACTTGCCCAATATGAAAAGGATGCTCGGGGAACGGCCAAGTGAGAAGTGATTGAAACTCGGGCGATTCGGGGACAGTCCGAATTGGCGTAAGCGACATAGGCTGTACGGTGGACATGCTTAAGACGCGGACGGCAAGAGTCAAACTCCTCCGGACGCGTCACTCCGTCAAGTCCTTTTGATACCAGGCAATTTGCTCCGGGTCGCTTGGACGCCAATCGTGGGATAGCGGCGGCAGCCTGCCGAGACGTTCGGTTATCTGACGTCCCGCCGCATCCGGAATGCTTATTCGCGGAGATGGAGCGACAGCCAGGCGTGGACTCACCCAGTGGTCTTGCAGGTAATCAAGCTCTGCGATCAGGTAGTGAAGTGCATTTAGTCCTTGCAATTCAAAGCACATCCAATTCTTCTCCCGGCCTTCCGCTGCCACCCTTTTGGCGTGAGGCAAGAGATCCCGAATTTGTGCCCGAAACTCGGCTTCAACTTGGTGATCGAATGCAATTCGCCCCTTGAAAACAGCACTTGCCCACTCGCTAAGAGTGGACAGCAAGTCCCGACATAGATCCGCGTGGCAGTTAATGGACTCGTCCAAGTTGCTGCAAATCATGCCTTCGCCGGTTTCGCATTGGCGCTGCCGCTTCCTCAACTCTGCGGCGAAGCGAGACACGGCCGGCAAATCGAATGTCGCTAGCATCTCTCTTCCTCCTCTTCCGCAGGAACCGCCAGACGTGAAAAGCATAATTTACTACTGATTTGATTGTATCGGCAAAGCCGAGCAGTTTCTAGACAGAGCGATCATAGATTAGGTTCGGCTGGACTTCGGTCTTGCCCGCAGTTAGGTGTTGTGGCGCGAGCGTTACATTCATTGCAAGCGCACGGCTTGCGTAGCAAGGAAGTGGGAGACTTCGAGCAACGTAATTACCGTCTCCACAGCTTGCGGTCGAGGCTGCGGTAACTGATCGATTCGATGACATGGGCTGCCTTGATCGATTCACTGCCCTCTAAGTCCGCCACGGTTCGCGCCACGCGCAAGATGCGATCGTGTGCCCGCGCCGATAGCCCAAGCTCCTCCATCGCCGTTTTCAGCAGCTGCTTGCCCTCATCATCGAGGACGCAGTGCCGGCGAAGTTGCCGGGTGCTCATACGGCTGTTGAGAATGGCATTGTCGGCGCCGAAGCGGTGACGCTGCACCGCTCTCGCCTTGCTGACCTGCTGGCGCATGGCGGTGCTGGACGTGCCGTCGGCCTGGGCCGATAGTTCCTGAAACGGCACGGCGGGAACCTCGATGTGCATGTCGATGCGGTCGAGCAGCGGGCCGGAGATGCGGCCCATGTAGCGCTCAATCTGCACCGGCGTGCATTTACACTGGTGGCGCGGGTCGCCGAGGTAGCCGCAGGGACAGGGATTCATGGCGGCCACGAGGACGAAGCGGGCCGGGAAGGTGGTCGAGTGCAGGGCACGCGAGATGGTGACCTGGCCAGTCTCCAACGGCTGGCGGAGCACTTCCAAACTTCGTCGATGGAACTCCGGCAATTCATCGAGGAACAAGACGCCGTGATGAGCCAGCGAGATTTCACCGGGCGATGGCGTGGTTCCGCCGCCGACCATGCCGGCGTCGCTGATGGTGTGGTGCGGCGTGCGGAATGGCCTTCGTTTCATGAGCGGCTCATCGGCGGGCAACCGGCCCATCGCTGAGTAGATGCGCGTGGTCTCCAGGCTCTCCACCGGCGTCAGGGGCGGCAAGATCGTTGGCAGGCGCTGGGCCAGCATCGATTTGCCAGTCCCTGGGCTGCCGATCATCAACACATTATGGCCGCCGCTGGCAGCAACGACGAGGGCGCGCTTGGCGAATTCCTGACCGCGCACATCGCTAAAGTCCACATCGTAGGTGTTGAGCTGAGCGAATAGCTCGTCGATGCCGGCCACAACGGGTTCGGCGGGCAATTGGCCGGACAAGATGCCGACCCCCTCGGCCAGATTGTTGACGCCGTAGACGGCCACCGCCTTGACCACCGCCGCCTCGCGGGCATTGTTGGCCGGCACCAGCAGCTTGGGAATGCCGGCCTTCGCCGCCGACATGGCCATCGCCAGTGCGCCTTTGATGGGCCGAACGCTGCCGTCCAGGGCCAATTCGCCCACCGTGGCGAATTCTTTTAGTTGATCCGGCAACAGCTGTCCCGTCGCCACCAAAAGCGCCAGCGCAATGGGCAGATCAAAGCCGCCGGCATCTTTGCGCAGATCGGCGGGAGCGAGGTTGATGACCGTTCGACCCGGATGACGCGCGTAACCCAGATTGGCCAGGGCGCGTTCGATGCGATGCACGCTCTCTTTGACCGCCATCTCCGGCAGACCAACAAGAAGCGTTTTGGGCAATCCCGTCGAGGTATCGACCTCGGCCTCGACCGGGACGGCGTCGATGCCGACGAGCGCGAAGGTGTTCAATTTGGCGAGCATGAACGAAGGATCCCAGAGATTCACCGCGGCGAATTCCGCACGACACAAGCTCAGCCGCGCTTCGCTCGGTTGTACCCGATGCCGCGGCGGATCGCAAACGATTTCGAGAGAAGTGCCTTCTTTTCCCGCCGGTTCGCCGAGCAGGCGGCAGACGCCCTCCGCGGACAAACATAAAATGAAAGCAACCGCCTCCCCCGACAAAAGGTAGGTGAGGTCATGTCTTCGCCGATCAAATGGAAACTGCTCTCCGGGAACTCTCATCCTGCTTTGGCTCAGGACTTGGCCGGTGAACTGAACGTCCCCCTTGAGCCGGTTACGATCACCACTTTCGCGGACGGCGAGACCAGCATCCGCATCACCGGCGATGTGCGGGACGCCCTCGTTTTCATCGTCCAGCCGACCTCGCCGCCCGTTGCCGAGCATCTGCTGACGCTCGCGCTTTTGATCGATGCCGCTCGCGCCGCGGGCGCCTACCGGATCGTTGCGCTGGTTCCCTACTTTGGTTATGCTCGTCAGGAGCAACGCGGCCATCCCGGCGAACCTCGATCCGCCCAGGTGGCCGCTCGGCTGCTGGCCGCGGTCGGCCTGAATCATTTGGTCACGCTCGATCTGCACGCGCCCGCCTTGGAAAGCGCTTTCCCCATGCCGATCACGCAGCTAAGGGCCGAGGAGGCGTTCCTTCCTCGGCTCCGGGAATGGAAACTGCCTGATCTCACCATCGTGGCCCCGGACGCTGGGGGTCTCAAGCGCGCCCAGCGTTATGCCTCGGCCATGAACGCGGACCTGGCAGTCATCACGAAATTCAGGCCGCGACTCGACGTGGCCGCCCATCTCCAAGTATTGGGGGATGTGAAGGGCAGGACCTGCTTGTTGGTGGACGACATGGCCAGCACTGGCCGCACGTTGGCCGGGGCGGCGGAAGCACTCCGTGACGCCGGAGCGCGGGAAGTGCATGCGGTATTCACCCATGCCGTTATGGCCCCAGAGTCGAGGGAACGTCTCCTATCTGCTCCTCTGGGCCGAATCGTGACGTCCGATAGTATCCCGATCGCCGAGCATCCTCGATGTGAGGTGGTCCGAATCGTGCCATTACTGGCTCGCGCAGTGCGAGATCTCAGCGGCGAGACAACGGGTTAGGCAGGGGATGCGGGAACTGATGCACTAACCCAACGCAGAGATGCACTGCACCCAACGGGCCGCGTTGAAGTGCTCGGAGGGTCGTGCTCAGTTGCAGATCGCCTTCGATGTACCAATACATCGCATGCGTATCGAGCAGCAACCTCACGGCATGTACTCCGCAAAATCCTTCAAATGATCTTCATCCTCTGAGAGGATTGTGATGCAACCCTGGCCTAGACCGGGTGGTGGACGCAGGCCGGGTGCCGGCTTCGGTTGTTCACTCACTAGCTTCGCCACTGGCCGGTCGTTTTCCGTAATCACCACTTCCTCGCCTGGCATCAGTTTGTGAATTAGATCCGGTAGCTTCGCCTGGGCTTCCTGAATGGTCACGATTGACATGATCTGTTCTCCGAATTCGTCCGTTTGAGTTTAATGCTTTGTACAAGAGATAAGTCAGTAAAAACAGAACAACTTCCTCCGATTAATATTCCTGTGTTGCCGCCCGTGCCACGGATTCAATCGCAATCGCCGTGACCGCGGCTCCGTAATCGAGATCGATGTTGGCCATCGTGTCGTGGGTATCGTGGTAGCCGGTGCGGTTGATGTCGTAGTTTTCCATGAACAACACCACCGGGACGCCGGCGTCGGAAAAGATTTGGCCATCGGTGTTGTAGAGCGTACTGCGCGGGTTGAACGGCAGGCGCACTTCGCCGCGCAACGGCAAATGAGCGGCAGTCGGCGGGATGTGGCTGCCGTCGGGACTGCGCCGGCCGCGGCCCAGACCGCGGCGCCCGGCTCGCTGATTCAAGCGCTCGCATGTCGCGTTCCATGCCTCGTTGGCCAGATGCGCTTGCTCTGCCAGCCATAGCGAACGCGGTCCCGTGCCCGGCGCGATCTGGAACACGTCCGGCTCGTTGTCGTTGTTGTGGGCCACCATGTCTAGCACGTATACGCCCTGTATGCGCACCTTCGACAGATCGCGCCAATTCTGAGACTCGGCCAGGCGCATTTTCAACCTGCCTTCAACCAGCAATTGCGTTAAGTGCCGCGCTCCCAGACAATCGGAAGGGAACTCCTCGCCAGTCAGGTGGATCAGCCAGACATCGCAGCCGAGCTGTTTTTTGCGGCTCATTTCCAGGAAGATCGGCGCCGCTTGCATCAGGGCCGCCGTCGCCGAGTGATTGTCGTCCGCTCCCGCCGCCGCCAGACGCGCGCCCACACCGCCGTATTGCGGATCATAGCGATCCAGCATGTACGCGGTATCGTAATGGTCGGCCATGATGACCGCCCGGCCGCGATCACGGCCGGGAATGACGACGATCAAATCGCGCTCATGAAGCTCGCGCTCCTGGTTTTTCTTCCAGCCGATCATCCACTGGAAATTGAAATCCGTCTGCCACTGAAACGGCAGGTCGCCGACCAGTGCCTTACCGGTCAGCCCGGACTTGGCCACGACGCGGTGGTAATACTTGAGCAAGTAATCGCCCAAGGGATCGAGATCGCGCGACAGGTGCGGCAGCAGTTTCTTGGTCGGCTCGTCATCGATGTAGTCGGCGTTGCTCTTGGTGACGTAGCGTCCTTCGGAGAGAGAAGCGATCTTCTTCCAGTAATTAACCTCAAACGAGCGGCGGGTCGTTGCGGTAAATGTCTCCCCCTCGGGCGCGACGGGTGGTCCTTCGGACGGAGGCTCCAGGCAATGCTCCAACTTTTCGACCAATCGCCGGCCGCGCGGCGGGTCCATCGATCGCGCCGGCAGCGATCCCAACCACGCTTCCAACGAATGCTCCGCTTCGGGCAGGAGAAGCTGCCGCGCCAGGGAACGCGGCAGCGGGCGCTCGCCGCGCAAATGCCAAGCATCGAGCAGAAGGCGGACATTGAGGGCCGTTTGGCGATAATTGTGATCGCGCGCGTGCTGGAATAGATCCAGCATCTCCAGGTACGGCTCGCGGTGCAAAAGCCGCGGCCACAGCTCGACGGGCCGAGCCAGGTCCGGCTGGTCGGCTTCATAGGCCGTCAAGTACCCGAGCGGCGCGTCCGGCAACACGGCCGGCTTGCTTTGAGCGCGGTCCAGGTAGGCAACCAGCGGGCGATGCCAGTAGATTTCGTGCAAGCCGACGCGCAGGGGCGGAAACTGAAAGCGATAGCCGAATAGCCCGCCTTCCAGCACGCGCTTTTCGACTTTGAGAATGTCATCACGGCTGGCGCGCGGGCCGTCGAGAAGCAGTGAATGATCGCGCGTCCACAGCTGGACGTTGCGGGCCATCGGCTTGCCGTACAGGCCAAGGTCTTTCTCTTCCGTGCTGAATAAGACGTGAAGCAGTTTTTCTTCCTTGGCAAGCTTTTCCTTGGCCGCGAGCACGGCCAATTCGTCTTCGTGCCGATGCAGCTTGGCCCAGCGATGCGTTCGCAGATACGTATTCTTGAGGGCCAGTTGTGGATCATCGGGCGCTTCCATATTCGGATGCGGTTCGTGCAGCCAGCCTGATTGCGGGATGCGCAGTCCATGGATTTCCTCGCGGCGCGTTAAGACGCTCTGTAAGGGAATTTGTGCGGCGAAGGGAAATTCGTGTTGCAAGCGCTGATAGCCCGGCACGCCCCAAAAGAGCAAACTCGCCGGGCTCGGCAGCAGATGCAGTTGTTCGTTCAGATACGCTTGTTGGATGTTCTCCGGCAGCGTGGCGAAGGGGCGAAATGTGAGCAGGAACCGGACCGCGCGCAGAGGCTGAGTCTTGGCCAATAGATACGGCGTCGTCCAGTCCGGCAGCGGCTCCTCGCGCCAGTGCGGCCAGGCCAGGTGCTTCTCCATCGGCAGGATGCGGAAGCCGGCCTTGCGGAGATCGCTCAATTCCTCCAGGGGAATGTCGTAGACGGTGTGCAGCAGACGGCGGATGAAACTCTCGGCCAAGTCGGTTTTCGCCTGCCGGCGCGGCGTGAGGAAAAAACTGCGCCAAAAGCCTCGGGCCGGACCCTGCTCGCTGGAGCCGAACACCGTCCAGCGGACTCGCCCCTTGTCGTCGAGCGTTTTCGATAAGGCAATCGGCAGGAGCGTAACGTAGCGCTCGTGGGCCAGCGGTCCCTTGTCAACGAGAGGAAGCGGCCAGGCGGGATTGCCCGCCAGCTTGGTCCGCGAGAAGCCGTGAGTGGGCCGGCCATGCGCCAATTCGACCAGGCCATGCACTACCACCTCGGCGATGTGTTCCAGTCCCGGACGAAGCTGCCGTGCTTCCTCCCATTCGCTCACCGGCCAACCCCAGGGATCTTCCTCGTCCAGTTCGTTGACCTTGTAGCCCTGATAGGGTTTACAGACTTCGTACGGCGGCGGCATGAACTCCGAATAGGCGGCGATGGGATAACTTCCCGCCTCGCGGAACCAGGGCGCACCATCCACCAATCGCTTCCAACCCGCTAAGATCATGACGATCTCCCGTGTGTAACTGGCGAACGGCCGGCGTCAGCCGGCCGGTGGAGGCTTCAACCAGCCGGCTGACGCTGGCCGTTCGCTCCGCGTCATCGGCACATCCGGCAGCGCCGATACCGTTGGCGGCAAGGGCACTCTCTCTTTTGCTGGCGAACCCCGCCGGAACAACCGATACCTTTGGAGATACACGCACCGAAAGGATTCGGCATCTTTTTGAGCAGGATTGCTGCATGACGACCCCGACGAAGGGCATGCGTTCCCATGCTTCGCATGGGAACGCGAGGCATCTGATTGCCCCGCGTCTCGGATTGCTTGCCACGTTGTTTCTGATGATGAGTGGGTGTCAGACCTCGCCGGGAAGGCCGGCGGGTTGTTCGCCAGCGACGGCGAATGCCAATCGCTCGCGCGTGCTCACCCGGCAGATCCTATGTGATACCGGCGCCGAGATCGTTCATCATCCGTTCCGTGCCGGTCGTACCGTTCTTGCCGCCGAGACAGCCTGGCTCGGCTCAACGGGCCGTGGTCTCTTCGGCAAACGCATCGGCATGTGTTTGCACGGCACCCCGCCCCCTTTGTCCCCCTGTGTGGATGGACTCGATGCCGCCTTGATCGAGACGGGCTTGCAGCCGGCCTCGGTGCAGTTGTATCTGGATGGCCATCGGGCGCTGGCTGCACTGGAGCAGATGATCGATTCGGCTCAGTGCGGCATCGACGTGCTCATGTACATCTGGGAAGAGGACGCGCTAGGCTGGAGCATCGCCGAGCATCTGGCCGCCGCGGGAGCAACGAATCGGCGCGTTCGCGTTCTCGTCGATGGCGGTGCAAACCTAATTTTCGCACCGGACCCAGCCACGGACCCAGCACCCGGTTCGCCCCCCTCCACACGCTCTCGACGAGAGAAACCGAAGACAGCCGGCGAGGTCAATCGCGCCCTGTGCTGGCTGGCCCAGCAGCCCGGCGTCGAGCTGATTCGCATCCGCAATCCATTCGCCCACTTTGACCACCGTAAATTGGTTTTAATCGACGGCCAATGCGCCTGGGCCGGGGGGCGAAACTTCACGCAACCCGGTTTCTTCGTGCGCCACGATCTCTCGCTGACGATGCAAGGCCCGCTCGTCGCCGAGTGGCAAGCCGTGTTCGAGAGCTACTGGCGCGACCAGGGTGGCAAGGTGGGGTGCATCCAACCGTGTCAGGCTGCACGGCATGACCTGCCGGCCAACGCCGCCGGGCGTCTTGTCGCTAGTGGGCCGACCGAACACAGCCTGCGCCAGGCGCTCTATCACGCCATCGATCACGCCCGCTTTTTCGTATACCTGGAGAATCCGTACTTGACCGACAACGGCGTCATCGTCAAGCTGGCCCGCGCCCGGCGGCGAGGGGTCGATGTCCGCGTTCTGCTCACCATCCAGTCCGATACGCCGTCGATCAATCACACCAACAAGGCGACGGCCAATCGTCTCTTGGCCGCCGGAGTGAGCGTGTATCTCTATCCGGGCCGCATCCACACCAAGGCCGCCCTCATCGATGGCTGTTGGGCGTACCTGGGTAGCGGCAATTTCGATTTGCTCAGTCTGCACCGCAATCACGAGCTGGGCGTCGTATTCGGTCCCGGACCGATTCTCACCGAGTTGGACCAAGTTCTGTTCCAGCCCGATTTCAATCTGGATTGGGAGATGCACGCACCGCTGCCGTTGACGGCCGCGGATCGCGCTTACGAGTTGCTCGCGGCGTTTTTCCTGTGAGCGCACCTTCTCGTCCTCCTCGTTCCCACGCGGTGCGTGGGAACGCACGCTGGCGACGCTCCGCGTCGCGGCCGGACTCCACACGACGGAAAACACGGGACGCAGAGCGTCCGAACGTGTGTTCCCACGCGGAGCGTGGGAACAAGAAATAAGTTTTGCTTTCCTCACCGGCCTTGCGCTCTTACCATAGGGTGCATGGGAACCTTCACGAATCCGCCGACTTTGCTTCCTCCCACCCGCGCGCGGTACGGCGTGCTGGGTTTCGCGTGCAGCCTGGCGCTGCTGACCTACCTCGATCGCATTTGCATCATGCAAGCCAAGGAGTCGATTCGCTCCGATTTGGGCTTCAGCGATCAGGACATGGGGCTGGTCTTCTCGGCGTTTATCGTTGGGTATCTGCTTCTAGAAGTGCCGGGCGGCTGGCTGGGCGATCGCTGGGGATCGCGGCGTGTTCTGGCCGGCATCGTACTGGCCTGGTCGCTGTTTACCGCCTTGACCGGCTGCGTCTGGCCTTTCGTGCTGGATAGCGGCCTGCACCTGGGAGCCGGCAGCTTCGCCGTTCCTCTGGTGCTCAACACCCTAACAGCGATGTTGTTGATCCGTTTTCTGTTCGGCCTGGGAGAAGCCGGCGCCTTCCCCAATGTTACGCGCGTCATCCGCGACTGGTTCCCCCTTGACGAACGCGCCTCGGCCCTGGGGTGGATTTGGACCTTCGCCCGCCTGGGGGGAGCGCTGGCGCCCATCGTCCTCAGCTTCCTCACCATGATGTTGGGTTGGCGGCAAGCCTTCTGGATGCTCGGCCTGGGCGGCGTCGCCTGGGCGGTGGTGTTTTACAGCCGTTTCCGCGACCGGCCCGAAGAGGACCCACTCTGCAATGATGCCGAGCTGGCGTTGATTCGCCATGGTTCCACGCACTCGGAGTCGGGTGGCCATGCTTGGCCTTCCTGGCGCGTCCTGGTCGGCAGCCCTACGGTGTGGGCGGTGTGCGCCGCCTCGTTTTTCATCAATTTCGGATGGTATTTCTACGCTACCTGGCAGCCGAAGTATTGGGAAGAGGTCCACGGCTACTCTTACGCTGACTCCGGGTGGTTGACCGGCGCTCCCTTCTTTTGCGGCGCCGTCGGCACATTGCTGGGCGGTCGATGGTCCGATCTCATGTTGCGCCGCGGACTCAGCCGGCGCTGGAGCCGTTCCCTCATTGGCATCACCGGCTACCTCCTGGCTGGAGTGTGCATCCTGGCCACGGGTTTCACGACCACAGTATGGCAAGCGGAAATCCTGCTGTGTCTGGGCTTCCTGGTCAATGACCTGACGGTGCCGATCATCTGGACCGTCTGTACCGACGTGGGTGGACGCTGCGCCGGCACTTTGTCCGGCCTGATGAACATGGTCGGCGGTTTCGGCGCCGCCATCAGTCCGGCCCTGCTGCCGCACGTCCATCGATGGCTGCGGCACGAGCAGTTCGACCATCGCATTTGCTGGCGCATTCTCCTTGCTGGTTTGGCCGTGTCGTGGTTCCTTGGCGCCATCTCCTGGCTTTTCATCGACGCCGGCAAACCGCTAGTTTCCCGAGAGTCAGACGCTTAGCTGCTGTACTGTCGCGACATCTACCCCGATCCAAAAATAAATCGGCGCGCCGGCCCATCTCGGGGAACTTACAGACAAGCGCGGCGACGATTGGATCGATGGAGCAACGAGCATGGCGACCGGCAAGGACAATAGTCTCATCCGTCATCTGCGCAGGGCGGCCTTCTTGCACGATGATGGCGAGCTGACCGACGGGCAGCTGCTGGAGCGTTTCCTGGCGACGCGCGAGGAAGCAGCCTTCGAAGTGCTGGTGCGCCGGCATGGGCCGATGGTGTTGGGCGTGTGCCGCCGGGTCCTGAGCAATGTCCATGACGCCGAAGACGCTTTCCAGGCCGCATTTCTCGTGCTGATTCGTAAGGGGCCATCGCTGCCGCCCCGGCAAACGCTCGGCAACTGGCTGTACGGCGTGGCCTATCACACGGCGCTGAAAGCTCGCGCCGCGAGTTGGAAGCGGCGCGCGAAAGAGAGGCAGGCGGCAGCCATGAGCAAACCTCACGAAACTGGGGAGGACATGGACCAGGACTGGCTGCCGCTGCTCGACCGGGAGTTGGACCGCTTGCCCACCAAGTATCGCGAGGCCGTTGTGTTATGTGAGCTGGAGGGCAAGACGCGCGAAGAAGCGGCGCGGCAACTGGGCGTTCCGACGGGAACGCTATCGGGCCGGCTCACGACGGCGCGGCGGATGTTGGCCCAGCGTCTGACCCGCCGCGGCGTGACTCTCACGGGCACAGCGCTGGCTACCGCGCTGACGCCGAGTGTCGTATCGGCCAGCCTGCCCCCCGCGCTGGTCGGTTCTACTCTCGAGGCAGTGACGGTCGGTGCTGTGTCCGCCGAGGTTGCCGCGCTGACGCACGGCATGCTCAAATCCATGCTGCTGGCGAAGCTGAAACTGACCACGGCGGTGCTGCTCACCGCCACGGCTTTGAGTGGAAGCGCCGGCGTATTCGCCTATCGCGTGGCGGGACAGTCGGCCGCGCCATCGGAGGTAGTCGAATCGAGTCCACAACCAGATTTGCCCGAGCCAGAGCATCCGGATGCCGAACGCCTGCCCGAACCGCGTGAGGAAGCGAAATTAGAAGGCAAAACGCCCGCCGAGCGATCGGATAAGGAACGACTGCAAGGCGAATGGATTCCGGTCAAGTCTATTGTCAAAGGCGAAGCGACCGACATCAACGAGAAGAAGGCGGCACGCACTCTGATCCTCATCTTCGATGACAACATGGCTGCTTTTTGGGACGGCAAAGGTCCCTACAAGATCGCGCCGGATGAAAAGCCCAAGCAACTCGATATCGAAGTCCACCGCAAAGACCAGAAAGAATTGGTTAAGGCGATCTACCAATTCGACAAAGATCGGCTGATTGTGTCATGGATGAAAGGGGCCGACGAACGCCCGCCGGATTTTGAAACCGGCAAGAACAAAGGCGTGCTCATTGTTTACGAAAAGGCGAAGCCTTGACGGTATTTTCCGAGCCTGACGCGTAAGCGAAGAGCAATTCGAGCCTTCGCTTACGCGTCAGGCTCGGTAACAAATCAGCGGAGGTACGAATCATGAAAGCCCTTGCTGGAATCGTGCTCGGCTTTTTGTGGGTCGCGGTAGGATCTCTCGACGGTGCGGAGCCGAAGGCAGCGAACCAAAATGCGAAGCCGAGATTGATCCGCTCCGTTCAAAGCGGCCCGTGGTCATCGCCCGATACATGGGAAGACAAGAAGGTTCCCGACACCGGTGCGCGGGTCCAGGTTCGCGCGGGGCATACCGTCACTTACGATGTTTCTTCCGACCGCATCATCCGCTCCATCCACATCGCCGGCACGCTGACCTTTGCTCGCGACCGCGATACTCGGTTAGACGTTGGCCTTATCAAAATCCAAGCCGGCGACGATGCCAGCGAGAACGGCTTCGACTGCGATGCCCACCTGAAGAAACCCGACCCCTCCACGGATCGCCCCGCCTTGGAAGTGGGGACCGCGAACGACCCCATCCCTGCCGGTCACACCGCCCTCATCCGGCTGGCAGCGGTCGAGGGGCTGGACAAGGAGACCTGCCCCGCCATCGTCTGCTGTGGCGGTCGCATGGACCTGCATGGTGCGCCGCTTAGTCGCACTTGGGTCAAGCTCGGGACAACCGTCAATGCCAGCCGCGCCAACAAAGGGGTGGCCCTTGGTCCGGGCGATAGGGTAATCAAACTGGCCGAAGCGGTGACAGGATGGCGTGTCGGCGATCGGATCATCGTGACGACGACCACGAGCCGCTCGCGCGTGAATCAGCGACAGACGCTCCGACCCGGTCCTGGCATCGCGCCGGCGTACACAGAAGAACGGACGATCAAGACACTTGACGGCGACCGGATCACGGTGGACCGCCCGCTGGTGTATGCGCATCTGGGCCAAGGCGACTACCGCGGCGAGGTCGCTAATCTGAGCCGCAATGTCATCATCGAATCCGCCGACCCCGCGAAATCCCGCGGCCATACGATGTATCACAAGCATTCGGCGGGCGCGATCTCCTACGCGGAGTTTCGCCATCTGGGCAAGGAAGGACTACTCGGCAAGTATCCCATTCACGTCCACTTGGCCGGCGATACGATGCGCGGCAGCTATGTTCTGGGCGCGTCGATTTGGGACAGCGGCAATCGCTGGGTCACGGTCCACGGCACAAGCTACTTCATTGTCCGAGATTGCGTCGGCTACCAATCGGTCGGCCACGGCTATTTTCTGGAGGACGGCAGCGAGGTCTTCAACGTCTTTGACCGCAACCTTGCCGTGCAAGCGTTCGCGGGCAAACCGCTGCCGGATCAATTCCTGCCCTTTGACCACAACGACGGAGCGGGCTTCTGGTGGGCCAATAGCCAAAACACCTTTTCGCGCAACGTCGCCGTCGAATGCGATCGCTACGGCTTTCGCTTCGAGGCGACACCGACCAAGGGCTTCGACCTGCGCCGGCCGGTCCTTCAGCCGGATGGCAGCATCGAGCCGGTGGACATACGCACGCTGTCGTTCATCCGCTTCGAGGACAACGAGGCCCACGATCATCTTTTCGGAATCAATCTCGGCGGGCGCGGGGGCGACTTCTTCGCGGCCGGTCTGGGCGATGTCGTGCCGGACCAGGGCAGCCCGTTCATCCTCCAAAAGACCCGGATTTGGAACACTCACTGGGCCTTCGCACCGTTTACACGCTATGCCGTGGATCGCCTTGACATTGCCGATTCTACCTACGGTCTGTTCCTCTCCGCGTATGACATGGAAGCCCGGTCGCCGCGAGGAGCAGACCGTCGGGAGGCAAATCCCGACTGGGGCAGCGTCACCTTCCGCAGAACCCAGGTGCCCGTGCGACTGCCGGACACGAAACCGGGCTATTTCGGCAAGCCTTTCGACCTGATGGCATTTGAGGGCGATATGCAGCCGCCCGCGACGGTCATCACCCATGTTGGCAGAGATAAAAGCGGCGTGCTCGTGATTCGCGGCACAACAACAGACAATGAGATCGTGGCGAAAGTCCTCGTCAATGGCCGCGCGGCCAAGGCGATAGCATCCAACTTCGCCCAGTGGCAAGTCACACTGGACGACTCAGCCGGGGGCGACATTAAGCTGGCCGCCCACGCCATTGATGAATCCGGCAATGTCGAGCCGCGGCCACATATCCTTCGCGTCCGTGTGCCGAAAAACCGCGCAATCTCAAGCGGAGGCGCCAGCTAATGAACGACGCATCTCAAAATCTGAGGAGAAGTGCCGTGAAAACTCATGCAGTCTTTGCCCTAACCATCGGATTCTTCGTCGTACTCAATCCTCTGATGGCGGGTGATGATCATTCAGACGCCGCGGCCCTTCAAGGCACGTGGCAAGTGATCTCTCAGCAACGAGCGGGGCGGCCGACGTTACGGCCAAGGTCCATGCTGTGGATCGTCGAGGGGGAGACTATCTGGCTCCTTCCGAGTTGGCTAGCGGAACGCGAACGACAAGCATCCCCAAAAGATACGAAGCCGGTGAGCGCGACGCCCAAACAAGACAAGGGAGCCGAGAAGGGCGGCAAACCGGCTGCCCCATTCCGCGGCCTGCGTATGACTTTCCGGCTGTATCCCACGAAGTTCCCCAAACACATCGATATCGCAGGCCCGGCGAAGAGTGGGAGTTTGGGCATCTACAAACTTAACGGCGATGAACTCACCATTTGCATGGGCACTACGCAGGCCGCACCGTACGATAAAGGGGCAAGAAACGACGAAAGCACCCGGCCCACAGCCATCAACCCCGAAGCCGGCACTGTGATCGTCCTTAAGAAGGTTAAATAAGCTGGTTCCTGCCGTTGCCGGCGAACGGCCGGCGTAAGCCGGCTGGTAAGAGTCGCTCCTGCCGTTGCCGGCGAACGGCCGGCGTAAGCCGGCTGGTAAGAGTCGCTCCGGCCGTTCGCCTTCCGCGATCCATTTCCGCAATGAATCCGTACTACTAACTACAGACCCCGGAACCCGAACTACGGATCAGTCGTTGTGCTTGGACCTATTTTCAATCGTGAGTTTCTGACGGTGCCGCGGCGCACCAACCATTATCTGGCGCGCGCGGCCTATTTGGGGACGCTGTGGATTATCTGCGTGACGGCCTGGATGGCCAGTGGCGGATTGTGGCGCACGCAGACGCTTGGAGAAACGGCCCGCCTCGGCCCGCTCCTGTTCCAGATCTTGTCCTATGTTGAGCTGGCCTTGTTTCTGTTCTTCGCCGCACTGTCCGCCGCCAGCACGGTGTCGCAGGAGAAGGACCGGCGCACGTTCATCTTGCTCCTCATCACCGACCTGCGCAACACCGAGATCGTCTTGGGCAAATTGCTGGGCAGCCTGTTGCCGATCGCTCTCTTGTTAGCGGCGACCTTCCCGTTTTTGATGCTGCTTGTCCTGCTCGGCGGCGTTGATCCGCGCCAGGTGGGGCAGGCCATCTTGATCGTGGCGGCCACATCGCTGGCCGCCGGCTCCCTGGGCGGACTCATCGCCCTGTGGCGCGATCGCACCTTTCAGGCCTTGGCGCTAACTGTGCTGTTTCTGGTGCTCTATCTGTGCTTGGTGAACGGCTTGGCCGTGCTGCCGGCGTTGAGTTCGCAGCTGTCCGCGGCCAAGGTGGAGCGATGGCAGGAATGGCTCGATCCCTTCCGCGCTCTGCGTTCGGTGCTGGATCCCGCGACGCAACTCGAGTTGGGCATCTCTCCCGCCTACGGATTTACGCTCGTCATGGTCGCTCTCACCATGTTGCTCAATCTTTGGGGGCTGGCGCGCCTGCGCGTGTGGAACCCTAGCGGCGAACCGATCATGCAGCGCGAGCAACCCGAAGACGCCGAGGATAAGGAAAGGGCATCGGCCGGCGATACGAAAGCGCGGGCGAGCGTTCACGCCGCTCCCGGAGCCTTGCGACGCGTCGGGCCGAATCCGATCCTTTGGCGTGAAATCTCCACGCGGGCTTACGGCCGGCGGCCGCTTTTGGTCAAAACGGCTTACTTCGTCGTTTTGGCTTTCATCTGCTGGTTCGCGCTGGCGCCCTTGCTTTTGCAGCATCAGCGCATCGACTTCGCCGCCGCCTACGGCCTGATTCCCGTGGGGGTGCTCAGTCTGCTGCTGGTGGCGGCGCAGGCGGTGACGGCCATCACTTCCGAGCGCGACACGGGAGCGCTCGATCTGCTCCTGGTCACGGACCTGACGGCCAAAGAATTCATCTTCGGCAAGCTCGGCGGCATCGCCTACAACACCAAGGAATATCTGCTCCCGCCGCTAATCCTGACCGCGTTTTACGCGGCTTATGGCTTCCTCGCTTCCCCGCCGGCCGGCCATCCGGAATTGCGAGCAAGCATGAATGCGACCTCTTTTATCTGCATTTCCGGAGCGGGACTGGTACTGCTTGCGTTCGCCATGTTGCTGGGCATTCACGTCGCTCTCCGCACGCCCAACAGCCGAGTGGCCGTCATTCACACACTCAGCACGATTTTCTTCCTCTCCGTGGGCACGCTCGTGTGCGTGGCCCTGATTCTGATCAACGGCCGCTTCGAGTATCAGTGGGGCAGCTTCGTGTTCTTCCTCGTTGCGGGCGTGGGCGGCTTGTGGTGGGTGCTCTCGGGCGATCGGCCTTCCGGCGCCTTGACGTGGGCGAGCTGGTTCTGCCCCTTGGCCGTCTTGTACACCGTGATGAATATCCTCGTCGCCAAGCCCGGCTCAAAAGAATCGGCCGATCCGCTCATCCCTTTCCTGGTGATCTCAGGGGCATTCGGCTTCGCCGTGGCGGCCATGCTGGTGCCGTTGGTCAGCGAGTTCGACGTGGCGATGGGCCGTACTTCCGGCGGCGCGGACTAAAAAAAGAATGAACCGCCAAGGCGCCAAGTTATCGTAGGGTGGGCCGACGCAGGAGGCCCACCACGCCGCCGCTCGTGGGCCTCCTGCGTCGGCCCACCCTCCAATCTTCGTTCTTTTGGCGCCTTGGCGGTTCAATCTTTTTTTTGGATGCGCACGCGGACGCGCTGGCCGATACGCAGCGGCGGTTGCCCGGAATCCAAAGCAATCACCACTTCCACGGTGCGGACATCCGTGAATTCGAGCGGCTCGTGCAGGACCGAGCGACGCTGCGTGACCCAGTTGGCGATGCGTTCCACCTTGCCCTTCCACACCTGGCCCAGCTGCGTTTCATCCTGGACGAGCGCCGGCTGACCGACGGCGACGCGGCCAACGAATTCTTGCTCCACGTCGGCGCGCACCATCTGCGGTCCCTGGACGGCGAATTGAACGGCCGGCTGTTTTGCTCCCGCGCTGAGGACATCGCCCGGCCCGACGAGCAAACGCAAGACAGTGCCGCGGCGCGGGGCTTTCAATTCGCATTCTTCCAGGGCAAACTTCGCCTGATCGCGCCGCGCCTTCATGGCTTCGACTTCCTTCTCGGCCCGGTGAATGTCGTCTGTGATGTCTTTTTGCTCCAGATCTTTCAGGCGTTTCTCCTCAGCGTTCAACATAGCTTCCAATTCGCGGACGTGGTCCTCGCTGATGGCGAGGTCTTTTTCGTCGGCGAGATTATTAGGGACCATTTTTTTCAAGCGCTCAAACTGACGTTTCGCCGCATTACGCCGTTCGCGCATGGCTTTGACAGCATCTTGCTGTTGGGCGATCCGACTGCTCTGCTGTTCGGGGAGTTTGCGGGCCTGTTTTAACCGTAATTCGGCTTCCTCCAGCATCGCCTGCGCCTCGACGACACGGCTACGCGCCGCCCCATCTTCCAGGCGGATCAGGACGGTACCTTCGGGGACGGTTTGTCCTTCCTCGACCAGCACCTCAGCGACCCGACCGGGTTGCAGCGGAAAGAGGGCCGTCACGCCGTGTATCAGGTCCACCTGCCCGAAGCAAACGATGCCCTCCCCCTCGGTGGATGTGGACGATTTTTTCGCGGTGGTTTCGCCCGGTGCAGGTGGAGTGCCGCGCGAGGAATAGCTAAAGAGCAAGCCGGCAGCAGGCGTACAGGCTGCCAGCAAGATCAACAGCAACAGCCACCAGGCGCGACGGGGTGTGAAAGAACGCTTCATGGGATGACCTTATACAGCTTATCCGAGCCGCGCACGGAGCGCAGCGGGTGTAGAGCCGCGACCGTAAGGGAGCGGAAGGCAATACCGCTGCGCTCCGTGCGCGGCTCGGAATGGATTACGCGCGCGGCTCGGGCTTTTGTGATAAATGTCCATCTTCCAAATAATACACGCGATCCGCATAGGGCACGATTCGAGAATCGTGCGCGACAATGAAGATGGTGGCTCCGCGCTCGCGCGCCGCCGCCCGCAGCAATTGGACCACCTGCTCGCCGTGGCTCCAATCGAGCGAACTGGTCGGCTCATCCGCGAAACAAAAAGTCGGCTCCTTGAGCAGCGCGCGAGCGATGGCTACCCGCTGCTTTTCGCCGCCGGATAGCTGATCGGCCGTCAAATCCGCCCGCTGTCCCAAACCGAGTCGCATCAGCGATTCTTCGACGCGCCGCTCGGTTTCGCGCTGCGAGACACCCTCGCTCCAGCGCAGCACCATCTCCAACTGCTCGCGGGCCGTCAGGGAGGGGAACAGGTTGAACCCTTGGAAGATGAAACCGCAATGCCGCAATCGAAACTTTCGCTGCTCGTTTTCCGACATTTGCCACAACTGTTGTCCCAGAGCGATCACTTCGCCGCTATCGGGTCGCAGCAAACCAGACAGCACCGCCAGCAGTGTCGATTTGCCGCTGCCTGACGGACCCATCAACAGCGAAACCTGGCTGCCGTACAGGTCGAGCGAGACATCGTGTAGGACAGTCGTTTTTGTTTCGCCGGCGCCGAAAGAACGGAACAGATGATGCGCTACCAGCGTTGGGGTCGAGGACGACATGCAGCGGGAATCCTCTTAGCGCAACAAAGTGATTGGCTCGACTAATCGCAAGGAGCGCAGCGCCGCCAGGCCGGATATTAAGGCCATCGCCATCGTCAGTGCGTTTCCGCCGGCAAACAGCCATGCGGGCAGCAACACCCGCGCGCCGGCAAAGTTGGCGGCCGCGCCCAGCGAGAAAATCACCGGCATGGCCACCGCGATGCCGAATAATCCCACCCAAAACGATTGCGCCAGAACCATCGCCCCCATGCGCCAACGGGATATGCCCAGGGCGCGGAGGACGGCATACTCGCGCAGAGAAGCGGCGGTGGCTGCATACAGCGTCTGACTGGTGACGACCAATCCGACCAAAAGAGCCAGTCCCGCGGTGCAGCCCATGCCGATGCCGGCATTGGTCTGCGTCAGCCAATAAACGCGCGTTCGCCGAGAAAATTCATCACGGGTGAACGCCGACAATTCCGGATACTGTCGCAAACGCTCGATCAACTCGTGCGCCGCGGCGGGGTTTTTACAGCGTGCCAGCAAATACATCGTGTCGTGCGGTTTCCCCTGGAATAAAGGCAAAATCATCCGTGCCGTCCGCAGGGAACAAAACACATAGGGACCGCCGACGCTCTTGAAACCGTGCAGCAGACCGACTACGAAGACGCGATGTCCGTACACCTCAGCCGCGTCGCCGATGCCGTGGACGCCCAAGCGGTCCAACTCCGAGGCATCGACGACGACAGCGCCCGGCTCGGTCAGGCGCATCCGCATCTCTGGAGTCAGATCGGCCAAGGCGCCGAGCGCTTGCTCGCCCAATTGTGTGCCGACGACTTCGCATACTTCTGAGCCGCCCGTCGGCTTGTGCCAATAGCCGAAGCTAAAGAGATAGGTCTCGGTTCGTTCGACCTCCGGTTGGCTGGCGACGCGCGCTTCCCAATCATTGGGAATGGGATGGCCCAGTTCCAGGCTCAGCACATCACGAGACGCCACCCACACGTCGGCCTGGCTGCGGTCGATCGGCATCGACAATACCGATAACGTGCCCAGCAGCACGCCCCATTGCAAAATGTTGAGCTGCGCACAAAAGGCCACAGCAAGAATGGCCGGAAGATAACGGCCACGTTCACGACCGATGAGAAGCAGCGAATAAGGAAGTCTCACGGTTACAACATTGTGTTAGGAGGAAGTCCCTCGAACTTTCCTTCATTCTATTCGCGTAGAATATATAGATGCAAGGAACCGACTGGGTATCACTCTAATTCCGGTCAAGACGCATACCATAATCGCCAATCAAGCGGATTGTAGGGGCTTTTGTTGCGCACTCCGGTATTGGGACTGGCGCTGGGAAATTGTCCCTTGGAATGAGATTTGTTACGATCATAGAAGGAGAGGTCGCCGTGGACTGACATCCCGTTGTCCCTACGACTATCCGCGTTCGCCTGGAGCGCGGAGCGGAGCAGAAAGAGTTATGAGACATCATCACACCAACGGCCCTCCTCCAAAATCCTCTAGCGTCGCCGCCATCGGTCCAGTAACCTCTCGCGAACCCCTCGCCATCATCGGGATCGGCTGCCGCTTCCCCGGAAAGGCCAACGATCCCGCAACTTTCTGGCAACTGCTGGCGGACGGCGTGGATGCGGTTGGCGAGGTGCCGCCCGAGCGCTGGAATAAAAAGTCTTTTTACGATCCGGAAATAGGTAAACCGGGCAAGAGCCATGCTTGCCGGGGTGGTTTCGTCGATGACATCGATCAATTCGACGCGGGGTTCTTCGACATTTCGCCGCGCGAAGCGGCGCACATGGACCCGCAGCAGCGTCTGTTGCTCGAAACGGCCTGGGAGGCGCTGGAGGACGGCGGGCAGGTGTTGGAGGTGCTCTCCGGCAGCAAGGCCGCTGTGTTCGTGGGCATTTCCAGTTGGGAATATTCCTTCGCGCAGATCAGCTTCCGCGATCGCGGCGTCATCGACACTTACACCAACACGGGCGGTTCCCTAAGCATCGCCGCCAACCGCATTTCCTATTGCTTCGACCTGCGTGGACCGAGCGTCGCCGTCGATACCGCTTGCTCCTCGGCGCTGGTGGCCGTGCATCTGGCATGCAAAAGCATCTGGGAAGAGGGTTGTCCGCTGGCATTGGCAGGGGGCGTCAACGCCCTGCTGTTGCCGGATTGGTACATCGGGTTCAGCCGGCTGGGCATGCTGTCGCCGGACGGTCGTTGTCATGCCTTCGATGCGGCGGCTAACGGCTTCGTCCGCGGCGAGGGCGCCGGCATGATCGTCCTCAAGCCGTTGTCCCGTGCGCTGGCCGACAACGATCGGGTTTACGCGATCATTCGCGGCACCGCGGTCAATCAAGACGGGCGAACGCCCGGACTCACCGTACCCAGTGAAGAAGCGCAGCTAGCGCTGCTGCGTCAGGCTTACCAAAATGCCGGCGTATCACCCTTGGCCGTACAATACATCGAGTCGCACGGCACCGGCACGCTGGTCGGCGATCCTATTGAGGCGCGGGCATTGGGGCGCGTCTTGTCGGCGGATCGTCCTGCGGATCGCCCTTGCCTGGTCGGATCGGTAAAGACCAATATCGGCCATCTCGAAGCCGGCTCCGGCATTGCCGGCGTTATCAAGACGGCGCTGGCCCTGCATCATCGCCGCATCCCCGGCAATCTGCACTTCCACCAGCCCAACCCGGCCATCGACTTTGCCAAGCTGCGCCTGCGCGTGCCGGCGAATTTGGAACCATGGCCGGAAAGTGACACCCCGGCGACAGCGGGCGTCAATTCCTTCGGATACGGCGGTACGAACGCGCATGTGGTGTTGCAGGAAGCACCTTCCGGTGACAAGGTGACAGGGAGACAAGGTGACAGAGTGACTTTGTCCGAAGCGATCAATGGATCGACCGACGATACGAGTAATTGTTTGTCACCCCATCACCCTGCCACCCTGTCACCTTGTCATCTTCTGCCTCTCTCCGCCCGCAGTCCCCATGCGCTGCGCGAGTTGGCCGGCGCCTGGCGGCAATTGGTTACGAGTTGCCCGCCGGATGTCTCGCTGCGCGATCTTGCGTTCAACGCGGCCCATCGTCGTAGTCACCACAATCATCGCTTCGCTATCGTCGCCCATTCGCGTGAAGAATTGGCCGAACAGCTCGCCGTATTCGCATCATCGGACTACCAGGGAGCGGCGCGGCAACAGCCGAACTTGGTGTTCGTGTGTTCCGGGCAGGGGCCGCAGTGGTGGGCGATGGGGCGCCAGCTTCTGGAACAAGAGCCGGTCTTTCGCGCGACCATCGAGCGTTGCGATGAGATCGTCCGCGGCCTTGGCTCATGGTCGTTGCTGGATGAACTGACCGCCGATGAGGCCCATTCACGCATGAACGTGACCGCCATTTCGCAGCCGGCCATTTTCGCGCTTCAGGCTGCGTTGGCAGCTTTGTGGCGTTCCTGGGGCGTGCGGCCGCAAGCGATCATGGGACACAGCGTCGGCGAGGTGGCCGCCGCCTATCTCGCCGGTGTGTTCTCTCTCGAAGACGCCGTGCGTGTGATCTATCAACGGGGCCGGTGCATGGAACTAGCCCCCTCCCGAGGCCGGATGCTCGCGGCCGGCATCACTCCGGAGGAAGCGCGGCGGCTGATCGCTCCGTATGGCGAACGCCTCAGCCTCGCCGCCGTCAACAGTCCCTCCTCGGTCACGCTGTCCGGAGATGCAGGTCCGCTGGAGGAGATCGCGCGCGTGCTGGAGCGCCGGCAGGTGTTTTGCCGGTTTTTGCAGGTGCAATACGCCTTTCACAGCGCCCAAATGGATCCGGTGCGCGACGAACTGCTAGCGTCGCTGCGCGGCATCCAACCGCGCCCGGCAGCGTTGCCCTTGTTTTCCACGGTGCTCGGACGCCAGATCGACGGCCCGGAGATGGGACCGGAATACTGGTGGCGCAACGTGCGGCAAACCGTCCAGTTCGCCGCCGCCGTCGAACATCTCCTCGACTGGGGATGCAACACCGTGGTGGAGCTGAGTCCGCATCCCGTGCTCGTCACGTCGCTTGCTGAATGTACTCAGCATCGCGGCAAAAACGTGCAGGTCATGCCGTCGCTACGCCGCCGCGAGGAGGAGCACGGCACCATGTTGCGCTCGCTCGGCCAGCTCTACATGCTGGGGTATCCCATCGACTGGAGCGGCGTGATACCCGGTCCCGCGAAAACGCTGCGTCTGCCGCGCTATCCCTGGCAACGCGAGGGCTGCTGGTCGGAGAGCGGAGATTCGCGGACGTCGCGGCTGGCGGCGCCTGCCCACCCGTTGCTTGGAACATCGCTCCGCGCCCCGCAGCCTGCTTGGGAGACACGCCTGGATTTGCGATTGTTTCCCTATTTGAACGATCATCGCGTTCAGGGGGCGATCATCTTCCCTGCCACGGGCTACCTGGAAATGGCCTTCGCCGTGGCCCGCGAGATGTTCGGCGACAGCGCCTGCCGGCTGGAAGATGTCCAATTGACGAACCCCTGTTTTCTGACACCGGATCAGCCGCGGCGGTTGCGTGCAACCTATCATGCCGAGGATGGCACCGTGCGCATCCATAGCCGGGCCATCGATGCCGAGGAGGAGTGGACGGCGCACGCCAGTATCGTTGTGCGAGGCGCACTTAGCGAACGGCCGGCGTCAGCCGGCTGGTGTAGCCCCGACCAGCCGGCTGACGCCGGCCGTTCGCTAAGGGAACACTTTTCGCGCGAAGACTGCTACGATTCTTGCCGCAAGATCGGTCTGGATTACGGGCCGCTGTTTCAGGGCATCGAAGGCGGCTATCGAGGCGAGGGCGAAGCGTTGAGCGAGGTCTGTCTGCCGGAGTCCGTCGCGGCGGAAGATTATCTGTTCCATCCTGCCCTTTTCGATTCTTGTTTCCAGAGCATCATCCCCACTAATGACAATTTCATGGAAGGCCGGCTCTACCTGCCGGTCGAGATCGAACAAGTCCGCCTGTATCGCCGTCCCAGCCGACATCTGCGTAGCCATGCCCGCATCCGCGAGAAGACGGAGCGCCGGCTTGTCGCGGATGTCGATATTTACGATGAGAATTATCAGCTTATCGCTCAGGTCCGCGGACTCCACAGTCAGCGCGTCGGCGGCGATGCGGAGAAGAAGCTGGACGATCTGCTCTACGCCTACGAATGGCGGCAAGCGCTTCCCACCGCCCCCACCCTTCTCGCCAACGGAGAGGGGAATCACTGGCTGATCTTCGCTGATCGCAGCGGCGTGGGCGAGCAACTGGCCGAGCGCCTGCACGTCGCCGGCATGCCTTCTACACTCGTCTTCGCCGGCCCCGTATTCTCGCAAAGCGGCAGGGAGCGCTACGAGATCCATCCCAGCCGGGCGGAGGACATGACACGCTTGCTGGGAGAAGTTCTCGCTCCCGGCCGCGTTCCTTGCCGCGGCATCGTTCACCTGTGGAACCTCGATGCGCCGCCGACGCACTCGCTCCGTGTGGCCGAACTGGAAGCGGCGCAGGAAGCGGGCCTTTTCAGTGTGTTGAATCTGGTACAGGCGTGGGAGAAGATCAGCAACGTCGCGGAGACGCCCTTGGTGCTGGTCACGCGCGGAGCGCAGTCCGTCGGTGACAAGCCGATGCCGGTTGCCGTCGCCCAAAGTCCCGTCATCGGCCTGGGGCGTGTCATTGCCAATGAATCCTCTCGGCTGCGCGGCAAAACGGTGGATCTCGATCCGGCGGACAAAACCGCCGGCAGCGGAGCGCTGTTCAACGAGCTGATGGTTCAAGACGATGAAGATGAGATCGCCCTGCGCGGCGGCATGCGCTACGTCCATCGCCTGATGCCTTCCACCGGTGAAACCGCTGTCGCCGTTGATCCGGATGAATCCTATCGCCTGACCATTTCGCCTCCAGGCAACCTCGAAGATCTGACGCCGCGCGTCCTGCGGCGGCAACCGCCGGGTCCGGGGCAAATCGAGATTGAAGTCGTCGCCGCGGGCCTGAATTTCAGCGATGTCATGAAGTCGCTGGGGATTTATCCCGGACTGGACGATGGTCCTCTTCCTCTTGGTGCCGAATGTAGCGGGCGAATCACGGCGGTCGGCGAGGGCGCCTCCGATCTGCGCGTCGGCGATGAGGTGCTGGCCGTGGCCCCATTCGCTTTCGGCAGCCATCTCCTGACGCATTCCCAACTGGCCGTGCGCAAGCCGCCACAGTGGACCTTCGAGGAGGCGGCCACACTGCCGATTGCATTTCTGACGGCTGCCTACGCTCTGGAACATCTGGGGCACCTCGGTGCCAGCGAAAGTGTGCTGATCCACTCGGCGACAGGCGGGGTCGGCTTGGCTGCCGTCCAGCTGGCAAAACGGGCCGGCGCGGAGATTTTCGCCACCGCCGGTACGCCGGAGAAACGCCAGTACCTGAAGAGCCTCGGCATCGCGCACGTCATGGACTCGCGCTCGCTGGCCTTCGCCGATGAGGTGAGGGAGCGAACCAACGGCCGCGGCGTCGATGTGGTGTTGAACTCCTTGGCCGGCGAAGCGCTCGTGCGCAGTTTCGAACTCTTGGCCGATTATGGCCGTTTCCTTGAAATTGGCAAACGCGACGTGTATGCCAACAGCCGCCTGGGACTACGGCCGTTTCGCAAGAACTTGACCTTCCATGCCATCGACCTCGATCGCGTGATCCGCGAGCGGCCGGCCCTTCTCGGCAAGCTGCTGCGGCAACTCGTTCACGATGCGGAGGAGGGCCGGCTGGCACCTCTGCCGCACCGCGTCTATCCGATTGCCGATGCCGTCTCTGCCTTTCGCTTCATGCAGCAGAGCAAACATCTCGGCAAGATCGTGCTGTCGATGCGGCAGCGGCCCGCTGTCATGGCGCCCGCCGACGAGCCGATCACCTTCCGGAATGACGCCACCTACTTGATTGTCGGCGGCCTGGGGGGGTTCGGTTTGGCGGTGGCGCGTTGGATGGTTGAGCGCGGGGCGCGGCATCTGGCGTTATTGGGGCGTCGCGGCATCCATTCGGAGGCTTCCCGCAAGGCTGTGGAAGATCTGGAGCAACGCGGCGCTAACGTCGTCGTCCATCGGGCTGACGTGGCTCAGGAACAAGACCTTGCCGCTGCGTTAGCCCAAATCGCACGCGACCGTCCGCCGCTGCGCGGCGTTATCCAGGCCGCCATGGTTCTTGAAGACGCGCTTTTACTCAACCTCGATCGCTCGCTTATGCAGCGCGTCCTGGCTCCGAAGGTACAGGGAACTTGGAACCTCCATCAACAGACGTTTGATTCGCCGCTCGATTTCTTCGTGATGTTTTCGTCGCTGTCGAGCGTCTTCGGCCACGCTGGGCAGGGCAATTACGCGGCGGCCAATCTGTTTCTCGATACCCTGGTTTGGCATCGCCGGGCGCTGGGCCTGCCGGCCCTGACCATAAACTGGGGCTATCTCGGCGAGGTCGGCTATCTGGCGGAACACCCGCAGCTGGGAGAATGGCTCGAACGTCGCGGCGTGCGCAGCTTCACCGTCCGGCAGGCCCTGACCTTGTTGGAGCGCGCGTTGCAGCGCCGTGCGATCCAGATCAGTGTCATGCGCGTGGACTGGTCGCGCTGGCGCGGCTTGGGGGTGTCGGGACGAGTCTCACCGCGATTCGCTCATCTGCTCCAGTCCGTCGGACCCGCAACCGTTCCAGAGCAGTCTTCTCACCCGCTTCTTCACGACCGCGGCTCCAATCTCGGCGCGCTTCTCCGGGATAAGGTCGCGCGCGTGCTCGGAGCCTCGCCGGATCGACTCGATGTCAATAAACCGCTGCTCAACCTCGGCATCGATTCGTTGATGGCCGTCGAGCTGCGCAACTGGATCGAGCAGGAATTGCGCATAAATATGCCGATCATGGAATTGATGCGCAGCTCCAGTCTGGCGCGATTGACCGACCAGCTGCTCGAACAAAGTGCCAACGGGTCCGCGAATGGCCTAGTGCGCGACGAGCCGAACCTGCCCACGGAGCTGGTCCCCGCCGAGCCGATCCCCAATGACGATCTGATGGCGAAAATCGCCGAGATGTCCGATGAGGATGTGGACGCCATGCTCATGAGCCTCCTCAACAAGTCTGGTGATAGGAGCACGACGCCATGAGTCAATCTCCGCAGTCGCTGGCGGGCCTGTCGCTCACGGAAAAGCGAATGCTCTTGGCGGAGTTGCTGCGGGACAAGGCGAACCAGGGTACGATTTTTCCCCTCTCCCACGGTCAACGCGGCCTGTGGTTTCTTTCTCAGCTGGATCACGCTAGTGCCGCCTACAACATTTTCTTTCCGGCCCGCATTCGTGCGCGACTCGATGTGCCGGCCTTCCAGCGGGCCTTGCAGACTTTGATTGAACGCCACCCAAGCCTGCGGACGACATTCGAGCAACACAATGGCGAACCGCTTCAGCGAGTGCATCCTTCCGTTGATTGCACTTCGACCTGGTGGGAAGTTCGCGACGCCTCCTCATGGAGCGAGGAAGAGCTGCTTACCCGTGTCGAAGAGGAGGCATATCGTCCCTTCGACCTGGAACGCGGGCCGCTGGTGCGCATGCACCTCTTCTCGCGTTCTCCAGATGAACATGTTTTCCTGCTGACGGCGCATCACATCATAGGCGATTTCTGGTCGCTGGTTCTGCTCATGGAGGAAATGCAGCAGCTCTATCCTGGCGGATGCTCTCCGCCATCCGTTCTCCACCATCCGCTCTCCGCCCAAGTAGACAGCGGGCAGCGGACAGCGGATAGCGGACAGCGGACTCACTACCGTGATTTCGTCCGCTGGCAGGCGGAGATGCTGGCGAGCCACGAAGGCGAGCGTCTGGGGTCGTACTGGGAGAAGCAACTTGCAGGCGTATCGCCCGTGCTGGAGTTGCCGCTTGATCGGCCGCGTCCGTCGCGCTTCACCTCGCGCGGCGCGGCGGTCGCGTGCCGCATTGATCCGGACCTGACGCGGCGGGTTAAGGCGCTGGCCGCTACCGAAGGGGTCACGCCCTACACCATCCTGTTGGCCGGGTTTCAAGTGTTGCTTGGCCGGCACAGCGGCCAGGACGATTTCGTTATCGGCTCACCTTTCGCGGGACGCAGCCGGTCCGAGTTCGAGCACGTCGTCGGTTACTTCATCAACATGCTGCCGCTGCGAGCGAAGCTGTCCGCCGATCCGACGTTTCGCGAGCTGCTGCGCCAGACCAGCGCCACGGTGCTGGAGGCGCTGCAACACCAGGATTATCCGTTTCCATTGCTGGTCGAGCGCCTGAACCTTCCGCGCGATCCGAGTCGCCCGCCTCTGGTACAAGCGTCGTTCACGCTGGAGAAGGCGCATCGGCCGGTCGGCCTGGGTTGCTGGAGTTTCTTTCTGCCGCAGACGGAAGTTCGCCTCAACGTCGGCGGATTGCCTGCCGAGCCGTACCGTCTCGAACATCGAACCTGTCAGATGGATCTGGAAATGATCCTCGAAGAAAGCGACGGCACCCTTTACGGAATACTGCGCTACAATGCCGATCTTTTCGACGAGGAGACGATGGTTCGACTGGTGGAGCATTATCGTGTGCTTCTCGAAGAATCATTAAACGATCCGGAAAGAAGAATATCCCAGCTGCCGCTGTTGACGCCGGCTGAGGAAAACCGCCTGCTGCATGAATGGAACGACACTCGCACCGACTATCCGCGCGATCTGCGCCTGCATCAATTGTTCGAGCAACAGGCGGCGCGCACTCCTGAGGCGATCGCGCTGCGTTTTGGAGAGCAAACAATTCGCTACGGTGAGTTGGAGGCGTGGGCGAACCGGCTGGCTGAGAGGTTACGGCTACAAGGCGTCGCTCCGGAGACGCTCGTGGCATTGTGCTTGGAGCGCTCACCGGAGATGATCGCCGCGATCCTCGGCGTTCTCAAAGCCGGCGGCGCCTATGTTCCGCTCGATCCCGCCAGTCCTGGCGAGCGATTGCGGAGCATTCTCGTCGATACGCACGCTCCCATCCTCCTCACACAGCGCCGGTTGGCGAATAGGCTGCCCTCGCTTGAGACGCAAGTTATTTACGTGGATGACGATTCGGATCTCGCCAGCCCGCAGCACTCGGGCGAGCGGGGTTGCGTCAGCGCCCCGAGTGCATCTCTCAAGGCGCTCCCGAATCGAACTCTCGGGGCGCTGACGCAACCCCGCTCGTCGCGGCCGAGCGACCTCGCTTACGTCCTCTTCACTTCCGGCTCGACCGGACGACCGAAGGGAGTGATGATCGAGCATCGCGCCATCTGCAATACGATTTGCTGGCACATGGATGCACTTCACGTGCGTCCGGACGATCGCCTGCTCTTGCTCGTTCCCTACGTGTTCGACGCCTCCTTGTCGATCATCTTTGCCGCGTTCGCCGCCGGCGCCGAGCTGGTCCTTGCCGCGCCGGGCGAGGAACGCGATCCCGCGCGTATCCTCGAACGCATCCGCCGCGATCAAGTGACGGTCCTTCCGATACCTCCGCGGCAATTGCGGCTGATGCTGGACGAGCGGCTGCGTGAGGCCGGACGCACGCTGCGCTGGGTCTTCTGCGGCGGCGAGGCGATGCCGCCGGACTTGCCGGCTCGATTGTTCGAGCTAGTGGACGTGCCGTTATACAACCTCTATGGTCCGACCGAGACGGCAATCGACGCGACCTGGTGGACCTGCCGCCGCGGCGACGATCGCTCCAGCATTCCGATTGGCCGGCCCATCGCCAATGTCCAGGTGTACGTGCTGGACCAACAGCGCCGGCCTGTCCCCATCGGCGTTCCCGGCGAGCTGTACATTGGCGGCGCGGGTTTGGCGCGCGGCTACCTGAACGATCCTCAGCTGACGGCCGAGCGCTTTGTGCCGGACCCTTTCCGCCCCGGCCCTGGCGCTCGGTTGTATCGGACCGGCGATCGTTGCCGCTGGTTGGCGGATGGGACGCTGGAATTTCTCGGTCGGCTCGATCAGCAACTGAAGCTGAACGGCCGACGCATCGAGATCGGCGAAATCGAGGCCCTGTTGGCGATGCACCCGGCGGTGCAAGAATCCGCCGTGATTGTGTATGGCGAGGAGAGCGAAAGCCAGCGATTGGTGGCTTATGTGTCGGCGCGAGCGGGAGCGGGGCTGCCGACCGCCCCGGTACTGCGCCGTTATCTCCAGGAACGGTTGCCCGAATACATGGTGCCCTCCTCGTTCGTGCTGGTGCCGTCGATGCCGCACTTGCCCAGCGGCAAGGTGAACCGCAAGGCGCTGCCGGCTCCGCTGACCGAACGCCCCGCGAGCCATCCGTTCCTCGCGCCGCGCACGCCGCTAGAGGAGTACCTCGCCGGCTTGTGGCGGGATTTGCTCGGTGTGCAACAGATTGGCGTTCTCGACAATTTTTTCGAGCTGGGCGGCAACTCGATCCAGGCGGCGGTGCTCATCAATCGCATCCAAGAAAAACTGAATCATCAAGTCTATACCGTTGCACTTTTCGATTCGCCGACCATCGCCGGACTCGCCCACTATTTGATGGAACTGTGTCCCGATACGATCCGCGCTCGGTTTGGGGCGGAGTCGCTGCCTGCGGAAGATGACAAGGTGACAAGGTGGCAAGGTGACAAGCTGACCAATATCCTAATTGATTCTCCTTCACCTTGTCACCCTGTCACCTTGTCACCTTGTCATCTACTGCTTGTGTCGCTCCAACCCAACGGAGCGCGGACACCCTGTTTTATGGTGCATCCTCCGGGCGGAATCGTGGTCTGCTACCAGCCATTGGCGCATCGCCTCGGTGACGATCGTCCCGTGTATGGCCTCCGCTCGCGCGGCCTGCACGGCGAGACCGAGCTGCCGGCGTCGCTGGAGGAAATGGCCGCTGAGTACGTCGCCGCCATTCGCGCGGTGCAGCCGCACGGACCCTATCATCTCGGCGGCTGGTCGATGGGCGGCGTCGTTGCCTACGAGATGGCGCAACAACTTCGCAAGCAGGGGGAACCCATCGGGCTGCTGGCGCTTTTGGACACGACCATTCCGTGGAACGCCGCCAATGCCTCCTTCGCGGAAGATGCCTATCAATCTGCCCGCGAGTACGGTCTGGACATCACGCTGGAAGAACTAGACCGTCTCGGTCCTGAGGAGCAATTGCCGTATCTCTGGGACCATGTGCGGAAGCTCGGCCTTGTGGATGCCGATACGCCCCTGCAGCTGGTGCAACAAATCCTCGACGATCTGAAGCGCCTGTTTCATGCGCACATCAAGTTGGGCAGCGAGTACGCACTTCGTCCTTATCCCGGCCGGCTAACGCTCTTTCGTCCGGCCGAATCGCCGGTGCCGGTGCCGGTCGCGCCGGATCGCAATTGGGGTAAGCTAGCCGCTGGCGTCGATGTCCATTTCGTGCCGGGACAGCACCATACCATGGTCAAGGAGCCGCACGTACAAGTGCTGGCCCAACAGCTCCGTGAATGCTTGCGGCAAGCCGAAAGAGGTGGTTGGTGAACGGCCGTGACCCCTTCGCGATTGGCAGGAGCCTGTAAAGAATGGTGAGCAAGATAGCCGATTTTCTCATTGCTCTCCATCTTTAGTTCCCGAGGCTCCGTAGCTTGCATGAACAGCGTTGTTTGTCTGCCCACCCTGGATGCTCTCCGCGATCACGTTCGCAATACCCTGTGCGCCCACGATCAGCTTGATCCGGCACAGACGCCGATGCATCAGGCGGTGATTAAACGATCGGGCCGGCCGTGCGGCTTGTTCTTTCAGGTACAAGGGCCGCGCATGGTCAAAACCTATGCTGTCTGGGCCGGTGAGGAGGACCGTATCCTCTTCTATGACTCCAACGGCCAACGCTTTGCCGAGGTTCATTTGAGCGAAGCGCCCGATCCGCGCAAACTCGCGGCGTGAACGGCGATCCCCTCATTTGACTCTGCCTGGCGTGCCGATAAGGAGGAAGAGTCGGGATTCGCGGAGTTGGGGGGAACATCCATGCGCTGGTTGATCGTTCCAGTGCTGATGGTTTCTCTCGGCTGCCGTAGCTGTCCATCCGATCCTCAGGGTAGTGCCGTTGCTCCGCAAGTGCATTCCGAGTCGCGGAGCGACTCGGCCACCAAGGACATATCCCCGCTAGCCAGTGAGCCGAGCATCGTCCCCTGTTCCGCCACCGAATCTGGCGAACGGCCGGCGTCAGCCGGCGGGTCAAGCTCCAACCAGCCGGCTGACACCGGCCGTTCGCCAGACTTGCCGCCGCCAGCGCGTCTCGAACAACCACCGGAAAACAACGACCCCGCGGAGTTGGTTGCCGGCGGAAAGCCTCTCACCCTGAATCAACTTGAACAAATCGCCCTGCGGCGCAATCCCACCCTCCCGCAGGCCGCGGCGCTGGTGCAACAGCAAGAGGGACTCCGAAGGCAGGCCGGCCTGTATCCCAATCCCGTGGCCGGCTACATCCGCTCCGACGCCGACCGAAGCGGGGAGAGCCTGACCAACGGCGTCTTTCTCAGCCAGACGATCATCACGGCCGGCAAACTCCGACTGGGCCGCGCGGAGGGCACACAAGAGGTCATCTGGCGAACCTGGCACCTTAATGCCCAGCAGTTCCGCGTTCTCAATGACGTTCGTATCCGGTTCTATGAGCTGCTCGGCGCCCAGAAAGCGGTCGAGGCGGCGGCGGAGCAGGTGCGCCTGGCGGAGGATGGAGTGCGAGCCGCCGAGCAGTTATTGAAAACCAAGCAAGGCTCGCGCCCCGACCTCCTGGAAGCCGAGATGCAGTTGAGCGCCGCTCGCACCGCCCATCAAGACGCTCAGTACCGCGAACAGAGCGCCCGACAGCAACTAGCCAATGTTGTCGGTGTCGCCGAGCTGCCGCCCGTCCCGGTGGCAGGCAGCTTGGAGGAGAATGTGCCCGAATTGGACTGGCAGAAGGAGCATCAACGACTGCTCGAATCCAGTCCGTTGCTAAAAGCTCAGGAAGCCGAGATCCGCGCCGCGCAATACGAGCTGCGGCTGGCCCGCGCTCAGGCGGTCCCGGATGTCAATGTGCAAGTCGTCGACCAGCGCGATCACATCCTGAAATTTACCGGCGTTACCACGCTAATCTCCATGCCGATACCGGTGTTCAACCGCAACCAGGGCAACATTGTCAACGCACAAGGCATATTGCGGCAGGCCCAATGGGAATACGATCGTCTCCGCCTGGCCATAACCGATCAGCTATCGATTTCTTTCCGCTCGTATCTGACGCTGCGGACTCAGGCCGAGCGCTTGCGAAAGGAAGTCTTGCCCCGCGCCAAGGAGAACCTGGACCTGACGATCCAGGCAAACAAGATGGGCCGCTTCGATTTCATGAGGGTCTTGGCCGCGCGGCGAGAGTTCGCGCAGGCGAACCTGGGCTACATCGATGCTTTGACGGAGCTTCACAAAGTGCTGGTTGAAATCGACGGACTACAGCTGACGGGCGGTCTGAACCCGACGGAGGTTGGCGTCGCGCTCCAAACCTCGCCGGGCGCCGCCACGACCGGGCTGCGCGGCGTCATTTTGCAGTTGCTTCAAGAGCAACGCCGGGCGACGACCGTAAACCTGCCGGGCGCGGTGCAGGCCGGCGAACATTGATTTTCATTATCAGCCGAGGCGAGCGGGGTTGCGTAAGCGCCCCGAGGGAATCTCTCGGGGCGCTTACGCAACCCCGCTCGCCTTGACTGGCGCTGCGGGCCGTCGGGGTTATCGGTATTCTGGAATGTGCCTTCAGCATTGGCTTCGGTGATAACGAGATCCCTCATGCGCCTACACCTGCTGATAACTCCTCTCAAATGGCTGCTGACTCTCGGCTTGCTCGGCGGCGCTCTGTTCGGCCTCTTTCTGATACACGAAAAAGTGCGTGAGGAACACAATCAAGATGAGAGCGAGGAGAAAGCAGCGCCTACGACAGCACAAACGGTAAAAGGGATCGTCAAACTCGAAGAAGACGAAGCGAAGCGCTACGGCTTGGAGACGGAACCGGCGCGATCGCGGCAATGGTACGATCAAGCAACGATTTACGGCAGAATCATCCCCAATCCACGGGCCGCCACGGAGATTCGCTCCCCGTTCGCCGGCACGTTGCGGAGCGCCGCGGACCTGGCCTGGCCAACGCCTGGGCAATGGATCCGTGCCGGACAGACGCTCGGTTGGGTGGACATCCGCGTCGGTCCGGATGTTCGGCTCGATCTGCAAAACAAGCTCGCCGAAGCGCGCGTCAAGCAACGCGGCGCCGAGGAGGAAGTCAAAGTCCAAGAAGATCGCGTCAACAGCCTCAAAGCCGCGGCCGTGCAAGAAATCATTGCCCGCAATGAGCTGGATTCGGCCCTCGTTCAGCTCACCCAGGCGCGGACCCAAGTGGCCACGGCCAAGGCGGCTGCCGAGCAATGGAACAAGGCGATTCAAGAAGTGGAGCGCCACAAGGATGGCGACAATTCGCTTTGGAGCCATTCGCTGGCCGCTCCATGCGATGGCGAGGTAACGGACTTGGCGGCAAGGCCAGGGATGGCGGTCGAGTCGGGCGCTCTGATCGCTCAATTGGTGGACTTCCGCCATCCGCTGATTCGCCTCGACTTCCCGCCGGAACTCGTCACACGGTCTGGACCGCCGCGGAACGTGGAAATGCACGTTCCCGCATTTTCGAATTCGTTCCTGAACGGGGTCCGCGATTCCTCGCGGCCACGATTCGATCCGCCCTCCATCCAGACTCAGCTTGTCGGTCCCGCCCCGCGTGTTGATGCGACTTCGCAGTTTGTGAGTTACCTGTACGACGCTCATCTAGCGGCTACGTCGGGGGCTAAAGAGAACGGCTCCGCCGGCCTGTGGCGTCCAGGGATGCAGGTGACGGCGCGGGTGCGCGAAGAATCAGCGGCGGCACAGCCGGCCGTCGCCGTGCCCGCCGGCGCCATCCTTTTCCATCAAGGTCAACCCCTGGTCTATGTCCGCGTTGAAGAAGAAACGTATGAACGCCGCGCGGTGCGGATTCTCGGCCGCCAAAGCGACTGTTGGATTCTCGCTGTCCGGCAGGGCAATCAGCCCGGCGGAGTGACGGCGAAAGAGCCTGTGGTCTCGCGCCAGGCCCAAGTGCTTCTCTCCAAGGAATTTCTTGTCGGGACCGCGGATACCGATTAAGTAGAGCCGCGACCGTAAGGGAGCGGTTGTTTTGTCCGCTTCCTTACGGTCGCGGCCTACCAGCCTGTTGTCGTTGATTGGCGTTATGCTTCAAGCCATCGTGTCCTGGTCGCTGCGCAATCGCGCCGTCGTGATCGCCCTGGCGATCTTGTTGCTTCTGGGGGGACTCTACGCGGCCGGGCACGCTCACCTCGACGCTTTCCCGGAATTCGCGCCGCCGCAAGTCATCATTCAGACCGAAGCGCCCGGCCTATCGGCGCGCGAAGTCGAGCAGTTGGTCACCTTGCCGCTCGAACAGGCTCTTAACGGCACGCCTGGACTGGACGCGCTGCGCTCGCGCTCCATTCAGGGCCTATCCGCAATCACGGTCGTTTTTCAGGATAGCGTGGATATCTATCGCGCCCGGCAGCTTGTCGCCGAGCGTCTCACCGAAGTATCGGGACGACTTCCCACTGGAGTGAAAACGCCGCGACTAGGGCCGATGACCAAAACAACTGGGCGTCTGGTCGTGTTCGGCTTCACATCGGACAAACTATCGCCGCTGGCGCTGCGCGATCGCATCCAGTGGACGGTACGGCCGCGGCTGTTGGCCGTGCGGGGCGTGGCCGAGGTCACGCTCTTCGGCGGCGAAGTCCGGCAATTCCAGGTTCAGGTCAATCCCGAAGCGCTCGCCGCCCGTCAGCTGACCCTGACCGATGTGCTGGAGGCGACCCGCCAAGCGACCGCCGTCCGCGGCGCGGGCTTTGTGGAAAACGACAATCAGCGGCTCGTCGTTCGCGCGGAGGGGCAAGTCTACTCCGCTGCCGAGCTTGGGGAAGTCGTGGTCGCCTCCGGCGCCGGAACGCCCGTGTGTCTCCGCGACGTGGCCCGCGTCGTTGAGGCGGCCGAGCCGAAATTCGGCGATGCCATTCTCGACGGCAAACCGGGAATGGCGCTGCTTGCCTACAAGCAACTTGGCGCCGACACGCTCGAAGTAACTCGCGCGCTGGAGGCGGAGTTGGAGAAGCTGCGACCGGTACTGGAGGGAGAGGGCATCGTCATCCGCCGCGATCTCTTCCGTCAGGCCGACTTCATCCAACATGCCGTCGGCAACGTTACTCAATCGCTGCTCGTGGGCGCGGTGCTGGTCGCCGTGGTGTTGTTCGTTCTGCTCTTCAACATGCGTGCGGCGATTATTTCGCTCACTGCCATTCCCTTGTCACTGCTGGCGGCGGTGCTGGTGTTGTGGGCCTTCGGCGTGAGCCTGAACACGTTGACGCTGGGCGGGTTGGCCATCGCCGTCGGCGAGGTCGTGGACGACGCCGTCATCGATGTCGAAAACATTTTCCGCCGCCTGCGCCAAAGTTCCGGCTCGTCGCGGTCGCCGTTAGCCGCCGTGCTATCGGCCTCGCTGGAAGTGCGCGGCGCGGTTGTTTATGCCACTTTCATCGTGGTGCTGGTTTTCGTTCCCGTTTTCTTCTTGTCGGGGGTGCAGGGCCGATTGTTCGCTCCGCTGGGTTACGCTTATTCGCTGGCAGTGCTTGCCTCGTTGGCGGTGGCGTTGACTGTGACGCCGGCGCTCTGCCTCCTCTTGTTGCCGCGTGCGGGCGGCGCGGAAGAGCCGCCGCTTTTGCGCCGTTTGCAAGGCGGCTACGAATTTCTCCTTCGCCGTCTCGATCTCAACTTCGCGCTTTTGTCGGCGACGATGTTCTTGCTGCTGTTGTCGGCCTTTTGGGCGATCCTGGAGTTCGGCGGCGAGTTTCTGCCGGAGCTGCGTGAAAATCACTTCATCATCCATATGCAAGGCGTGCCGGGTACATCGCTGCGGCAATCGCTCGCCGCCGGCGCGGCGGTCAACCGCGATCTCCATGAAGTGTCGGCCGTGCGTGCCGTGTGTCAGCTGGCCGGCCGCACCGAATTGGGCGAGGATACCTGGGGGGTCGAGTACAGCGAGCTGGAAGTGCCCATCAATTCCCTCGGAGCCGAGGATATTGAAGAGGTACAAAGTTCCATTCGTAAGAGCCTTCGCAATCGCTTCCCCGGCTTCTCCTTCAAAGTCTTCACGTTCTTGTCGGAGTGCATCCACGACAGCCTGTCCGGGTCGAATGCGCCTGTGGCGGTGAAAGTTTATGGCGATGATCTGGGGGCGGTGGAGCGAGCATCGCGAAGCATCGCCGAAACGCTTGCGGGTCTCCGCGGCAGCGAGAGCGCCCAGGCCGAGCCGCAGACGGGGCAACCAGAGCTGGTGGTGCGCGTCCGTCCGCGCGACGCTGCTCGTTACGGCCTGCGCAGTGCTCAGATTCTCGACGCCGTACATGCCGCCTATCAGGGAGCGGAAGTCGGTCAAACCTACAAGGACAATCGCGTTATCGACTTGATGGTGATACTCGATCCCACCATCCGGAATGATCCGGCGGCCGTGGCGGATCTGTGGATTTCAATTCCACCCGCGTCCGCTGATGCGGGAGGAGGAGTGACCGGCGAACGGCCGGCGTCAGCCGGCTGGTCATCTCTCCACCAGCCGGCTGACGCCGGCCGTTCGCCGGAAGGCACCGCACGGGTGCAATTGAAGCGCGTCGCGGATGTGTTTCTTTCCGATGGCCGGTTCCTTATCACTCACGAGGGCGGGCTGCGAATGCAGACGGTGACGGTAGCCCTCAAGAGCGGCCATGATCCCGAATCGTTCGTCGCCGAGGCCGAGCGCCGCGTGCGCGCGCTGAACCTGCCCCCGGGCGTCTCTTACGTGTTCACCGGCGAACATGAGGCCAAGCAGACCACGCAACGTGAGCTGCTCTTGCTGGGGTTAGTCGCGGGGCTTGCCACCGTATTGATGCTGTGGCTGGCGTTCGGCTCGGTGCGCCTGCTTCTGTTGGTGCTGTTGAATTTGCCCTTCGCATTGATCGGCGGCGTGGCTGCCGTCTATGCGATGGGCGGCGTTCTCAACGTCGGTTCGCTGGTTGGTTTCGTCACTCTGTTCGGCATCACCATGCGCAACGGCATTATGATGGTCTCGCATTGGCAGCATTTGCACGAAGTGGAAGGCGTGGCTTGGGGTCCGGAATTGGTAATCCGCGGCGCACGCGAGCGGCTGGCGCCCGTCCTCATGACGGCGCTGGTCACGGGGCTGGGGCTGCTGCCCATCGCCGCCGGCAGCGGCGAGGCGGGACGCGAAATCGAAGGACCGATGGCGATTGTGATTCTGGGCGGTCTCGTCACTTCCACCGCCCTCAGTTTGTTCGTGCTGCCGGTCGTGTACCGCCGTTTTGGGTATTACGAACTCTCCTGATCCACTTTCGCATGCTATCCTTGGGCAACGGGGTTGAGGGCCGGCGTGAATCCCGTCCTCAATCGCCGCGAGGATTCCACGGTCTGAGGAGAGATCGATTGATGACCTTGAGTCCCATGCTCCTCTCGCTAACGAGCCTGGCATGCGCGTTGGGCGTGTTGCTGATGGCGTTTTGCTGGTGGAGAAGCCAGCGACACGAACAGCAAGACTTGCGGCAGCGCGTGCGCGAGTTGGAAGAGCTGCTCGTTCTGCAAGACCGAAAGGTAAAGCACCTGACCGCCTTCGCCGAGCAAGTGCAGGAAAGCGAGGCCGGCACCCGGGCCATTATCGAGAACGCCCTCGACGGCATCATCACCATCGATCACAACGGCGGCATCATCGAATTCAATCCTGCCGCGGAGAAATTATTCGGCTTCGAGCGAGAAGCGCTCCTGGGCAAGTCCATCGCCGAGACCATTATCCCGCCTTCCTTGCGCGAGATGCAGCGTCGAGGTTGGGAGCAATTCCTGGCCACCGGCTATGGTCCGTGGATCGGCCAACGAGTCGAGACGGTGGCCCTGCGCGCCGACGGTCAGGAATTTCCCATTGAATTGGCCATCACCGTGCTGCATCCGCAGCAGCCCCCTTTGCTGACGGCCTATGTCCGCGATCTCAGCCAGCTCAAGCAGACGGCGGAGAAACTCTCGCAGAGCAATTCGCGCTTGCAGGCGGTGCTCGATGCGGCCACGCAGGTCGCCATCATCGCCACCAATGCCCACGGGCGCATCACCTTGTTTAACCGCGGTGCGGAACGCATGCTCGGCTACAAGGCCGAGGAAGTGATGGGCGACCATACTCCCGAGTTGTTCCTGGCGGCCTCGGAGCTGACTTCCCATGCACAGCGATTGACCGAGGAATTTGGCATCTTCTTCGAGGGGTTTGCGGCCCTGGTCGAACGAGCACGCTGCCAAGATCACG